>DASVBE010000296.1:0-3249 GCA_036375995.1 Streptosporangiaceae bacterium | reverse complement strand
CAGCGCGGGCAGGCCGCCGAGATCATCGACACGTCCAGGGTGGCCTCCAGGTCCCACCCGGTGCCCACCCCGGACGGCTCGGGTTTTGTTCCGCCGTGCTGGTTGACCTGGCGGAAGCAGCCGCTGGCCACCGTGCACGGCGGCAGCCCGAACTGCCTGCGGTAGGCGGCCAGGTAACGGGCCAGGTGCGGGGTGTGGAAGGCGATCGACACAGCCACCGTCTGGTCCGAGGACCGCGGTGACGGCAGCCGGTACGCCGACCGGAGGGCCGCCGCGCCCAGCCCGCGCGGCCCGCCCGCCCGCCCAGCGGCCCGCCCGGGGGCCAGCGCGCGGTTCACCGCGGCCTGCGGCCGGTAGGCCAGGAAGCACCGCGCCTGCCCGGCCTTCGGCCGCGCGCACGGCGGCTGGATGAAGCCGTCCGGGCCGGCCGGCCGCTGAACCGCGGCCGTGGTCACCGCGGTGGCGGGGGCCCCGGTGGCGGGGGCCGCGGTGGTCTGGTAGGCGCGGGTGATGGTCTCGGTGACCGACCCGCCGGCCGCGTCGGTAGCGGTGGTCCGCAGCGTCACGAACGCGCCCGCCGGGGCGGTGAACGACGCGGTGTACTGGCCGGCCGTCCTCCCCGGGGTGACCTGCGCGGGCCGCCACGTCTTCCCGCTGTCGAGGGAAACCTTCAGGGCGGCGCTGGTGATCGCCGGGTCGGCGGCCAGCTGAAGATGCCCGATGGTCAGCCCGATCTGCTGGCGGCCTGGTGCGGTGGCCCCGGCCGGGCTGAGCCCGGCCACCCGGTAGGCCAGTGTCATCATCGGCTGCACCGCACACCGCCGGGTCAGCGCCGGGTGGGCCCGGGATCCGGTCAGGCAGGTCCATGGCGGCGGCACCGTGGCCGACGGGTCGCGCTGCGACTGCCACTGCCACGTCGTCGTGCTGGCCGGGGACAGGATGTAGTGCGGGCCCGTCCGCCGGGCCGACAGCGTGAACCGGACCCTGGACGGGCCCGGGCTCAGCCGCACCGGCGGGATGCCCTGGCTCGCGTCGCCGGACGCCAGCCGGGCGCCGTCCTGGTCGACCTCGTACCGCTCGGTGAGCTTCGAGGCCGGGTCGGGGGACACGAAGCTGCCCTCATGGCCGGGCGTGCTGTCGCTGAACGGCGAGACCGCCGGGGTCAGCAGGTCGCCCGCCCGCGCCGCGGACGGCAGCTGGAGGCCGGCGGCCGGGCCGGCCAGATTTACCGTGGACGCCGGGTGCAGCGGATACCGGCCCCAGTCCTCGGTGACTGCCTCACCCGGGCGGTAGGTGCGCGGTGGCCCGTGCTGCCCGCCCGCCAGCGTGCTGGCGAACTCGACGTACGAGCCCTGCCACAGTACTGACGGGTCGCCGGTCAGGTACTCGACCCGCTGGCCGGGCAGCCGCTGCGGCGGCGGGAACGTCGCGACTCCCGCCGCGAGTTCGGGTCCGGTCCCGCCGCTCGTCGCCCAGAGCCCGGATGACGGCTGGTCCTGGAAGAAGTTCTCGGTGACGGTGGCCAGGCTGGACGGCTGGACCGTGAACCGCTGCCCCGGGACCCGGTCCGGCGGGCCGGGGAAATCCAGGTTGTAGGCGTACGGCGGGCGGGCGCCGGCCGGCGAGAGCAGCTGCACCTGGGTGAAGGTTTCCAGGCGGCCCGTTTCCGCCGGGAAGCTGGCCGGCGCCACCGCGAGCTTTTGCACCTTGCCCGGGATGACACCGAGCAGATTCTCGGAGAAGACAGCGGGCGGTCCGGTGCGGCCGCGCATCATCGTGGTGAAGGCCAGCATGTTCATGGCCGCGGGCCGGGGAGTGGAAACGCGGAGCACGCTCGTGGCGCTCGGCCCGGCGATCTGCACCCGGGGGACCGGCCCGTGGGCCGGGACGGTGAACTGAGGGGGGAAAACGAGGCCCACCTTGTCTGTGGTCATGAACTCACCGGTGGCCCAATAGCGGCCGGCGGGCACGCTCACCCGGGCGATGCCGTCCCGGAAAATGCTCTGGCCCGTGCTGCGCCTGGTGTCGTCCGCGCTGGTCAGGAAGACCACGTCGCCGTTGTCCGGCCGGCCGGCCAGGCTGGTGGCGTGAATGGTGAGCGTACGCATCACGAACCGGGGCCGGACCGGCGCCGGGGTCACTGCGCCCGCCAGCGCTATTGATACCCCGTGGCCGAACAGGCCGTCGGTTCCGTAGGCGGCCCGGTCGTGATCGGCCAGGTACTGGCGGTGCAGCGCCGCGCCGAAACGCGGGGCTGACCGGGCGGTGACGAACCCCTCGGCTGTGCCGGCCGCCGCACGGGTGATCGTGACGCCGGGCAGGGACGGCACCCGCCCGGTGTAGCTGACCTGGACCGGCAGCCGGCCCCCGTGCTCGGCCCGCCGCAGCGCGGCCACGCTGAACAGGGCCGGGTCCAGGCCCCGGCCCAGGAACGGCAGCGCGTCCGCGGGAACCTCGCAGAGATGCCCCGGCTGGCCCATCGTCAGGATCGCCGTCCCGCCGGCGGACAGGGACGGATCCGGCGGGATCAGCGCCGTGACCGGCCGGCCACCAGGCCCGGCCAGGACAGCCAGCTGGAAGCCAGTAATCAGCAGCACCGGCCGGGGCAACCGGGCCGGTGCGCCCGTGGCGGCCAGGACCACGGCCGCTGGTATCTCGGCCATCGCCGGCGGCGGAGCAGTTGCAGCCCCCAGGCTGGCCATCAGGCCCCCCAGTGCGGCCAGGGACAACGTACGCCGGAGGAGTCTGGGACCCATTCGGTCTCCCTCGCCAGGCCGCTGCTCGCGCAGGGCCAGGTGCCGGTGTCAGGGCACTCACGGGCGGACCGCCCCAGTCCGGATAGGGACGACCAGCCGGCGAAAGTCGCTGCTTGGGCCGGCCAACATCGTACTAGCGGTTTCGCCTCTGTCCGTCCGTCCGGGCGGACGGACGTTATCGCCCGCCCGCCCGGTCGGGGGCCTCGTTACAGACCCCCGGGACCGTCCGGCGTGCCCAGGCCGGTGGGCGCGTCGTAGCCCTTCTTCGCGGTGCACAGGTAGTCGGCACCGCAGGTTTGCACGGGCGGGGCGAAGACGTTGTCGCCCGTGCTGATGTCGAAGAACGACCGCCGGTGCTGGTACAGCCGGGCGGTGGTGATCGTGGTGCCGTTGCCGGCCAGGCCGTAGATCCCGGCCACCAGCGGGGCCGCGGCGCTGGTACCCGCGACGGTGACCCAGCCGCCGTAGACGGAGATGAAGACCGGGATGTTGC
>DASVBE010000265.1:0-8703 GCA_036375995.1 Streptosporangiaceae bacterium | reverse complement strand
CGCGCCGAGCGCGGCGAGCTCGGCCAGCAGCGCGGAGTCCGCCGAGTCGGTGCCGGACACCGGCACGCCGCGGGCCAGCAGGATGCGGGCGATGCCGGACATCCCGGCCCCGCCGATGCCGGTGAAGTGCACCCGGCCCAGCTCCCCCACCGTGACCGGGTCCGTAGGCCTTACAAGGTCCGCCATTAGTGCCGCCGTCCGGCCCGCTGCCGTCCGGTATCCATGACCCGCAGCACCTCGGCGGCCAGCTGACGGTCCGCGTCGGCGCGGCCGATGCCGGCCGCCTTCATGGACATGGCGGCCACCAGCTCGGGGTCGAGCAGCACTGGCAGCAGCATGTCACGGACCCAGTCCGGGCTCAGGTCGGAGTCCGGCACGATCAGGCCGCCGCCCGCCTGCTCGATCGGGATTGCGTTCAGCCGCTGCTCCCCGTTGCCGTGCGGCAGCGGCACGTACACCGCGGGCAGGCCCACCGCGGTCAGCTCGGCGCAGGTCATCGCGCCGCCGCGGACCAGCGCGAAGTCCGCGGCGGCATAGGCCGCGTCCATCCGGTCCACGTACGGCAGCATCACGTAGGGCGCGTCCGGCGAGGACGGCACCGGGCGCAGGTCCGACTTGGGGCCGATGATGTGCAGCACCTGGACCCCGGCCGCGCGGATCGCCTCAGCCGCACCAGTGACCGCCAGGTTCAGCGACCTGGCCCCCTGCGAGCCGCCGGTGACCAGCAGCACGGGCAGGTCGGGCCGCAGGCCGAAGTGCGCGCGGGCCTTGTCGCTGAGCGCCAGCCGGTCGAGCCCGGCGATCTCGCGGCGGATCGGGATGCCGATGTAGCGGGAGTGCCTGAGCTTGGTGCCCGGCTGGCCGGTGAACACGTGCCGGGTCAGCCGGGCGCCGATCCGGTTGGCCAGGCCGGGCCGGAAGTTCGCCTCGTGCACCACGATGGGCAGGCCGCGGCGGCGGGCGGCCAGGTAAGCCGGGGTGGCCACGTAGCCGCCGAACCCGACCAGGACCTGGGCGCCGGTCTGGTCCAGCGCGGCCGCCGCGGTGCCGACCGCGTCGGCGAGCCGCTTGGGCACCGACAGCAGCGCCGGGGTGAGCTTGCGGGGCAGCGGGACCGGCGGGATCAGGGCCAGGTCGTAGCCGCGGTTCGGGACCAGCCGGGTCTCCAGGCCGCGCTCGGTGCCCAGGCAGGTCACCTGGATCCGCGGGTCGGCCTGCCGGAGCGCATCAGCCAGCGCCAGGGCCGGCTCGATATGCCCGGCCGTACCGCCGCCCGCCAGCATGACGCTCATCTGCCTGGTCTCCTCACCATCGCGTGGCCCTGGCCGTGGCGGGGGGTCAGCCGGACCGGCCCGCCAGGCCTAGCCAGCTTAGGATGCGCCGCGGCACGCCGGGGCCAGCGTCGGCAAGCGCCTGCGCCGCGCCGGGTTCGCGTTTCGCGAACGACATCAGCATGCCGAGCGTGATCATGGTGACGATCAGCGAGGACAGGCCCGCGGACACCAGCGGCAGCGGCACCCCGGTGATCGGCAGCATGCCGATCACCGCGCCGATGTTGACCAGGGCCTGGAGCGAGATCCAGGCGGTGGCGGCGGCCGCGGCGAGCCGCATGAACGTGTCCGGGACCCGCCGGGCGATGCGCAGCCCGGCGTAGGCCAGGCCGCCGTACAGCACGGCCACGCAGACCGTGCCGACCAGCCCGAGCTCCTCGCCGATGATGGCGAAGATGAAGTCGGTGGTGGAGTTCGGCACGTAGCCGAACTTCTCCCGGCCCGCGCCGAGCCCGACGCCGAACAGGCCGCCGGAGCCAAGCGCATACGTGCCCTGCTTGAGCTGGTAGCCCGCGGCGGACGGGTCGGCCTGCGGGTGCAGGAAGCCGGTGATCCGCTCCAGCCGGTAGGGCGCCACGATGACCAGGATGATCATCACGAAGCCCATCATGGCCAGGATGCCGATGAACATCCGGCCCGGCGTGCCGATCACCCACAGCAGCGCCAGGAAGATGACCAGCAGCAGGAACGTGGTGCCCAGGTCATCGCCGAGCATGACCAGCATGCACAGCAGCGCGGCGCCGGGCAGCAGCGGCAGCAGGAGCTGGCGCCAGTCCTTGAGCTGGCCCAGCTTCTCCTTGCGGGCCAGCAGGTCCGCACCCCACAGCACGAACGCCAGCTTGGCGAACTCGGACGGCTGCACCTGGAACGGGCCGACCTGAAGCCACCGGGTGGCGCCGCTGGCCTCCACCCCGACGGCCAGCACCAGCATCAGGCCCAGGATCGAGATGCCCATCAGCGGGTAGGCGGCGGCGCGGAACAGGGTGGGCGAGGACTTGGCCGCGGCCCACATCAGCGGCAGCCCGACGGCCACCCCGAGCAGCTGCTTCTGGAACCCGGCGTAGGTCGAGGTGCCGCTGTCCAGGGCCACCGCCGAGGACGTGGACAGCACCATGATCAGGCCCAGCGCGATCAGCAGCACGGTGATGCCGAGGATCAGGTAATACGACGTCAGCGGCCGGTCGAGCAGGGCCAGCCAGCCCGGCAGCGCCCGGCCGCGCCGCGGGCGGGGCACGGCAGCCGTCGGCTCGGCCTGGGGGGCGGCAGGCGGGGCGGCGAGGTCCATGATCCCAGTCTCAGGGCCGGCCCCCGCCGGAACGCGGACATCCGGCGCGTGTCGCCGCATCCGGGCGAGCGGAGGCTGCCGGCGGAGCCGGCCAGCGAGCGCAGCGCCTCTCCAGCGGCCCTGCGCTCGCCAGTAAGCACAGCTAGCCGGGCAGCCACTCCACGTAGAAGATGCCCAGGCCGAGCGCGATGAACAGGCCGCAGACCAGCCAGAACCGGATCACGATCGTAGTTTCGGCCCAGCCGAGCAGCTCGAAATGATGCTGCAGCGGGGCCATCCGGAAGACCCGTTTGCCGGTCATCTTGAACGAGCCGACCTGGATGATCACGGACAGCGCGATGATCACGAACAGCCCGCCGAGGATGACCAGCAGCAGCTGGGTCTTGGTGGTCACGGCCAGCCCGGCCAGCACCCCGCCAAGGGCCAGCGACCCGGTGTCGCCCATGAAGATCCGGGCCGGCGGGGCGTTCCACCACAGGAACCCGAAACAGGCGCCGAGCACCGAGGCGGCCACCACGGCCAGGTCGAGCGGGTCGCGGACGGCGTAGCAGTGCGGGGTCAGCGCGACCGTGCAGTCGTTGCGCAGCTGCCAGTTGGCGATCAGCACGTAGGAGGCGAGCACCAGCGTGGCCGCGCCGGTGGCCAGCCCGTCCAGGCCGTCGGTCAGGTTCACCGCGTTGGACGTCCCGGCGATCATGAACATGATCCACAGCACGAACGGGGCGACCCCGATGGACGGGCCGAGGTCGCGCAGGAACGCCACGTGCGCGTCGGCCGGGGTGATGTCGTAGCCGTCCGCGTAGCGCAGCACGAGCAGCGCGAACAGAGCCCCGACCACGGCCTGGCCGGCCAGTTTCGCGCCGCTGCGCAGGCCCAGGCTGGTCTGCTTGTAGATCTTGATGAAGTCGTCGATGAAGCCGACCAGGCCCAGGCCGGTCATCAGCATCAGCACGAGCAGGCCGGACGCGGACATCGGGTCCCTGGTGGCCACGTGGCCGATGAAGTAGCCGATCAGCGAGGCGATCACGATGACCGTGCCGCCCATGGTCGGGGTGCCGCGCTTGGTCTGGTGCGAAGACGGCCCCTCCTCGCGGATCAGCTGGCCGTAGCCGCGCCGCTGGAAGAGCTTGATCGCCAGCGGCGTGCCGAACAGCGCGAGCAGCAGAGCGACACCGGACGAGACGAGGATCGTTTTCACCGGGCCGGCTCCTTCTCGCCCGCCAGGGCCAGGGCAATGCCCTCGATGGCAGCCACACGGGAGGCCTTGACCAGGACAGCATCACCCGGGCGAAGCCGGTCCCGCATGGCCTGGATCGCGGCGCTGGTATCGGCGACGCCGAGCAGCTCACCCCGCCAGGACGGATGGGATTTCGCCCCGGCCAGGATCGGCGCTGCGGCGTCACCCACCACGATAAGGCCCGCCAGGCCCGCGCCGGCCGCGTCCCGGCCAAGCTGCTCGTGCGCGGGCACTTCCGCAGGCCCGAGGTCGGTCATGTAGCCGAGCACGGCGAACGCGCGGCGGCCGCGGGCGATGATCTGCAGGGTCGACAGCGCGGCCCGCATCGCCTCGGGGTTGGCGTTGTACGCGTCGTTGATCACGGTTACCCCGTCGGGGCGCTCGGTGACCTCCATCCGCCACCGGCTGCGCGCCTCCGCCGCCGACAGCCCGGCCGCGATGTCCGCTGCGGCCCGGCCGAGCCGGTCCGCGATGGCCGCGGCGGCCAGTGCGTTGGACACGTTGTGCTCGCCCCGCAGCCGGAGCCGGACCGGCGCCGACCCGGACGGGGTAGTCAGGGTGAACGCGGGCCGGCCGGAGCCGTCCACGGTAACCCCGGTGGCGCGTACCGCGGCATCTTCTGACCGGCCGAACAGCATCACTTCCGCCTGCGTGACGGCGGCCATCGCGCGGACCCGCGGGTCGTCAGCGTTGAGCAGGGCCCAGCCGTCCGGCGGCAGGGCCGCGGGCAGCTCGGACTTGGCCCTGGCTACCGCGTCGATGCCACCGAAGTCGCCGGCGTGCGCGTGCCCGACGAACAGCACCGCGCCGATCGACGGCGGCGCGATCGCGCACAGCCGGGCGATGTGCCCGGTGCCGCGGGCGGACATCTCCGCGATCAGGTACCGGGTCTGCCCGTCCGCGCGCAGCACGGTCAGCGGCAGGCCGATGTCGTTGTTGAACGAGTTGCGCGGCGAGACCGTGGGCCCGAGCGGCTCGATCAGCTGGGCGGCCAGGTCCTTGGTGGTGGTCTTGCCGGCCGACCCGGTAATGCCCACCACCACCGGGTCGCCGATCCGGTCCAGCACGGCCCGGGCCAGCTGGCCCAGTGCCGCGGTCACGTCAGGGACGATCAGCGCGGGCACGCCCACCGGCCGCTGCGCCAGCACCACGGTGGCGCCGGCCGCGGCCGCCGCCGCGGCGAAGTCGTGGCCGTCGGCCCGCTCCCCCGGCAGCGCGGCGAACAGGCTGCCCGGCTCTGCCTGCCGCGAGTCGATCACGACCGGGCCGGTGACCAGCGCCGCCGGGTCAGCGACCCGGTCCGGCCGGGCCCCGAGCAGAGCCGTCAGCTGCCCTACGGACAGGGGAATCACGAGTCCTCCGGATCAGATCGCGGCCCGCGGCCTGGCGCGGGTCCGCCCAGCATCATCTCGCGGCCGGCCGCCCGCCGTGACAGGGCTTCGGCGGCGACCTCACGGTCGTCGAACGGGATCACCGCCGGGCCCACGTACTGCCCGGTCTCGTGGCCCTTCCCGGCGATCAGCACGATGTCGCCGGGCCCGGCACGGGCGATGGCGAGGTCGATGGCGGCCGCCCGGTCCGGCTCGACGACCACGTGCGCGCGGGCCCGCGGCGGCACGGTCAGCGCCCCGGACAGCATCGCGTCCAGGATCGCCAGCGGGTCCTCGGAGCGCGGGTTGTCGCTGGTGAAGATCGCGGTGTCGGCCAGCCGGGCGGCGGCCGCGCCCATCAGCGGGCGCTTGGCCCGGTCCCGGTCGCCGCCGCAGCCGAGCACGATCGTCAGCGCGCCCGCGGTGACCGGGCGCAGCGCGGTCAGCACCGCCTCCACCGCGCCCGGCTTGTGCGAGTAGTCGACCAGCACGGCCGGACCCTGGCCCGGGCCGACCCGCTCCAGCCGGCCGGGCACCCCGGTGCAGGAACCGACCCCGGCCACCGCGACCGCCAGCCCGGTGCCCGACTCGACCAGCGCGACGATCGCGGCCAGCGCGTTGGCCACGTTGAACTCCCCGGGCAGGGCCAGGGAGACGCCGGCCGATACCCCGCCGGGCCCGATGACGCGGAACGTGCTGCCGTCCGCGCCGGTCCGCACGTCAGCCGCGCGCCAGTCCGCGCCCGGGTGCCCGGCCGCCGAGTACGTCGTGGTGGGGATCTTGGGCGAGGCAGCGAGCCTGCGGCCGTGCGCGTCGTCGGTGTTGACCACCGCGGACCGGGCGAAGCCGGGGGTGAACAGCTGCGCCTTGGCCGCGAAGTAGTCGTCCATGTCCGCGTGGAAGTCCAGGTGGTCCTGGGACAGGTTGGTGAACACCGCCACCGCGAACGAGGTGCCGGCCACCCGGCCCAGGGCCAGCGCGTGGCTGGACACCTCCATGGCCGCCGCGGTGACCCCGCGCTCGGCCATCACCGCCAGGCAGGCCTGCAGGTCGGTGGCCTCAGGGGTGGTGAGCTGGCTGGGCACGGCCTGGCCGGCCACCCGGGTCTCCACCCCGCCGATCAGGCCGGTGCGGTGGCCCGCGGCGCGCAGCCCGGCCTCGATCAGGTAGCTGGTGGTGGTCTTGCCGCTGGTGCCGGTCACCCCGGTCAGGGCCAGCCGTCCTGACGGGTGGCCGTACACCCAGGAGGCCACCTCACCCAGCCGGGCCCGCGGGTCGGTGACCACGAACAGCGGCAGCCCGCAGCCGGCCGCCAGGTCGCGGCCGTCCGGATCGGTGAGAACCCCGGCGGCGCCGGCCCGGGCGGCGTCGGCGGCGAACCGGGCGCCGTGCTGCTGCGCGCCGGGCAGCGCGGCGTACAGGTCCCCGGGCTGGACCTGGCGGGAGTCGTGGGTGATCCCGGTGATGGCCCCGCCTGCCGGGTCCGGGCCGTCATCCGGCCGCCCGGCCGCGGGCTTCAGCCCGAGCAGCGCCGCCAGCCCGGCGAGCGGACGGGCGGGTGGCCTCTGAGGACGCAGGACCGCTGGCACGCGCAGAGATTACCCCCGTTCAGGGGGCCGTGAGCCGTACCTTCGGCGGCTTGCTGTGGTCCGGCGGGATCTGGAGGGTCTGCAGGGCGAACTTCATCACGCGGTTGAACACCGGCCCCGCGACCGCGTCGCCGAAGTAGCCCCGCCGCTTCGGGTTCTGCACATGCACCGCCACCACCAGCTGGGGGTCGTCGGCCGGCGCGATGCCGATGTAGCTGGAGCCGTACATGCACAGGCAGCCGCCCTTGGCCGGGTCGGGCAGCTGGGCGGTGCCGGTCTTGGCCGCGATCGGGTAGCCGGCGATCTCGCCCCACGGCTCGCCGCCGAGGTCGTCGACGTGCGGCACCTGCTGAAGGATGGCCAGCAGCTCATGCGCGGTCTGGGTGCGCAGCACCCGGGTGCGGTCCGGCGGGGGCGCCGGGGTGTAGACGCCCTTGCCGCTGGTCTCCCCGGCCACAATCGACGGGGAGACCCGCACGCCGCCGTTCGCGATCGTGGCGTAGAGGCTGGCCATCTGCACCGCGGTGACCGCCACGCCCTGGCCGAAGGCCAGCGTGTACCGGGTGTCGCCGCTCCACTGCGACGGTTTCGGCAGCAGGCCCGCGCTCTCCCCCGGCAGGCCGAGCCCGGTGGGCGAGCCAAGGCCGAAGTTGCGGTAGTAGCGGTACTGCATGCGCGGCGGGACGTGCTTGACCACCTGCACCATGCCGACGTTGCTGGAGTTGGCCAGGATCCCGGCCACGGTCAGCCGCTCGGTCGGGTGGAACTCCGCGTCGTGGAACGGGTAGAGGTGGTCCATCACGATCCGGTACGGGACCGTGTACGGGCTCATCGGGGTCTGCCCGCCGTGCTCCAGCGCCGCGGCCACGGTGATGACCTTGCCGGTGCTGCCGGGCTCGAACACGTCGGACACCGGGAGGTTCTGGGTGACGGCCGGGTGCGACGGATTGAACGACGGGTACTGCGCCATGGCCAGGATCCGGCCGGTGTGCGGCTGCATGATCACCACGGAGCAGTTGTCCGCCCGGGTCCGCACCACCTGCGCGTGGCAGGCCCGCTGCGCTTCCCACTGCAGGTCCGGCTGAATGGTCAGGCGCAGGCTGCCAGCCGGCACGGCCGGCTGGACCTTGTCCGGGGTGAACGGGATCGGCTGGCCGTCCGAGCCGGCCTCGACCTCCTGCTTGCCGTCCTTGCCGGCCAGCAGCGAGTTGTACTTGTACTCCAGGCCGGCCTGGCCGCGCAGATCACTGCCGTCGCCCGGGGAGGTGGCGAAGCCGACCAGGTTGGCGGCCAGGTTGCCGTTCGGGTAGACCCGGGCGTAGCTGGGCGTCTCGCCGATGCCGAGCAGGTTGAGCCTGGCGACCGCGTCGCCAGCCGCGGCCGGCACGTTCCTGGCCAGCACCACGTACTCGTTGCCCGGCGCCGCGTCGTTGATCAGGCTGAGGATCTGCTCCGCGGGCAGGCCCAGCGGGCCGGCCAGCTTGGCCGCGGCGTCCGCCCGCTTGCTGGCCGGCATCAGCGGCGGGTCGGCGAACACCAGGTCGGTCCGGGCGGTCATGGCCAGCACCGTGCCGTCGCTGGCGGTGATCGCGCCGCGGACCGCCGGGATGGGGATCACCTTCAGGCGCTGGGTTTCGGCCTTCTTCTGGTACTTGGCCGACTCAAAGCCCTGCATCTGCACCAGCCGGGCGACGAACAGGGACAGCGCGAACACGATGCACAGCATCGCGAGGTTCAGCCGCCGGGACGGGTTGCCGCGGCGCAGCATCGGCCGCAGGCCGATTTTGCCGGGGCCGCGGCCGGCCGCTCCGCCACGGGCCGAGCCGGGTCGCGGCGGCCCGGGCCGGATCGCGCCGGGCCGGCCGCCGGGACCGGCTCCCGGGCGGGAGCC
>DASVBE010000244.1:0-5538 GCA_036375995.1 Streptosporangiaceae bacterium | reverse complement strand
CTCCTGGCCTCGGACATTCCGCGATGCCGCGGCTTCTCCGCTAGCCCGAGTTGCGGAACCGCGGGGCGGGCGGGGTGGCCACGAAGTAGGGCGGGCCGCTGCAGGTCTCGATCCAGTACCCGCCCCGGCCGGTCTGGGCCTGGCGCTTGGCGTTGTCGTCCTTGATGGCCAGCCACAGCGCCTGGCTGGAGGACGCGGTCAGGACCACGTCCGGGTCATCCTGCCGCCTGGCCGTCCAGGTCCCGCCGTCGCAGTCGATCTCGTAGCTCTTCTCCCACAGCCACCGCAGCCGGATCAGCTGCTCCTTGTCCTGCTGGCTCAGGTCGTTCCGGCCTAGCTCAGTCACTGCCCGCCTCCAGTCGACTCAACTGTTACCTACTAGTTCACACATTAGCGTGCACGTTCAGATATTTGTATGCCTTTTGCGGGTAGTAGTTGCGTGTTCGCGGCTCACATGGGGGGTGTGGGATCGTGCACGTGGACGAGAACTCGCCGTTGCCGTACTGGGAGCAGCTGGCGAACATCATCAGGGAGCGCATCCGCACCGGTGAGATCCAGCATCGCGTGCCGTCGCTGAACACGCTCACGCAGGAGTTCGGACTGTCCAGGAACACGGTAATCAAGGCCATCTCCGCGCTGGAAGCGGACGGCCTGGTGGTCACCCGCCAGGGCCGCGGCACTTTCGTTACGCGCCGCTGAGCGCGCAATCCGGCTGCGGCCGGTTCGGGCCGCAGCCGGATTGGCTGCCTGAGGTTCCTGCTACCGCGCCCGGCGGGGGAGCAGCTGGACCAGCGCCGCGGTGACCGCCGTCAGGCCGGCCAGCAGGATCAGCGCCACCGTCATCGCGTGGCCGAAGGCGCCTGCTCCCAGCGACCGGTAGAAGACCACGCCCACCAGCGCGACCCCGACCGCCCCGCCGACCTGCTGGGCGGTGGCCAGCACGCCGGCCGCCGCGCCCGCGTGCCGCGTATCCACCCCGGCCAGCACCGTGGCCGACAGCGGGACGAGCACCAGCCCGATGCCGAACCCCGTCACCGCCAGGCCGGGCAGCAGCGGCGCCCAGGACGGACCACCGTCGGCCGCGGCCAGCAGCAGGGCGCCCGCCGCCACCACCGCGGCGCCCAGCGCCAGCACCTGGCGGCCCAGCCGCCGGGCCAGCCCGGTGGCCAGCATCATCGCGGCGAAGTAGCCGGCGCCGACCGCGGCGAACACCTCGCCGGACAGCAGTGCCGACAGGGCCAGGCCGTCCTGCAGGAAGAGCGCCAGCACGAAGAAGAACGAGGCGGGCACCAGGCCGAAGGCCAGCGCGGCCAGCGAGCCCACACTGAACCCGCGGGAGGTGAACAGGCCCGGGTCGACCAGCGGGGACCGGCCGGACGCGGCCCGGCGGCGCTGGTGCGCCACGAACCCGCCCAGCAGCACCGGTGCGGCAGCCAGGCTGGCCCAGGTCCAGGCCGGCCAGCCGTACTGCTGGCCCTCGATCAGCGGCGCCACCACGGCGGCCAGGCCGGCCGTGGCGAGGGCGGTCCCGGCCAGGTCGAGGCGGCCAGTGTTGCCGCGGCCAGTGTCGCCGCGGGCCTTGTGGCCGGCGGACTCCGGGATGACCCGGCGGGCCAGCAGCAGCGCGGTCAGCCCGACCGGCACGTTGATCAGGAAGATGCCGCGCCAGCCGGACCCGCCGACGCTGGCCGTGATGATCGCGCCGCCGAGCAGCTGGCCGAGGACCCCGGCGAAGCCCATGGCCAGGCCGTAGGCGGCGAACGCGCGGTCCCGGCGCGGGCCCGCGTAGACGATGCCGATGATGGCCAGTACCTGCGGGGTCATCAGCGCGCCGGCCGCGCCCTGCAGCACCCGGGCGCCGATCAGCAGCCCGGCGCTGGGCGCCAGCCCGCAGGCCGCGGAGGTCAGCGTGAACAGGGCCAGGCCGGCCATGAACATCCGCCGCCGCCCGTACAGGTCGCCGAGCCGGCCGCCGGTGATCATCCCGGTGGCGAACGTCAGCCCGTAACCGGCGATGATCAGCTGCACCGCGGCCCGGCTGGCGTGCAGCCCGGACTGGATGGACGGCAGCGCCACGTTGACGATGAAGAAGTCGAGCAGGGCCATGAACGTGCCGGCCAGCACCACCAGCAACGGCCCCCAGCCGTTGCGGCCGGCGGGCGCGGGCGAGGCCGGTCCTGGGCGGCCGGCGGACCGGCTGCGGGTGACCGTTGCGGTGGTCATCGGGATGTCTCCTATGCGCGTCGGGAGATTCAGGCGGGGACCTTGTCGAGGAAGCCGTAGACCGAGGCGATCTGGCCGGCCTCGTCGGTGACCGCGACGTCGAAACCGATCACGGGCGGCTCGGCGCCGTCGGGGCCCAGTCCCCAGGTGAAGCGGACCTGCTGGTGGTGCGCGTCCACCGGGCCGGCCGGGGTGAATACGAAGCCGGGGAACTGCTGCTGGACCGCGCCGATCAGCGCGTCGATCGCGCCCCGGCCGCGGACCTCGGCCAGCGGGTCGGTGTACTGCGCGTCGGCCGCGAATACCTCGGCGATGAGCTTCTGGCGGCGGACCGGGTCGGTCTCGTTCCAGGTCTCGAGGTACTTGGCGATCAGGTCGTTCATGGTCGGTCCTTCCGGGTCATCCGGGGGCCGTGGCGCCCGCCGGTGCCGCCATATTCGGCAGCGGCCGGGCGGGCTGTCGATTACGCGGGAGGTAATGCACCGGCATGACGTGGGAGGTAATCGCGCTGCCTACCCGGGCCTGGTTATGGTCGGCCGGTGAGCACGATGACGACCGTCTCAGCGGGCCCGGCGGGCCTGCCGTCCGTGGGGGAACTGCTGCGGGACTGGCGCCGGCGGCGGCGGCTCAGCCAGCTCGACCTGTCCATCCAGGCCGACATCTCGACCCGGCACCTGAGCTTCGTGGAGACCGGCCGGTCCCGGCCGACCCCGGAGATGATCATCCGGCTGACCGAGCAGCTGGACGTGCCGCTGCGCGAGCGCAACACGATGCTGCTGGCCGGCGGCTACGCGCCCGCTTACCCGCAGCACGGGCTTGACGAGCCGGAGCTGGCCAGCGTGCGCGCCGCGCTGCGCCGGGTGCTGGCCGCGCACGAGCCGAACCCGGCGGTGCTGATCAACCGCTGGTGGGAGATGGTCGACGCGAACGGCGCGGTGGCCGCGCTGACCGACGGCTGCGCCCCGGAGCTGCTCGTCCCGCCGGTCAACGTGCTGCGCCTCAGCCTGCATCCGGACGGCATGGCGCCGCGGATCGTCAACCTGCCGCAGTGGCGCGCGCACCTGCTCAGCCAGCTGCGCCGCCGCGCCGCGGCGCTGGGCGACCAGCGGCTCCGCGAACTGGCCGCCGAGCTGGCCGGTTACCCGGGTGGCGAGGACCACTCGGTGTCCGCGTCCGACGTGGTGCTGCCGCTGCGCTACCGGGCCGGCGGCCAGGAGCTGTCGTTCTTCAGCATCTCCGCGGTGGTCGGCACCGCGGCCGACGTCACCGTCGAGGAACTCGCGATCGAGGCGTTCTACCCGGCCGACGCGGCCACGTCCGCCGCTCTCTCCGGTCCCTCCGCTGGTAGCCTCTCGACCTCGTGAGTGCCCCCGTTTCTGCTGCCGAGGAAGACGAAGAGGAACGGGGGCGCCGCCCCGGCGAGAGCCTCCGGGCGGACCTGCTCGGGCCCCTGCGGGCCTGGCAGAAAGAGGCGTACCGGGAGTACTTCGCGCAGCCCCGGCGGGACTTCCTGGTGGTCGCCACGCCGGGCGCGGGCAAGACCACGTACGCCCTGACGATCGCGGCCGAGCTGCTGGCCCGGCGGGAGATCGCGGCGGTCACGGTGGTCACCCCGACCGAGCACCTCAAGCACCAGTGGGCCCAGGCCGCGCACCGCACCGGCATCGCCCTGGACCCGGCGTACCGCAACTCACAGGGCCGGGCCTCGGCCGACTTCACCGGCGTCGCGGTCACCTACGCCCAGGTCGCCGCGCACCCGGCGCTGCACCAGCAGCGCACGCTGAACCGGCGGACGCTGGTCATCTTCGACGAGATCCACCACGCGGGCGATGCCCTGACCTGGGGTGATGCGGTCCAGGTGGCGTTCGAGCCGGCCCGCCGCCGGCTCGCCCTGACCGGCACCCCGTTCCGCAGCGACACCAACCCCATCCCGTTCGTCAGCTATCTCCAGGAGCCCGACGGCGGCCGCCGCAGCCAGGCCGACTACGTGTACGGCTACGGGCCGGCCCTGGCCGACGGCGTGGTCCGGCCGGTGATCTTCCTGGCCTACTCCGGTGAGATGCGCTGGCGGACCCGGGCCGGCGACGAGCTGGCCGGCACCCTGGGCGCGCCGATGATCGGCGAGCACCTGTCCCAGGCCTGGCGGACCGCGCTCAACCCGGACGGCGAGTGGATCACGCGCGTTCTGGAAACTGCCGACCGCCGGCTGACCGAGGTCCGCCGCGACGTGCCCGACGCGGGCGGCATGGTCATCGCCACCGACCACGCCGACGCCCGCGCCTACGCCGGGCTGCTGCGCCGGATCACCGGCGCCCGGCCCGCGGTCGTGCTGTCCGACGACCCGGCGGCGAGCCGCAAGATCGCCGCGTTCGCGGGCTCGGCGGACCGCTGGCTGGTCGCGGTCCGGATGGTGTCCGAGGGCGTGGACATCCCCCGGCTGGCCGTGGGCGTGTACGCGACCAGCGTGGGAACCGCGCTGTTCTTCGCCCAGGCGGTCGGCCGGTTCGTCCGGGCCCGGCGGCGCGGCGAGACCGCCTCGGTGTTCCTGCCCTCGATCCCGGTGCTGCTCGGCTACGCCGCCGAGCTGGAGGCCGAGCGCGACCACGTGCTGGCCGCCCCGGCGCCGGACGCGGAGGAACGCGAGCTGGCCGCGGCGCAGCGCGAGCGCAGCACCGCCGACCTCGACGACGAGCTGCCGTTCCAGGCGCTGGAGGCGTCCGCGCAGTTCGACCGGGTTCTGTACGACGGCGGCGAGTTCGGCGTGTCCGCCGAGGAAGAGGACTTCCTCGGGCTCCCCGGGCTGCTCGACCCTGAGCAGGTCCGGCTGCTGCTCAGGCAGCGCCAGGCCGGCCGGCGGGCCGGTCCCGCCGCCCGCCAGGACGCGGTGCTGCCCCCGGCCGCGGCCGGGGGCAGCGCGCCGGCCCCGGTGGCCACCAGGGAGGGCCTGGCCGCGCTGCGCAAGGAACTGAACGGGCTGATCGCGGCCTGGCACCACCGCACCGGCCAGCCGCACGGGGTAATCCACGCCGAGCTGCGCCGCGCCTGCGGCGGGCCGCCGCTGGCCGCGGCCACCGGCGACCAGATCCGGGCCCGGATCCAGGCCATCCGCGGCTGGGCCAGGTCCCGCCAGTAGCACGGTTTCATGATCGCGGAGGGTTTCCCACCGCCGGGGGTGCTGTTCTAAGTCCGAAAGCGCGGCGGCCAGGGCGGGCGGCAGGTTCTCGCACCGGCGGAGGATAGCGGTGAGGGCTGGGGGGTGCTGATGGTGAGGGCGGCGTGGATGGTGACCTGGCCCTGGTCGTGGCGGTAGAGCAG
>DASVBE010000240.1:0-9297 GCA_036375995.1 Streptosporangiaceae bacterium | reverse complement strand
CTCGGCCGGGGGGACCAGGGAGGAGCTGGACCCGGTCCGGTTCCTGGGCAACTGGTCGTCCGGGCGGCAGGGCTACGAGCTGGCCGCTACCGCGGCCGCGCGCGGGGCCAAGGTCACCCTGGTGGCGGCCAACACCGCGCTGGCCGACCCGGCCGGCGCGCGCGTGCTGCGGGTCGTTTCCGCGGCCGAACTCCGGGAAGCGATGCTGGACGTGTCGCCCGGCGCGGACGCGATCGTGATGGCCGCGGCGGTCGCCGACTACCGGCCGGCCGCGCGGGCCGACCGCAAACTGAAGAAGACCGGCGGGGCACCGGAGCCAATCGAGCTGGCCGAGAACCCGGACATCCTGCGTGAGCTGGCCGGACCCGCCCGGCGGGCCGGGCAGGTCATCGTGGGGTTCGCCGCGGAAACCGGGGACCTGCTGGCCAACGGGCAGGCCAAACTGGCCGCCAAGGGCTGTGATCTGCTGGTGGTCAATCAGGTGGGCGGGGGCCTGGCGTTCGGCACATCCGACAACGCCGCGGTTATCCTTGCTGCGGACGGGGGACGCATCGACGTACCGCGCGGCCCGAAGGAAGTCCTGGCGGACTTCATCTGGGACGCGGTCGCCGCGCGGCTACCTGATTGACCAGCGGGGCTGGCGGGGGCGGCTAAACTCAGCGGGTCCCCGCCCAGGGAAATGTGAGGAGTCAGGTGGCCGGTCGTCTTTTCACCTCGGAGTCCGTCACGGAAGGCCATCCGGACAAGATCGCTGACCAGATCAGCGACGCGATTCTGGACGCCATGCTGGACGGCGACCCGAACAGCCGGGTCGCCGTCGAGACCATGATCACCACGGGCCAGGTGCACGTCGCCGGCGAGGTGACCACCGAGACCTATGTCGACATCCCGGACATCATCCGGGAGAAGATCCTCGACATCGGCTACGACTCCTCGGCCAAGGGCTTCGACGGGGCGTCCTGCGGCGTGTCGGTGTCGATCGGGTCGCAGTCCCCGGACATCGCCCAGGGCGTGAGCCACGCGTTCGAGCACCGGGCCGGCGAGGGCGCCGACGAGCTCGACCGCCAGGGCGCCGGCGACCAGGGCATGATGTTCGGCTACGCGTGCCGGGAGACCCCCGAGCTCATGCCGCTGCCGATCATGCTGGCGCACCGGCTGTCCCGGCAGATGTCGAAGATCCGGCGCGACGGCACCGTGCCCTACCTGCGCCCGGACGGCAAGACGCAGGTGACCATCGAGTACGACGGCATCCGGCCGGTCCGGCTGGACACCGTGGTGGTGTCGACCCAGCACGCCCCGTCCATCGACCTGGACGGGCTGCTTACCCCGGACGTCCGCGAGCACGTGGTCGAGCCGGTGCTGGCCAGCCTGGGCATCGAGCTGGACACCGTGCGCTACCGCCTGCTGGTCAACCCGACCGGCCGGTTCGAGGTGGGCGGCCCGATGGGCGACGCCGGCCTGACCGGCCGCAAGATCATCATCGACACGTACGGCGGCATGGCCCGCCACGGCGGCGGCGCGTTCTCCGGCAAGGACCCTTCCAAGGTGGACCGCAGCGCCGCGTACGCGATGCGCTGGGTGGCCAAGAACGTTGTCGCGGCCGGCCTGGCCGACCGCTGCGAGACCCAGGTCGCGTACGCGATCGGCAAGGCCAAGCCGGTCGGGCTGTTCGTGGAGTGCTTCGGTACCGAGCACGCGCCGGTGGAGCAGATCCAGGAGGCGGTGCTCAAGGTCTTCGACCTGCGCCCGGCCGCGATCATCAGGGACCTGCAGCTGCTCCGGCCGATCTACTCGCCGACGGCGTCGTTCGGCCACTTCGGCCGGGAGGAGCCGACGTTCTCCTGGGAGCGGACCGACCGGGTCGACGCCCTGCGCGCGGCCGGCGGTCTCTAGCCAGCCACGCCTTGATCAACGAATCTTGATCAAGGTTCGTTGATCAAGATTTATGGATTACGGGATCTGCGGCGCGGGCCCTGGCCGCCGGGCGGCTCACCTAGCGCGTGCCCGCGCGTGCCCACCCCGGCTGATCAGCGAACCTAGATCAACGTTCCTGGATCAAGATTCGCTGGTCTGGAAGCGTGGCGGATGGGCCGTGCCGCGGCGGGTGGGGCTGGCGGGGCCGCGCTGGGCCGCCGTGGCCCGGCGCGGCGGTGGCCTCTGGTAGGACAGAACCGTGCCCAGCCCAGCCGCGCGGCCTGCGCGGACGTCCCGGCGGCCGCCCGCGGCGGAGAAGCTGCCGGTGGCCCGGGTCGCCGTGGACGTGCCGCTGGCCCACCTGGACCGGCCGTTCGACTACCTGGTGCCCGCGTCGCTGGACGGGGCCGCGGTGCCCGGCTGCCGGGTCCGGGTGCGCTTCGCGGGCCGGCTGACCGGCGGCTACCTGCTGGAGCGGGCCGAGGACAGCGACCACCAGGGGACGCTGGCCTTCCTCGAGCGGGTGATCTCGCCCGAGCCGGTCCTCACCCCGGAGGCCGCCGGCCTGGCCCGGGCCGTCGCCGACCGCTACGGCGGCACCCTGGCCGACGTCCTGCGGCTGGCCATCCCGCCCCGTCACGCCCGCGCCGAGAAGGCGGCACCGCCCGGTCCTGAGGCCGCAACGGCAAACGGGGGGGAAGCGGCGGGCGCCGGCCCGGAGCCCGTGGCCTCGGCGGAGCTCGTGGCCTCGGCGGAGGCAGCGGCAGAGGCTGCCGGGCCGGACGGGGCGGCCGTGAACGGTGCCGGAGAGCCGGCTGCCGTTCCGGGGAGCCCGCCGGCCACGGGCGGTGCGGAACGGGCCGCGGTGGCAGCGCCCCGGGCCGGGGCGGTCGCGCAGCCGGCGGGCGGGGCGGGGGAGAGCCGTCCGGGCCTGCCGCCCGCGCCGGGTCCAGGGTCCTGGGAGCGGTATACGGCCGGCGCGTCGTTCCTGGCCGCGCTGGCCGCCGGGCGGTCGCCGCGCGCGGTGTGGAACGCGCTGCCGGGTCCTGACTGGCCGGCGGAGATCGCCCTCGCCGCGGCGGCCACCGCCGCGTCCGGGCGGGGCACGCTGATCGTGGTCCCTGACCGCCGGGACCTCGACGCGGTCCATGCCGCGCTGGCCGCGCTGCCCGGCGCCGGCCCGCCCGGTGCTGGCACATCGGGCGCCGGCAGGCCGGGCGCTGGGCCGGCCGGCCTGATCCCGCACAGCTGCCTTTCTGCGGAGCTTGGGCCCGCTGAGCGGTACCGGCGGTGGCTGGCCGGGCTGCGGGGCACGGCCACGGTGGTCGCCGGGACCCGCTCCGCGATGTTCGCGCCCGTCCGCAACCTGGGGCTGGTCGTGCTCTGGGACGACGGGGACGACCTGCACGCCGAGCCGAGAGCCCCTTACCCGCACGCCAGGGAGGTGCTCGCCCTCCGCGCGCACCGGGCCGGGGCGGCCGCGCTGATCGGCGGGTTCGCCCGGACCGCCGAGGCGACCCAGCTGATCAGCGGGGGCTGGGCCCATGCGCTGGGCGCCGACCGGGCCACGGTGCGCCGCTGCGCACCCACCATCACCCCGGCCGGCCAGGACCGCGAGCTGGCCCGGGACCAGGCGGCCCGGTCCGCCCGCATTCCCGGCCTCGCGCTGCGCACCGTCAGGGGCGCGCTGGCCCGCGGCCCCGTCTTGTTCCAGGTGCCGCGCCGCGGCTACCTGATCGCAGTGGCCTGCGAACGGTGCCGGGCGCCAGCCCGGTGCGCGTCCTGCGGGGGCCCGCTGGCGCTGGCCGGCGCCGCGGCCGCGCCCGCCTGCCGGTGGTGCGGGCGGGCCGCGCCCAGCCGGGTCTGCCAGCACTGCGGGCACGCCGGGCTCCGCGCCATCGTCACCGGGGCAGGCCGGACCGCGGAGGAACTCGGCCGGGCCTTTCCCTCGGTGCCGGTGCGCACCTCGGGCCGCAGCGGCGTGCTGCACGAGGTGCCCGCCGACCCGGCCGTGGTGGTGGCCACCCCGGGCGCCGAGCCCCGGGCCGTCGGTGGCTACGCCGCCGCGGTCCTGCTGGACGGCTGGGTGCTGCTCGGCCGGCCCAGCCTGCGCGCCGCCGAGGAGGCGCTGCGCCGCTGGATGAACGCGGCGGCGCTGGTCCAGCCCGCGGCCGAGGGCGGCACCGTGGTCGTGGTGGCCGACGCCGGGCTGCCCACGGTGCAGGCCCTGCTCCGCTGGGATCCGGTCACGCACGCCGAGCGGGAACTGGCCGAACGCGCCGAGCTCCGCTTCCCGCCCGCCGTCCGGATGGCGTCGCTGACCGGAGCCGAGCCCGCCGTCCGCGACATGATCGAGGCGGCCAGCCTCCCGCCGTACGCCGAGATCCTCGGCCCCGTCCCGGTCACCGCCCGTCCCGCGGCGCCCGCGGACGGCCGCCACCCGGCCGCCGATGGCCAGCCGGACCTCCCGGCCCCCGGGGAAGCGCAGGTTCGCGCCCTGATCCGCGTCCCGCGCAAGGACGCCGCGGCCCTCGCGGTGGGCCTGCACGCGGCCCAGTCCCTGCGCAGCGCCCGCAAAGACACCGACGTAGTCCGGGTCCAGCTGGACCCCGCCGAGCTGATTTAGCCCGGTCACCGCCGGCCGCCAGGCCGACGCTTCAGCCCTGGTAGATAGGGAGTTATCCCGGGTCCGGGGATATGTAGACCGCGCCGAGCTGATCTGACTACGCCGCTGGAGGCCTTAGGGTTGCTCAGGTGGCCAACACCCGAAGAACCCCGAGTGCGCGCGGCAGCCTGCCCCAGGCCCGCGCGGCAGCGGATGACGCGGTCAGTGCCGGCCCCGCCGCGCGTGGCCGCCGGGACGACAACCCCCGGCTGCCCCCGGTCCGGCTGGCCCCCCGAGAGGAACTTGCCCACGCTGCCCGGGTAGCGCCGCTGCTACGGGCCGCGCGGGACCTGGCCCGCTGGGCCGAGACCGGCCGCGGGCTGGCCGCGGGCAGCGTGCTGCTGCCGGACGCCGCCGCCGCCGCAGCCGACCTGGAGCTGACCCCGGGCGAGGTGGACGCCGCCTGGCGGGTCGCGGTGGCCACCGGCATGGTGCCCCAGCAGGGCCGCCCGCAGCCGCCGGGCCCGGGCATCCTGGAGTCCGGCGACGCCGAGGAGGTCCTCGCCGCCTGGTACGGCGCGCTCGAGGTCATGCTCGACGCGGACGACCTGGACGGGCTGGCCACCGCGCTGTACACGGTCGGCGGCCCGGTCCGGATGGAGAGCCTGTTCGACGCCCACGCCGCCGCCGCGGGCACCTGGCGCGCGGCCGGCCTGACCGGCGCCCCCACCCCGCCCCCGGACGCCCCGGGCACTGACGCCCCAGGCACGGACGCCCCAGGCACGGGTGCGGCCAGCCCGGACCAGGCCGCCGTGCTGTCCTGGGCCCTGGAGGCCCTGGCCGACCTCGGCGTGGTCGAGCTCGGCACCGACGAGGACGAGCAGGCCGGCGGGCTGACCGTGGCGCTGTCCCCGCTGGGCGTGTGGGGCGTGCACCGCCGGCTCCGGGCGCAGGGCTGGCACGTCCCGGTCCTCGGCAACCGCGGCCGGGACGGCGCGCCCGGCCTGCTGGCCGCGCTGGCCAGCTGCGACGCCGAGGACGGCGAAAGCGAGATCGCCGCCTGGCTGGGCGCCAGGACCCCGGCCCAGGCCGCCGCCGAGCTGATCGCGGCGGCCCGCGGCGGCACCCCAGGCCTCCGCGGCGCGGCGTTCGCCGTCCTGGACCGGATCGGCGCCGACGCCGTCCCCGCGGCCCGCGCCGCGCTGGCCGAGCCGGTGCTGCGCGCGCACGCCGCGGTGTGGCTGCACGAGCACGGCGAGGCCGCCGAGCTGGGCCCGGAGGACCGGACCTGGCTGCTGGTCGACCTCGGTGCCGGGCTGCTGGAGGAGGCCGACCCGCGGGACGTGGTGGCTGAGCTGCTGCCCGAGCTGCCCCCGGAGACCCAGGCCGAGATCGTGGCCGGGCTGTGGGAGGTCAGCCACCCGGCGGTGACCGACCTGCTGACCGCGCTGTCCAACCATCATCCCGAGCCGTCGGTGGCCAGGGCCGCGCGCAAGGCCGCGTTCAAGGCCCGGTCGCCGGTGGCCGCCCCGGGCAGCCGGAGTTCATAGACTCTTTGGTGGCAGCCGCCTGCTGCCGCTGGGTGAAAGGGAAGCCTGTTGAGCGTCAAGCCGATCCGCCTGTTTGGCGACCCCGTGCTGCGGACCCCGGCCGAGCCGGTCCGCGACTTCGACGCCGAGCTGCGCCGGCTGGTCAAGGACCTCACCGACACGATGCTGGAGGCGCCCGGCGTCGGCCTGGCCGCCCCGCAGATCGGTGTCGGCCTGCGGGTCTTCACCTACTACATCGACGACGAGCTCGGCCATCTGATCAACCCGTCGCTCGACCTGTCCGACGAGGAGGAGACCGACGACGAGGGCTGCCTGTCGTTCCCCGGCCTGGCCTACCCGGCCGCGCGCTCGTACGGCGTGGTCGCGGCCGGCTTCAGCATGCACGGGGAGCCGGTGACCCTGGAGGGCACCGGTCACCTGGCCCGGTGCGTGCAGCACGAGACCGACCACCTGGACGGCGTGCTGTTCATCGACAGGCTGGACCCGGCGCAGCGCAAGCTCGCGATGAAAGAAATACGGTCCGCTGAGTGGTGGGGCGAGCCGGTCCCGGTGATCAAGGCTTCCCCGCACGCAACCTACGGCAAGGCCCTGTAGCCCATGCGCCTGGTGTTCGCCGGGACCCCCGCCGCCGCGGTGCCGTCGCTGAACGCGCTGCTGGACTCCCGGCACGAGGTGGCCGCGGTGGTGACCCGCCCGGACGCGCCGGCCGGGCGGGGGCTGCGGACCGCGGCCAGCCCGGTGGCCGAGGCGGCCGAGCGCGCGGGCCTGGCGGTGCTCAAGCCGCACCGGGTCCGTGACCCGGAGTTCCTGGCCCGGCTGCGCGAGCTGGCGCCGGACTGCTGCGCGATCACCGCCTACGGCGCGCTGATCCCGGACGAGGTCCTGGCCATCCCCGCGCACGGCTGGGTGAACCTGCACTTCTCGCTGCTGCCCGCGTGGCGTGGCGCGGCCCCGGTGCAGCACGCGATCATGGCCGGCGACGACATCACCGGCGCGACCACCTTCCAGCTGGTCCGCGAGCTGGACGCGGGCCCGGTGTACGGCATGGTCACCGAGCCGGTGCGGGACGACGACACCGCGGGCACGCTGCTGGGCCGGCTGGCCTCGGCCGGCGCGGGCCTGCTGGTGGCCACCATGGACGGGATCGGGTCCGGCGCGCTGGAGGCCAGGGAGCAGCCCGCCGACGGGGTCAGCCTGGCCCCGAAGGTCACCCCCGAGCAGGCCCGGGTCAGCTGGGACCACCCGGCCCAGGCGATCGGCCGCCAGATCCGCGGCTGCACCCCGCAGCCCGGGGCGTGGACCGAGCTGGCCGGAACCCGCCTCAAGCTGGGCCCGCTGGCCGGCCTGGACGCCGGGAACGGCGCGCCGCTGGCGCCCGGCGAGCTGCGGATCGAGCGGTCCCGGGTACTGGTCGGGACCGGCTCCGCCCCGGTGGAGCTGGGCGAGGTGCAGCCGCACGGGAAGCGGCCGATGGCGGCCGCCGCCTGGGCCCGCGGGCTGCGGCTGGCCGAGCCCGCCCGGCTGGCGTGACCCCGCCACCGCGCCGGGCCCCGGGCCGGGCCCGGGCCGCCCGGCACGCCGCGCCGCGGTCCGCGGCCAGCGACCCGGCCCGGCTGGCCGCCTACGAGGTGCTCAGCGGGGTCGCCGACCGGGACGCCTACGCCAACCTGCTGCTGCCCTCGGTGCTGAAGCAGCGGAACCTGGCGGGCCGGGACGCCGCGCTGGCCACCGAGCTCGCCTACGGCACGCTGCGCGGCCAGGGCACCTACGACGCGATCCTGGCCGTGTGCAGCGCCCGTGGCCTTAGCCAGATCGACCCGCCGGTCCGCCAGGTGCTCCGGCTCGGCGCGCACCAGCTGCTGGCCACCCGGATCCGCGCGCACGCCGCGGTGGACACGTCGGTCAACCTGGCCCGCGCGGTCGCGGGCCCGCGCACCGCCGGGTTCGTCAACGCGGTGCTCCGCAAGGTCGCCACCCGGGACCTGGCGGCCTGGCTGGACATCGCCGCGCCGCCGCGGGCCTTCGACCCGGTCGGCCACCTGGCCGTCCGGCACAGCCACCCGGCCTGGATCGTGGCCGCGCTGCGCGACGCGCTCGGCGACGATAGCGACGGCGACCTGGCCGAAACCGAACGGGCCCTGGCCGCGGACAGCGCCCGGCCCCGGGTGACCCTGTGCGCGGTGCCCGGGCTGGCCACCCAGGACGAGCTCACCGGCGAGCACGCCGAGCCGGCCCGCTGGTCCCCGTACGGCGCGTACCTGGCCGAGGGCGACCCGGCTGGGCTGGCCCCGGTCGCGCAGGGCCGGGCCGGCGTTCAGGACGAGGCCAGCCAGCTGGCCGCGCTCGCGCTGGCCCGGGCCGAGCTGGACGGCGAGGACCGCCGCTGGCTCGACCTGTCCGCCGGGCCGGGCGGCAAGGCCCGGCTCCTGGCCGGGCTGGCCGCGGGCCGCGACGCCCGGCTGGTCGCCTCCGACGTGCGGCCGCACCGGGCCGGTCTGGTCCGCTCGGCCACCGCGCGCACCGGCCGGGCGGGCGTGCTGGTCGCGGACGGAACCCGGCCCGCCTGGCGGGCCAGCGCGTTCGACCGGGTGCTCGCCGACGTGCCCTGCTCCGGACTGGGCGCGCTGCGCCGCCGCCCGGAGGCCCGCTGGCGCCGGTCGCCGGACGAGGTCGCGTCGCTGGGCGGGCTGCAGCGCGCGCTGCTGGCCACGGCCCTGGACTCGGCCCGGCCCGGCGGGGTGGTCGCCTACGTCACCTGCTCGCCGCACCTGGCCGAGACCCGCGACGTGCTGACGGACGTGCTGGCCGCCCGCGCGGACGCCGAGGTGCTCGATGCGCCCGCGCTGCTGCCCGAGGTGCCCGGCCTGCGCTGCCCGGCGGACGGCGGGCAATACGCCCAGTTCTGGCCGCACCGGCACGGCACCGACGCCATTTTCCTGGCCGTACTCCGCCGCCGGGCCTGAGGCCCGCAATACTGAGCCCGCCCCCTGGCTCGCGGAGGGCCGCGGCGTTGATCCCAGCCAGCTAGCCGCCGGCGGAGCCGGCCAGCGAGCGCACGGCCGCGGTGCTGTTTTCCCGACGAGCGATGAGGCGCGACGAAGGAGCGCCGAGGGAGCGAGGAGGGAAGGGAGCGCCTCTAAAGCGGCCCGGAGCTCGCCAGCAAGCACAGCACAGTACAGTGACGCCGGTGAGCGGGCCGGTGCTGTACCTCATCGTGTGCGCCGCGCC
>DASVBE010000232.1:0-14164 GCA_036375995.1 Streptosporangiaceae bacterium | reverse complement strand
GGTCGGGTGAGTTCGAGCTGGTGCACAACCACCTCGACTGGCTGCCGCTGGCCTTCGGCGAGCATGCGCGGGCCCCGATGGTGACGACCATCCATGGCTTCTCCGGCGCGGGGATCCTGCCTGCCTATCTCAGGTCGCGCTCGTCGTTCGTGGCGATCTCAGCGTCCGACCGCTGCGCCGGGCTCGACTACGCCGCGACGATTCACCACGGCATCGACATCGGCGCGTTCCCGTATGGTGCGGGTCCTGGCGGCTATCTGGTCTCGCTCGGGCGCATCCATCCGGACAAGGGCACCGCGGACGCTATCGAGATCGCCCGGCGGGCTCAGCGGCCGCTGGTGATCTGCGGCATCGTGCAGGACCAGCAGTACTTCGCCGGCCTGGTGGAGCCGCATGTCGACGGGGATCAGGTGGTCTTCCTCGGCCCGGTGGGGCCGCAGCGCCGCGCGGAGGTCCTGGGCGGGGCAGCGGCGCTGCTGCACCCGATCGGCTTCGACGAGCCGTTCGGCCTGTCCGTCGTCGAGGCGATGGTGTGCGGCACCCCCGTCGTCGCCTACCGGCGCGGCTCGATGGCCGAAATCATCGACGAGGGAGTGACCGGCTACCTGGCCCACGACGTCTCCTCATCGGCCCGCGCGGTTCTGGCCGCGGAACGGCTCGACCGCGGCGCCGTGCGGGCCCGCGCTGCGGCCCGGTTCGGCTCGGACCGCATGATCGATGACTACCTCCGTACCTATGAGCGGCTGCTCAGGCCGGCCAGGACCGCCGCGAGCGGTGCGTAAGCCACCCCGATGCGCGAGTCGTCGATCCCGTAGGGGATCCACAGCAGGCCGTCGTGCAGGAAGGCCCCGCACGAATAGACCACGCTGGGGACGTAGCCGTCCCGCTCACCAGGACCGCTGGACAGCAGCGGGCTCGCCGAACGGCCGATCACCCGCGACGGGTCGTCGAGGTCGAGCAGCAGTGCGCCGATGACGTAGACCCGCATCGGGCCGACACCATGGGTCAGGACCAGCCAGCCCTGGTCGGTCTCGATCGGGGATCCGCAGTTACCGACCTGCAGCAGCTCCCACGGCGCCGCTGGTTCCTGCACTACCACCGGATCGGTCCACTGGTAGCCGTCGGCTGAGCGGGCCAGGCTGGTCCGCTCCCCGTCGGAGCGGACCAGGGCGAGGTACTGCCCGTGCACCGGCCGCGGGAAGAGCGCCATCCCCTTGTTCCTGGCCGCCGTCCCGGCCAGCCGGTAGGCGCGGAACACCCGCAGGTCCGGGCTGATGAGCAGGCGCGGGGCGATCCGGCGCCCGTCGTAGGCCGTGTAGGTCGCGCGGTACTCGTGCGTACCGTCATCGTTCCTGAACCTGGTGAACCTCGCGTCCTCCATGCCGTTGCGTTCCTCGTCCGCGGACGGCAGCAGGACCCGCTGGCTAAGGCCGGAATCCGGCGCGAAGCACGCGGTATAGGCGGAGAGGACCGCCTTGCGCAGCTGCTCCGCCGTGGCCGCGGCACCTGGCCGGGTCAGCAGGTCGCGATGCGTCTCCGCCAGTACCCGGTCCAGGTCGGCGCCCGCGAACTCAGCGGGCAGGGCGTGCAGGACGGCCTTGGCGAGCCCGCCGAGCTGGCCCTGGCCGGCCAGCACGGCCTGCAGGTGGGCCCGGTGCCACCGGCCCGGGGCGGTGACCGCCACGGACACCGGCCGCCGCCGCCGCTCGAACGACCACCTCGCGCCCGGGCCAACCACCGCCGAGCAGAAGCCGATCGAGGACATGTGGCCCTCACCGATCCCCCGTACGCTCAGCGCCACCCTGACCTGGCCGGCGCCGAGATCATGCTGGCTGGGGTGCAGCATCGCACTGGGGTTGCACAGGGCGGCGCCTTCGGTCGCGTACTCCGCGGTGAAGCTTGCCCCCAGCAGCAGCGCGCGCGGTGCCGTCAGCTCACGCGCCTCGTCGACGTGCGCGGAGACGACCGAGGCGTGCCGCCGCAACAGCGCCGGGAAGTCGTGATGGCGATCGCCGAAGTCCCGGAGCAGCTCGTCAGCCAGCCGGGCAGCCTCGTCTTCCGCGAGGCTCATGACGCGGGCGGCGATCTGGCTCGCCCGTGACTGGGCCAGCTGCCACTCCTCACCCGGCAGGAACAGCCGCGCGATGACCCGGGCCGGATCGGGCCGCAACTCGGCGGGGACGCGCCGGGCGATCACTCGGTCTCGCTGGCCCAGCGGGCCAGCTGCGCGGTCGCGAGCATCGCCAGAGTGGACTCGGCGCCCTGGTTGAGGTTACGGCCGAAGCGTTCCAGCCCGTCGTAGCCACCCCCGGTACGCGGGTCGAACATCGGCGTGGCGCTGTCGTTGTCGCCCAGGAACCAGTCCCAGGCTAGGCGCACCCCCGTCAGCCAGTGTGGCTGGCAGGTGATCCGGTACGCGCTAGCGCAGGCGCCGGCCATCGCGGCCACCTCGATGGGCTGCTGGTCGAAGCCGGGGCCCGGGTCGCCGCGGCCGCGGCCACCCACCGGGGTCACCGACAGGTGGCCGTGCTGAGTCTCGGTCCGCAGCAGGAACCCGAGGAGGTCGAGGCCGTGGCCGAGGGCCCGCGAATCGCCGAGGCCATCGCCCGCGACGATCAGAGCCTCGGCTACCGCGGCGTTGCCGTAGGACAGCCGGTCCTCCGGCCAGGGCCAGCCCGGGTCCGGCGACGGCTCGCCGATCACGGCCCGCGCATCGGCGAGCAGCGCTCTGGCCGCCGCCTCCTGCGGCCGCTCGCTGAGCAGTTCCGCCGCGCCCAGGGCCGCGAACGCCATCGACCGGAGATGCGCCGAGCGGCGCTGCGCCGCTATCCGGAACCCGATGAGCGCCCTGGCGCGCATGCCCGGTGTCCCGGCAGCCGACGCAGCGACACCCAGGCCCCACAGCGCCCGGCCCCACCAGTCACCCACTGCCGCCGCATCACGCCACTGGCCGCCGGCGGTCATGCGGTTGTGACAGGCGCCGCCCGGCTCGATCGCATCCAGGACGAACCGGAGGTAGCAGCGGGTCAGGCGGCGGATGGCCGGCCCGGGCTCCGGCTCCCGGCACACCACGACCAGCCCGCGGGCCGCGTCGTCGAGGCAGTAACCGTGCTCGGGCCGGGGGACCGCATGCAGGGCGTGCTCAAAGAGGCCGCGGCCATCGGTGAGGCGCTCGAGGTGGCCGAATTCCGGCTCAGGAACGCCGCCGTCGGGGATCATCCAGCCGGCGCTCATGCCGCCACGCTCGTCGTGATCAGCCGGCCGGCCAGCCTGCGGTACTGGCCGGCCACCGCCGGCCACCGCAGGCGCGGTGCGGCCGCGGCCGCCGCGGCGGCCATCGTCTCCATCATGCCTTCGCGCGTGATCATGGACCGCAGCGCCGCCGCGATGGCCGACGGGTCACGGTGCGGCACCACCAGGCCCGCCCCGCCCGCGAGCAGTTCCCTGGCGTGCGGAAACCGTGTCGCCACGACTGGCTTGCCGGCGGCGACCGCCTCGATGAGCACCCCCGAGGTGACCTGATCCGTCGAGTCGTAGGGCAGCAGGACCACGTCGGCGGCCTGGACGAGGGCGGCCAGTGCGCTGGCGTCCCGGTAGCGGCTGTCGAAGCCTACCCACCGCCCGAGCTGGGCTTGCCTGACCAGTTCACGGAGCCGGTCACGGTAGGTCTCGCCCTGGTGCAGCAGTACCTTCGGGTGCGTCTGGCCGGCGATCAGGTAGCGCGGCATGGGCGTCAGGTCGCGCAGTATGGCCATGGCCTCGATGCCCCATTCGATGCCCTTGCCGGGGCCGAGCAGGCCCCAGGTCAGGATGGTCAGCGGCCCGTTGCCGGTGGCCGGCTCCGTGCTGGCCGGCCAGGCAGGCGCGCCGTGCGCGATGACGCAGACCTTCGTCATGTCGGCGGCATAGCCGGCCGCAAGCCGGTCACGAGCGGTCATCGTCATCGTCACGACGGCGTCGGCCTTCGCCACCACCAGCTCCAGGACCTCGCGCTGATGCGGCGTCGGGTCGGTCAGCACGGTATGCAGCACGGCGATGGAGGGCACCGCGACCTGGTCGAGCAAGGGCAGGATCTCAGCGCCGTCGCGCCCCCCGTAGACGCCGTACTCGTGCTGGAAGATGGCCACGTCACACTGGTTGAGCCGGGCGATCGCCTGCTGGCGCGAGGCGGGGTTGCCCGCCACGAGCTGCGCGACCACTTCCTCGCCCGAGCCCATGGCGGGGGACTCGACCAGCCGCACCACCCAGCCTTCGTCCCTGGTCGAGTGCAGCAGGGCGCCGCGCAGGGCAGCGGTGAACGTCGCCAGCCCGCATTGCGTAGGCGGGAAGGTGCTGACAAAGCCGAATCGGGTTCGCATGCTGGGGGGTGCCTTCCGGTCGGACGGCCCCGGGCAGAATCGGAGCCTCACGCAGCGATGATCCGGCTCGCCGGGCAGCGTGTGCGCCCGCCAGCCGCCGTTGACACGCCACCTGCTGGCGCACGTCGCGCGGGAAGGCAGAATGTCCCGCCGCAGCAGCCACCTCCGCCGCCGCCAGAAATGCGACTGCCCCGATTATACGCCAGCCCCTATCTGCCGCAGACGCCGGCGCCGGATTTTCCCTGGAATTCGCGGTGTAGGCTGGGGAAATAGGCCAGGGGCATTCCGCGCGCTGGCAGTCACGCCCGCGCCGTCCCGGTTTCGGTAACCCGGTGCACCATCCGCCGGGGACAGGGCGGCCGGCATGTTCGGTTTCAAGGTCGTTACCCAGTACGAGCAGGGCGTCGTCTTCCGCTTCGGGCGGGCCCTTCCCGGCCTCCGTGGACCGGGGCTGACCTGGGTTAACCCGTTCACCGACCGGCTCCGCAAGGTCAACATGCAGATCGTCGTGGCGGCCGTGCCCGGCCAGGAGGCGATCACCCGCGACAACGTCACCCTGAAGGTCGACGCGGTCGTTTACTACCGGGTCATCGACGCCCTCAAGGCCATCATCAACGTGCAGAATTACACCTACGCCGTCTCCCAGGTCGCCCAGACGTCGCTGCGATCGGTCATCGGCCAAAGTGATATGGACCAGATCCTGTCCGAACGCGACAAGATAAATGCTCACCTCAAAGACGTCATCGACGCCCCCACCGAGGGGCCATGGGGCATCCGGGTGGAGCGCGTCGAGATCAAGGACGTCTCGCTGCCCGAGTCGATGAAACGCTCGATGTCCCGGCAGGCCGAGGCCGAGCGCGAACGCCGGGCCCGGATCATCGCCGCCGACGGCGAGTACCAGGCTTCAAAGAAACTCGCGCAGGCGGCCGCCGTCATGGCCGCCGACCCGGCCGCCCTGCAGCTGAGGCTGCTGCAGACCGTGGTCGAGGTCGCCGCCGAGAAGAACAGCACCCTCGTCATGCCCGTCCCGGTGGAGCTGCTGCGCTTCTTCGACCGCGCCGCCCCCGCCGCCCCCGCTGTCCCCGCGGCCACGGCCGCAGAGGCCGTCCCGGCCGCCGGGATCCCGGACCCGCCCATCCCGGCCGCCCTCGCGGTTCCGGTGATCACGCTGCCGGACAGCTTGCCGGCCGGTGGCGCCGTGACCGCGCCGCTCAGCGCCGCCCGCAAGACCCCGGCCCCCGTCTGACCGGCCCGCCGGAACCAGCGCCCGGCCCGTCGCGTCAGACCAGCATGAAAACCAAGCCCGGCCGGAACCTCGCCCCGCTCATCATCGCGCTGGCCGCGGCAAGCACCGCTGCGTGCAGCAGCTCACCACCCGGCCCGGCCAGCGTCCCGGCCGCGTTCCGGCACGCCTGCGGCCACCCCGGCGCCAAGGTCACGGTCACCCACCTGCCGGTCACCATCAAGCACAGCGCCTGCGACCTCACCGGCGTGTCCATCTTCGTCCGGGGTGGCGGCGGCGCGGTCGTCCCGGCCCCCGGCGAGGGCGTCACCGCGAACTGGGACACGGTCACCGGCGACGGAAGCGGCTCCCTCTCCATCGACGTGGCCGACGGCACCCTCGACGTCACCATTACCGGCACCGGCCTGGCCGGCAGCTAGAAGCTGACCTCAGGCGGACGGGATGGAGGCCATCCCGGCTACCTCGCGCCGGTGCCGCCACCGCGCGCGGGCTCTGCTGATCACCCGCACGACGATGAACACGGCGAATGCCTGGATCAGCAGGCTGAGGAAGATGGCGACGACAGCGATCACGGCGCTGTCGATGAGCGCCGCGCCCAGGCCCCACCGCCAGAACGGCTGGCGGATGGGGAACGGCTTGCCGAGCGGGACCTCGTGCGGCCAGCTTGCCTCGGTGCCCTGGCCACCGGTCTCCATGACGCCCTCGGTGACGACCTCGCAGCCGCCCCGGGTGTGGCATACGGTCTCGTGCGAGACCGGGTCGAAGATGACCGTCTTCTCCGCGCCGGCCAGGTACGCCACCCCGTTGACGACCGCGGGCACGCTCACCACCGCGACCGCCACGATCATCAGCGTCCCGGTCCACAGGACTACCAGGAACAGCGCGTTCCAGCGCGGGTAGTGCCGGGCGCTCTGGCGCGCCTGGCGCTCCGCGAAGACCTTGTCCGCCGACGCCCGGATCTCCTGTGAGCCGCGCTTCAGCCGGGCCGACTGGATAACCGCCACCGCGGCGCAGGCGAGGCCCAGGGCGCCGAAGCCGGCGATGACCAGCTGATACCAGAGCGGCGGCGGCGTCCCTGCGGAGGACGCCTCATGACCGGCCGCAAAGCCCAGCAAGCACAGCACGGCCAGGGTTCCCGCCGCCCGGGACCAGACCTGCCGCCGGCGCAGCAGCCGAGCGGAAGCGGCGACCTCCGGGCCTGCGCCGGCGGCATCCGGGCCTGCGCCGGCGGCATCCGGATCTGCCCCGGGCGGCATCAGGTGCTGATGTCCGGGTACGGCAGCGAGTAGTGCGCCAGCCTGGCGGCGTAGTCCCGCTGCATGGCCAGCGGCTCGGTGTGGTCCCGCTCGAACATCGCGATCCACAGGGTCAGCGTCAGGAACGGGTGCGCCCCCAGGCCGAACAGTGCCACCTGGTCGTGCCCGGCCAGCGCCCGCCGCTCCTCCGCCGAGAACGACAGCCAGGTCGATTTCTCCAGCCCCGGGCAGCCCAGGATCTCGTTCGCGCACTCGGCTTCCCACCAGGCGACGGTGCCCGCCGGATCAGACCGGTAGCGCTCCACCAGGTCCGGGTCCCGGTCGATGGTGAACAGGAACTTGTTCACCAGGTACTTGCTCATGCTGCCCCTTCCGGTGCGGGCACCCCGTCCGGATACCAGGTGAAGTACGCCTCCATCGTGTGGAACAGGTCCAGGTTGTCGGCGTAGTCGGCCTTGGCCCCGTTGGCCAGCCCCATCATCAGCATGAAGTCCATGAACCCGTGCGTGGCGTTGCCCGGCGCGTGCAGGCTGTCCAGCGTCACCTCGGCCAGGCAGCCGTCCAGGTCGCCCTTGGCGATCCACTCCACCGCCCGGGCGTCGAACTCCGGGTCCGGCCCGTGCGGCCCGAACTGGCGCGGGCCGCCCAGCTCGAGCGACAGGTGCCCGGTGCCGATCACGGCCACCCGCAGGCCGCTCGGCCAGGCGTCGATCATCTCCCGCAGCGCCCGGCCGAGCGCGACGAACCGCTCCGGCCGCGGCAGCGGCGGCGCGAAGATGTTGGTGTAGACCGGCACGATCGGCAGGTCGTTCTGCGGCCGCACGGTGAAGATCGGGCAGGTAATCGAGTGGTCGACCCGCAGCTCGTTGGAGAACGCCAGGTCGAACCCCTTGTCCAGGCCCTCCCTCAGCAGATAGGCAGACAGCTCCTCGTGCCCGCGCAGCAGCAGCCGGGGCAGCCCGAACTCGCGTTCCTCGTTGTAGTAGTTGGCGTCGTAGAACGGCGCCTTGCCGATCAGGAACTGCGGCATGTTCGACAGCCACAGCTGGTGGAAGTGGTCGGAGCCGATCATCACCAGCAGGTCCGGCCGGGCCCTGGTGAGCGTCTCCCGGTAGGCGGTGACCTTGCGCACCCATTCCGCGGCGAACGGCGGGGCCTCGTCCGGCGGCAGCTGACTGGTCTTGTAGTAGAACGGGTGATGCGTGGTCGCCAGGATCGCCACGATCTTCGCCACAGGGCACGCTCCTGTCCGCTCGCCCGCTCGCCCGCCCCGGGCGGCCGGCCGGCTGCCGCCTTGCGCGGCGGCGGCGCTTCGGCCAACAATCGTACAGTTGTCCGCTTGGCGGGCGCGGGCCGGCGAGCAAGCGCCCCGCGGCGCCGGAAGCCAGACCGGCCAGGCCAGCCGGGCAAGGAGGCGCAATGGCGGGGCGGGGCACCGGCCCGGATTTCGTGGAAGCGCTGGCCCGCGGTCTCGACGTGCTGACGTGCATGGGCGCAGGACGCCCCGGCATGACGCTGGCCGAGATCGCGACCGCTGCCAGCCTGGCCCGCCCCACCGCGCGGCGCCTCCTGCTCACCCTCGCCGAGCTCGGCTACGTCCGCGCGGACGGACCGGCGTTCACCCTGACTCCCCAGGTCCTGCGCCTCGGCATCGCCTACGCCAGCTCGCTCGGCCTGTGGGACATCGCCCGCCCGCACCTGGCCGCGCTGGTCGCGCAGACCCGGGAGTCCTCCTCCATGGCCCAGCTCGACGGCGCGGACATCGTCTACGTCGCACGGGTCGCGGTGCCCAAGCTGATCACCCTCCGCGTGGACATCGGCACACGGTTCCCCGCCCCGCAGACCTCCCAGGGCAAGGTCCTGCTCGCCGCGCTGACGCCGGCTCAGGTCGCCGAGGTGCTCGCCGAGCCCAGCCGGTCCGGCCTGCCGCCGTTCCCGCCGCCGGACCACGGCCGTTTCGCCGCCGAGCTGGCCGCGGTACGCGCCCGCGGCTGGGCCCTGGCCGACGAGGAACTCGCCCCCGGCATCCGCTCGGTCGCGGTCCCGGTCCGCGACGGCACCGGCACCGTCCGCGCGGCGATGAACGTCACCGTGCACGCCGCCGAGACCTCGGTCGGCGTGCTCACCGGCGAGCATCTCCCCCGCCTGATCGCTGCGGCCGCCGAGGTCAGCGCGGAGTGGGCGCTGTGGCAGTCCCGGCCGCACACCGACTTCGCCACCCCGGCCTGACCTGCTGCGGCGCGGCTTGACACGCTCATCAGTAGCAGGTGACGGTAGCGGGCGCAGGCCCGTGTGGCGGCAGGAGCACAGGTGACGGACTCAGCCAGCGCGGGCATCGGCGCGCCTACCCCCGGGCCGCTGTCCGGCCTGGTGGTCGCGGACTTCTCCCGGGTGCTGGCCGGGCCCTACGCCACCATGCTGCTGGCCGACCTGGGCGCCGAGGTCATCAAGGTGGAGAGCCCGTCCGGCGACGACACCCGGCACTGGGTCCCGCCGGTCCGTGACGGCGTCGGCACGTACTACCTGGCCGTCAACCGCAACAAGCGGTCGATCGTGCTGGACCTGGCCGACCGGTCAGACGTCGAGGTGGCGCACGCCCTGTCAGCCCGCGCCGACGTGTTCATCCAGAACTTCAAGCCCGGCGGCCTGGTCCGGTTCGGCCTCGACTACGACGCGGTCAAAGCCCGGAACCCGGCCGTGATCTACTGCTCGATCAGCGGCTTCGGCACCACCGGCGGGGCCGCCCTGCCCGGCTACGACCTCCTCGTCCAGGCCGTCTCCGGCCTCATGAGCATCACCGGCAGCCCGGACGGCCCGCCGTACCGGTCCGGGATCTCGCTGTTCGACGTGATGACCGGGCTGCACAGCGCGATCGGCATCCTGGCCGCCCTGCACCACCGCGACGAGACCGGCGAGGGCCAGCACGTGGAGACCGCGCTGCTGTCCAGCGCGCTGTCCGCGATGGTCAACCAGACCTCCGCCTACGTGGCCGGCGGGGTCACCCCGCGCCGGATGGGCAACGCGCACCTCAGCCTGTTCCCGTACGAGCCGCTGCCCACCGGCGACGGCGAGCTCATCGTCGCGGCCGGCAACGACGGCCAGTTCCGCCGCCTGTGCCAGGCCATCGGTGCCCCGGAACTGGCCGATGACCCGCGGTTCGCCACCTCCGGCGACCGCAACGTCCGCCGCGAGGAACTCAAGCCGCTGCTGCTGGAGCGGCTGGCCACCCGTTCCGCGGCCGACTGGTTCCCGGTCCTGACCAAGGCCGGCGTTCCGTGCGGCCCGATCAACGACCTCAGCCAGGGTGTCGCGCTGGCCGCCGACCTGGGCCTGGAGCCGGTCGCCGACGCCGGCGGCATCCCCACCACCAGAAACCCGATCACGCTGTCCGCCACGCCCGCCCGCTACGACCTGGCCCCGCCAGCGCTCGACGCAGACGGCGCGGCGGTCCGCTGCTGGCTCGGATTCGGCTCGCAGGAAGGCGGATGATTGTCTTTCAATACGGAATTCCCGACGTCGGTCGGCACGTCAGAAGCGGACTCGATCACCCTGCTCGGCCATGACCTCCCCAGCGAGCTCATCGGCCATGTCGGGTTCGGCGAGCTGGCCTACTGGCTGATCACGCAGCGACGGCCCACCCCCGGCCAGGCCAGGGTCTTCGACGCGGTGCTGGTCGCCCTGGCCGACCACGGCTTCACCCCCACCGCGATCGCCGCCCGGCTGACCTACCTCAGCGCGCCGGACGCCCTGCAGGGCGCGCTCGCCGCCGGGCTGCTCGGCGGCGGGTCACGGTTCCTGGGCGTGACCGAGGACACCGGCGTGTTCCTGGCCGAGGCGCTGGCCAGCGTCGACTCGCGGCCAGACAGCGAGGCGGGCTGGGACGAGCTGGCCGCCGCCGCGATCCGGGCCCGGCGCGCGGCCGGGCTGCTGGTGCCGGGTCTCGGGCATCCGGTGCACAAGGCCGGTGACCCGCGTACCCCGGTACTCATCAGTCTTGCCAGGGAGGCTGGGGTGTACGGGCCGTATCTCTCACTCTTCGAGTCGATGGGACGCGTTCACCCTGCCATCCTGGGTCGCACCCTGCCGCTCAATGGCGCGGGCGTGTGCGGCGCCGCGCTCGCCGACGCCGGCATCGACGTGGCCCTGCTGCGCGGGGTGGCGCTGCTGGCCCGGTGCGCGGGGCTGCTCGGGCATCTGGCCGAGGAGATGCGCCGCCCCGTCGGCAACGCCATCTACCAGGCCGTCGACCGCAACGCGGTCTACCTGCCGCCGGACGCCTGACCGGCGGCGGGCCGCCGCGGGCGGCGGCCCGTGGGGGCCGGCCCCGCGGTCAGAGCTGGCCGTGCCGGGGCGGCGGGGTGCCGGTCAGCGTCCACCGGCCGTTGTGCTGCAGCTTCGCGGCCCGGAGCTGCATGGTCGATGCCATGAGCTTAATACTATAAAATCGATCGGAAAAATCAGCTTCACGGTCCGGTATGAGGGGCGGCATCATGAGCAGTGTGCTGAGCATCGCGGTGGTCACCGGCAACCCGAAGCCCGCCTCACGGACGCTGGGGGTGGCGACGGCCGTGGCCGGCGTGCTGGCCGGCGGCCTGGGCGGCGCAGGCGACGGGCCGCTGGTGGTCGACCTGGCCGAGCACGCGGCGTCGCTGTTCGACCCGGGCGCGGCGGAGCTGTCCGAGCTGGTCCGCCAGGTCGCGGCGAGCGACGTGCTCGTGGCCGCGTCGCCCACGTACAAGGCCAGCTACACGGGGATGCTCAAGGCGTTCTTCGACCGGTACGGCAGCAACGGCCTGGCCGGGGTGACGGCGGTCCCGGTCATGACCGGCGCCTGGGCCGGCCACCTGCTCGCCGCCGAGGTCCACCTGCGCCCCCTGCTGGTCGAGCTAGGCGCATCGGTCCCCACCCGCGCCCTGTACGTCACCGAGCCACAACTCCCCGACCTGGACGCCGCAGTAGCAGCCTGGGCCGAGACAGCCCTCCCCCAGCTCCGCCGCGCCCTCAGCCACCCGGCCTGACCCCGCAGCCGTCAGCGAGGCTGGCCGAGCTGAACGAGGTGACGGTCAGGCCCGCCGGGCCAGCCAGCGTAATGATGGCGACCCCGGCCGGATGCCGGCCCAGCGCCTGACGACCTTCTGACCTCAGAACACGCCACAGGGCCGGTCCCGGGAAGGACCGGCCCTGTGGGCGGGGATGACGGCTAGCGGGTGAGGGCCAGTTCGCCGGCGGGCTCGGCGGCCTGCGCCATCGGGATCTCCACCTTCTCCCGGGCCCGGCGGGGCATCCAGAAGGCCACCACGAACGAGGCGACCAGCAGTCCGACGGTGAGCACCGCGGTCCACTGCGCGGCGCTGGAGAACACCTGGGTGTGCTGCCCGTGCCCGCCGAGCAGGCTGAAGAACACCGCGCCCAGGCCGGCCACGCCCAGCGCCATCCCGAGCGAGTTGATGGTCTGCAGGGCACCGGAGGCCGAGCCGATCACCGGCAGCGGGACGTCGGCCAGGATGATGTCGAACAGCGGCACGAACACCATGCCCATGCCGATCCCGCCGATGATCATCGGGGCCAGCAGGTCCAGCGTGCTGATCTGCGGGCCCAGGAGCCGCAGCACCAGGCAGACGCTCACCAGGCCGATGGTCTCCACGACCAGGCCGGCGTGCACGATCCGGCGGCCAAGGCGGGCCATGGTCATCCCGGCCACGGCCGAGCCGACGAAGGCGCCGGCCGCCCACGGCGCGGTGGTCAGCGCCGAGTGCCACGGGGTGAAGCCCAGGCCCTCCTGCAGGAACACGTTGAAGATCAGCACGATGCCGCCCAGCGACGCGGTGAACACCACGGCGAACAGCACGCCGGAGGTGTACGACCGGCGGCGGAAGATGGCCGGGTCGACCAGCGGGGCCGCGCCGGCCCGCTGGCGCCGCAGCTGATACCAGCCGAAGCCGGCCAGCACCGGCACGGACGCGGCCAGCATCGCGAACAGGTACGGCGGCCAGCCCTGCGCGTGACCCTCGGCCAGCGGGTAGACCAGCAGGAACATGCCGGCCCCGGCGGCCAGCGCGCCCGGCAGATCGAGCCGGGACCGGGCCTGCGGGCGGTTCGCGGACGGCAGCAGGCGAGCCCCGGCGAGCAGAGCGAACGCCCCGATCGGCAGGTTGACCAGGAAGATCATCCGCCAGCCGGTGCCGAACAGGTCGGCCCCGATCAGCCCGCCGGCCGCGATCGGGCCGAGCATCGCGGACAGGCCCATCACCGGTCCGTATACGCCGATCGCCTTGCCCATCTGCTCGGCCGGGAACAGGTCCCGGATCAGGCCGAACACCTGCGGGATCATGATCGCGCCAACGGCGCCCTGGACCGCGCGGGCGGCGATCAGCTCGCCCGGGGTAACGGCCGCCGCGCAGGCCGCGGAGGCGGCCATGAACCCGGCGATGCCGATCAGCAGCACTCGCTTGCGGCCCCACAGGTCGCCGAGCCGGCCACCGACCAGCAGGCCGACGGCCATGGCGAGCGTGTACCCGGCCGTGACCCACTCGATGACCGCGTACGACCCGCCCAGGCTGCCCCGGATGGCGGGCGCCGCAACCTGGGTGATCGTCGAGTCCAGCAGATCCATCACAGCGGCCACCACAGCCGCGCTAAAGGCCAGCCAGCGAAGGGCGCCAGACGGGCGAGCCGATGAGGTCATCCCAGCCTCCTCGTCCTATCGGAACGAAATCTTCTGTTCCATAAGAATACCAGGCTCGCCGCCAGAACGGAACACTTTGTTCCGCTAGGATGAAGAGATGAGCGAGACGACTTCGGCGCCCGCTGGGCCCGCGGCGGGTGCGGCATCCAGCAAGGCGGTGGCGGCGCGGGTGGCCGAGCTGACCGCGGCCGCCGTCATGGACCCCGCGGCACCGGCTAGCCCCTCAGGTGCGGCGGGCTCGGCGGGCAGCGCCGCTGCGGCGGGGCCTATGAGCGGGCGGCGGAAGCAGGCGGCGCGTAATGACCAGCTGATCCTTGAGTCGGCCCGGGCGGTGTTCCTGGAGGATCCGGGTGCGCCGATCACCGCGGTCGCGCAGCACGCGAAGGTTGGCATCAGCGCGCTGTACAGCCGGTACGGCAGCAAGGAGGAGCTCCTGCGGCGGCTGTGCGCGGAGGGCCTGGCCCGGTTCGTGGCCGAGACCGAGGCTGCCCTGGCCGACCCCGGCGAGCCGTGGACGGTGTTCGCCGGGTTCATCCGCCGGCTGGTCGCGGCGGATACCAGCTCGATGACCCTGGCTCTGGCCGGCCGGTTCACCCCGACCCCGGCCATGTTCGAGCTGGCC
>DASVBE010000210.1:0-26836 GCA_036375995.1 Streptosporangiaceae bacterium | reverse complement strand
CCGCAGCCGGCCCTGGCGCCGCTGCTGGGCGCCGCCCGGCACGTGCCGGCCGGCCACGCCGGGGAGGTGCCCGCGGTGACCGTGGTGGCCGACCTCGGCCACACCAGCATCAAGACCGCGATCGCCGAACGGGCCGGCGCGGCCCTGACCGGGCTCCGGCTGCTGGAGCCCTGCGCCGCGCCGTCCGGCCGGCCACCGGCCGGGGTGCACGAGGCCGTCGCCGCCGCGCTCAGCCGCGCCGTCCAGCGCGCCACACAGACCATGGCCCGCCCGGGCCCGGTCCGCGTCATCGCCAGCGTCGCGTCCTACGTGCACGCGGGCGTCCCCCTGGACGATGGCCGGGGCGTCTACGGCACCCTGGCCGGGCAGCTGGCCTGGCTGCGCGGCCGCATCGAGGCGGCGGCCGGCACGGACGTCACCGTGACGTTCATCCACGACGGGACGGCAGCCGCCGCCACCGCCGGATCACCGCACAGCGCCACCATCACCGCCGGCACCTGGCTCGGCGGCGGCTTCCGCCCCGCGCACGCCCCGCCCCTTCTGGACCCGGCCCCGAACCTGCGGATCAGCCAGGGCTGACCTGGCCCAGTCCATGCAGAAGATCTCAGCGCGCAGCGTATCGGTGCGTTTTGGTCGTTCCTCCGGTCAGGCAAAGCGGCTGACGATGCGCCCAGGCCGGCATTACGTCGGCCAGGAGGGAGGGACCGCTGTTGGATGGCGGCATGACAACCGGTCAGGAAGAGCAGCGCGTGGTCAGTGCCAGCCGGGAGATCACGGCCGCGCCGGAACGGATCTTCGAGCTGATCGCCGATCCTGCTCAGCAGCCGCGCTGGGACGGTAACGACAACCTGGCCGCGGCGCCGGACGGGCAGCGCGTCCGCCGTACGGGTGATGTCTTCACGATGACGCTGATGCGGGGCAGCATCCGGGAGAATCACGTGGTCGAGTTCGCCGAGGGCCGCAGGATCGCCTGGATGCCTGCCGAGATGGGGCAGAGGCCGCCCGGTCATCTGTGGCGATGGGAACTCGAGCCTCTGGGTGCCGCACGCACGCGGGTCACGCACACCTACGACTGGACTCAGCTGACGGATCACGAGCGCTTCCCGCGGGCCAGGGCCACCACGGCAGGCAGGCTCCGGGCCTCACTCGACCGGCTGGCGGCCCTCGCCGAGGAGTAGCGGTCAGCCCGCTGGCGCGATCGTGAACACCTGGCCGCCGGGGATCATGAAGTAGTACAGGTGGCCTGGGTGGCGGACCTGGGTGAGGCCGGCGCCGAGCGCGGTCTCCAGCAGGCCCGCCGGGTCGGCGGTGCGCAGTTCGAGCCACGCGCCGAGCCGGGGCTCCTCGTCGTCGGGCGCGTCGTCCCGGAACTCGATGCTCAGATGCCCGCCGCCGGGAAAGCTGACGATGATCATCGGCTGGTCGATGCCCGGGTAATCGACGGTCCGCACCGGGCCGCCCAGCAGCGTCTCGAAGCACTGGGCCAGGTCTTCGCGCCGGTGCGGTTGGGCGAAGATGTGCGCGTTGCTGCCAAGAGCGACCATCACTGAGCCGGCCTTTTCTTCCAGGTCTCCCGGAGCCTGAACCCGGGCGCGGTCGCATCCTCCCACGGGACCGCGACATCCGGCCTGGCCCGGCTAGGGGAGGATCAGCGGCGCCGCTTGGCTTCGATGCGGTCGGCTTCGGCGATGCGGGCCAGGCCCTCGCCGCCGGAGGTCGCGCCGCCGGCGAAGGACCCCTGGTCGGCGGCGGCGTCCCGGTAGGCGGCGTCCGCCGCGGCCGGATCGGTGGCGGCCAGCTGATCTCCGTACTCCTCGAGCACGGCCGCGCCCAGCGACGTCGTCGCGTCCGGGCCGTCGGCCACGCCGTACGGGCCGAGGCGGCCCACCAGCCGCGCCGCCTCCGCCAGCCGGCCCGCGGCGCGCAGTTCCCTGATGGTTCGCTCCGCCTCGAGCGGATCGGGCTCAGTCATCTGTCACATTCCTCCCCCGCAGGTTGTCGTATCTGATGACACCGCATACCGGCACGACGCCTCAAGGAGACAAGGTCATGCCAGCACGGATGGCTAACCCGGCCCTCAGCGTCCCCGGCGCGTTCGACGCCCTGCAGGCGCTCGCGATCGCCGCCGGGAAGGGCGGCCTGCCGCGCACCCTCACCGGCCTGGTCCATCTGCGGGTCAGCCAGATCAACGGCTGCAGCGTCTGCGTCGACGTGCACGCCCAGGATCTGAAGGACGAAGGCGAACCCGACGAGCGGATCTGGTCCGTCGGTGCCTGGCGGGACGCCCCGTTCTACACCGGCGCGGAGCGGGCCGCCCTGGCCCTGGCCGAGGCCGCCACCCGGCTCAGCGACCGCGCCGACCCGGTTCCCGACGAGATCTACGCCGAGGCCGCCCGGCACTTCGGCGAGCCGGCGCTGGCGTGCCTCATCTTGCACATCACGCTGACCAACGCCTGGAACAGGCTGAACGTCACTACCCGCCAGGTCCCCCACGAGTGGTGGCCAGCCAATGTCGTCACCTGGCCCGCCCAGCCCGCTGGCGAAGCCGGCCGGCGCGCCGGTTAGCCAGGACGCGGCCCTCGCGGCCAGCGAGCAGGAATGTCAGACCTGGCGGTGAGGATGGTGCCCGGCCCCAGGATTCACGGCCCGGGAGTGCCCTATGTCAGCGCCATTGCGTCCGTTCCGGTTTGGTGTTCAGTGCTTCGATGCCCCGACGGGGAAGCACTGGCTCGAAGACGCCCGGAGGGCGGAAGGCCTGGGCTACGACACGTTGCTGATGCCGGACCATTTCGGGCCGCAGTTCGCGGTGTTCGCGGGACTGACCGCGGCTGCGACGGTCACTACGACACTGCGGGTGGGGACGCTGGTGGCGGCCAACGACTTCCGGCATCCGCTGGTTCTGGCCAAGGAAGCGGCGACACTCGACCTGATCTCCGGCGGCCGGTTCGAGCTGGGCCTGGGCGCGGGGTGGGACGGTTCGGACTACGCCGAGACCGGCATCCCGCTGGCATCCGCAGCTGAGCGGGTCGAGCGGCTGACCGAGTCCATCGCTGTGCTGAAGGCGGCGTTCTCCGGGGAACGGTTCTCGTTCACTGGCCGCCATTACCAGGTCACCGGCTATGAGCCGGTGCCGCTGCCCGTCCAGCGGCCGCACCCGCCGCTGATGATCGGCGCCGGGTCGCCAAAGCTGCTCGGCCTGGCCGCCCAGGAGGCTGGCATCGTCGCGCTGGCACCGCGGACCCGGGCCGACGGCAGCGGGCTCATCCGGGCCAATGTTGCTCCGGAGGCAACGAAAAAGAAGATCGGCTGGGTGCGCGAGGCCGCGGGCGCGCGGTTCGCCGAGCTCGAGCTGAGTGTGCTGGTGTTCGGGGTTGCCGTGACCAGCGACCGGGACAGCGCGGCCCGGGCCCTGGCCGGTGAGTGGGACCTGACCGCGGAGGACGTGCTCGCCAGCCCGCACTTCCTGGTGGGAACGGTCAGCGAGATCGCCGACGAGCTGGTCAGTACCCGCGAGCGGCTCGGCATTTCCTACTGGGTGGTGCAGGACCTGGAGCCGTTCGCCTCCGTCCTCGAGCAGCTGGCGGGCAGGTAACGAAAGACCGGGATTAAGCTGCAGGCCAGAACCTGTTTCAGCGGACAGCCGCGGGCCGGACCCAGCGCACCAAGCCACGAGGGGACGCCCATGACCGACGAGCCAGCCGAGACGGCCCAGTCGGCCGGGACGGAGACCTGTCCGACCTGTAACAGCGACCTCATGAGCGTCGCGGACGAGTATCTCGGCGACCCGATGATGGTGGCCATCGTGCTCGGCAACCTGCAGAAGTGCGGGACCGCCGAGGACATCCAGGACCTGCTGGCCCGGGACCCGGCCGGCCACGCCGACCTGAGCTGGCCGGGCAACGTGGCCTGCCTGCTGACCGGCCTCCGGCAGGCCGGTGCCCACGAACAAGCAGCCGTGCTGCTGGCCCGCGACCCGGCCGGGCACGCTGACATCTCCCACCCCGGCGCGACCGCCCTCCTGCTGGAAAGCCTGTGGGAGGCGGGCGCCGGCCAGCAGGTGGCCGCGCTCCTGGCTCGCGACCCGGCTGGGCAGTGTGAGCTGGACGACGAGGGTGCTGTCGTCACCCTGGCCTGGGTCCTTCACAAGGCGGGCGCGGACGACCAGGTCAGCGTTCTGCTGAACCGCCTGAGCGCGGCTGGCGAGTGGTCACTCCTGGACGAGATCGGTGCGGCGACAGGCCTCCCGGTGCCGCAGCAGGACCAGGGCGGCCACCGCGGCGGCGAGGGCCACGCCCGCGGCGAGCAGCAGGCTAACCCGCAGGCCGGCCAGGAACGTGGCCCGGTGAGCGAGCAGCGCGCCGAACACGGCGACCGCTAGCGCCCCGCCGGCCTGGCGGCTGGTGTTGAACACGCCGCTGGCCGTGCCGGCCTGGCCGGCCGGGACGCTGTCCAGCAGCGCCATCGTGACCGGCGGCGTGACCAGCGGCCCGGCCAGGCCGACCGGGATCATCAGCGCCGCCACCACCCAGACCGGCACCGCCGCCGCCCCGGGCGCGGCAACGACCACCGCCAGGCTCACCAGGCCCGCCGTCATCAGCACCATGCCGCCCGCGACCAGCGCCCGCGCGCCCAGCCGGGCCGCCAGACGCGGGCTCAGCGGGGTCAGGGTCGCGCCGGTCGCCATCATCGGCACGAACGCCGCGCCCGCCGCCAGCGGGGACAGGCCCCGCACCGACTGCAGATAGAGGCTCATGACGAACGGCACCCCGTAGTAGCCGACCACGAACGCGAAGCCGACCGCCACCGCGCCCGGCACCGCCCGGGACCGGAACAGGCCCCGCGGCACCATCGGGTGCGCGACCCGGGCCTGGGTCACCAGGAACAGCGCCAGCCCCGCCAGGGCCACCCCGAACGCCCACGCAACCCGGGGCGCGGTGAGCCCGGCCGGCCCGGCCTCGATGGCCCCGTAGGTCAGCGCGCCCATCGCCAGCACCGCGGCGGCCTGCCCGGCGCCGTCGAACGGCACCGAACGCCGTGGCGAGACCCCCGTCCGCGCCAGCAGGACCAGCGCGGCCACCGCGGCCGGAACGTTGACGAAGAAGATCATCCGCCAGCTGACCAGCGTCAGCAGCCCGCCGAGCAGCGGTCCCGACGATGCCGCGACCGCGCCGCCCATGCCCCACGTCGCCACCGCCCGCGCCCGCCGGCCCGGATCGGCGTACTCCTGCCGGATCAGCGACATCGACGACGGCATCAGCACCGCGGCCGACCCGCCCTGCACGAACCGCGCCACCACGAGCGCGGTCAGGCTGGGCGCCAGCCCGCAGGCCGCCGAGGCGACGGCGAACACCACGAGGCCGCCCGCGAACGCGCGGCGCGCCCCGATCCGGTCGGCCAGCGCCCCCGCGGACAGCAGCAGCGTGGCGAACATCAGCGTGTACCCGTCGAGCACCCACTGCAGGCCGGTGATCCCGCCGCCGAGATCGTGCCGGATCGACGGCACCGCGATGCTGGCCACCAGCGCATCCAGTGTGATCATGAAGAAGCCGAGCACGGCTGCGGCCAGGGTCCAGCCGGGCCGGGCAAGTGCTCGCCGGTCGAGCAGGCGGGTCGCCACGCAACTATGCGTACACAATGCAAAAGATGCTGCTGATGGCGGGGGCCTTCCTAGGCAGTTCCGGCGGCGCCGGGAGCCGCCCCCCGCACGCGCGAAGGCCCGGTCACCAGACGGTGACCGGGCCTTCGCGGGCTGGGCCGGACGGGCCGGGTGGGCCGGATCGGCGGCGGCAGTCCGCCGTGTGCCGGGCGCGGCACGGCGGTTACCGGGTCGAGCGGCGCGGGCGGAACTTGATGAACAGCAGGATGCCGATGGCGACCAGCAGCCACGGGGAGAACAGGAAGTGCAGGGCGGCGCTGAAGAGGCAGATGGCCACGATGGCAAGGACGATGAGGGCGATGATCCCAAGCATGTGCGGTGGTCTCCGTTCGGATCGGTCTTTCCGGTAACTCCAGACTGCCGCCCGCGCGCGCCCCGGCCAATCGGGATCACCCCGGGTTCGCACCCTGGCCCGGGCCGCTTCCGATCTCAGGGTCAACCCTGAGATTCATTTTCCAGGATTACGGAATCTGCGGTGCGGCCTCCGGCCCCGGGCTGATCCGGGCGGTCACTCCGCGGCGCGGAGCTCAGGCGGCACCGCCTCGCGCAGCGCCGCCGTGACCGCGGCGACGGCCGGGTGGGCGCCCGCGCCGCGACGGTAGGCGATCCTGGTCCGCCGGGCCAGCGGGACCCGGGTGAGGACCACGCCGTCCGGCGGGCCGGCCGCGCCGAGCTGCGGCACCAGGGCCACGCCCTGGCCGGCCGCGACCAGGGACAGCGTGGTGGCGAAGTCGTCGACCTGATGCCGGGTCCGGGGCGTGAAGCCGACCGCCTGGCAGGCCCGGATCGTCATCTGCTGGCACATCGTGCCCGGCGTCGCGGTGATCCACGGCGCGTCCCTGGCCCGGCTGATCGCTTCGCTGTCGGCGGCTTCGCTGGTCACGGCGGGGGTGCCAGGGACGGCCGCGGCGGCGGCCAGGTACATCGCCTCGGTGCACAGATCCGCGGCGGCCAGCCCGGGCTCCGGGCTGGCCGCCGCGAAGTCGTACTCGTGGATCAGCGCGACGTCCAGCTCGCCGGCCCGCAGCGCGGCGGCGACCCCGGCCGGGTCGATCTCGGAGATCATCGGCTCCAGGCCGGGGTGCTCCCGGGCCAGGGCCGCCAGCGCGGCCGGGATCAGCGTCCGCCCGGCGCTGGGGAACGTGCCGACCCGCAGCGGCCCGGACAGGCCGCGGCGGGCGCCGGCCAGCTCGGCACCGGCCTGTTCCAGCTGCTCCAGCACGGCCTCGGCGTGCCTGACCAGGTTCTGCCCGGCGGGGGTGAGCACCACCCGGCGGCCGCGGCGCTCCAGCAGCGGCAGGCCCGCTTCCCGCTCCAGCACGCTGAGCTGCTGCGACACCGCGGACGGCGTGAACGCCAGGGCCTCGGCCACGGCGGCGATCGTGCCCCGGTAGGCCAGTTCGCGCAGCAGCCGCAGGCGGCGGACATCAAGCATCAGCTCAGCTTACGTTTTCCTGCATAAAAGCGAACTGGACCTGCACGATTGGGCCGGGCCAGGCTGGCTTCCATGACTGCTGCCACTGCTGCCACTGCTACCGCTGCGCTGCGCGGGATCTTCGTTCCGCTGATCACGCCGTTCGACGCCGAGGGCCGGGTCGCGACCGGGCCGCTCGAGGCGCTGGCCCACGAGGTGCTGGACGCCGGCGCGGCCGGGATCGTCGCCCTCGGCACCACCGCCGAGTCCGCGACCCTGGACCGGGACGAGAAGCACACGGTGCTCGACGTGTGTGCCGCGGTCTGCGGGGCGCGTGGCGCGGCCCTGATCGCCGGCGCCGGGTCGAACGACACCGCGGCCAGTGCCACGGTGCTGGCCGCCCTGACCCACTGGCCGCAGATCACCGGCGCGCTGGTGCCGGTGCCGTCCTACACCCGGCCCGGCGAGGCAGGCGTGCTTGCGCACTTCACGTACCTGGCCGAGCGCAGCCCGGTGCCGCTGGTCATCTACCACATCCCGGACCGGACCGCCCAGCCGCTCAGCGCCGCTGTGCTGCGGGAGATCGGCGCGCTGCCCAACGTGGCCGGGATGAAGCTCGCCACCGGTGCCGTCGACGCCGTGGCGGTGGACCTGCTCGGCGACCCGCCGCCCGGGTTCGCGATCATGGCGGGGGACGACGTGTTCCTCTCGCCGCTGCTGGCGCTCGGCGCGGCCGGCGGCATCCTGGCCTCGGCGCACCTGGCCACGGGCCAGTTCGCGGCGCTGGCCGCGGCGTGGCGGGGCGGCGACCTGGGCGCGGCCCGGCGGCTGGGCCCGGCGCTGGCCCGGCTGTCGGCCGCCGCCTTCGCCGAGCCCAATCCAGCCGTGATCAAGGCCGCCCTGCACGCCCGGGGCCGCATCCCCACCCCCGGCGTGCGGCTGCCCCTGCTGCCCGCCGCCCCCGCGTCGGCCGAGGCCCTGCTGGCCCGCGTCGCCGAGCTGCCGGAGCCGCAACTGGCCGCGCAGCCGGGCTAGCCGCGATCATGGGGGGATGGACGAGACACGCGGCAAGCGGGTCGCTGCTGCCCTGGCGGACTTCAGCTCACGGCGGCCGGCGGACGGACCGGGCGGCGACCCGGAGTGGCCGGTGGAGCTGTTCCACCGGGCCGCCGGGTCGGTGCCCGCGTACCGGGAGTTCCTGCGGGAGCACGGCGCCGACCCGGCCGCGGTCCGCACGCTGGACGGATTCGCGCGGCTGCCGCTGATGACCAAGGAGAACTACCACACGAAATACCCGCTCGCGGAGCGGTGCCGCGACGGGCGGCTGGACAGCTGCGACATGATCGCGGTGTCCTCGGGGTCGACCGGCCACCCGGCCTACTGGCCGCGGTTCGTGCTCGACGAGCTGTCCGTGGCCACCCGGTTCGAGCAGGTCTTCAGGGACAGCTTCGGCGCGGACAGCAAGACCACGCTGGCCGTGGTCTGCTTCCCGCTCGGCACCTGGGTCGGCGGCCTGTACACCGCGGCGTGCTGCCGCCACCTGGCCGCCAAGGGCTACCCGATCACAGTTGTCGCGCCGGGCAACAACAAGGACGAGATCCTCCGCGTGGTCCCCGACCTGGCCGCCAGCTTCGAGCAGACCGTGCTGCTCGGCTACCCGCCGTTCCTCAAGGACCTCGTCGACACCGGTAACGCCCGCGGCATCGGCTGGCCCGCGATGAACATCAAGCTCGTGCTGGCCGGCGAGGTGTTCAGCGAGGACTGGCGCGACCTGATGGGCGAGCGGGCCGGGATGACCCGGCCCGCCTATGACTCGGCGGCGCTGTACGGCACGGCGGACGGCGGCGTGCTCGGCAACGAGACCCCGCTGAGCGTCACGGTCCGCCGGTTCCTGGCCCGTACCCCAGACGCGGCGCAGGAGCTGTTCGGCTCGGCCCGGCTGCCGACCCTGGTCCAGTACGACCCGGGCAGCCGCTACTTCGAGCAGCGCGACGGCACGCTGCTGTTCACCGCGGACAGCGGCGTCCCGCTGATCCGCTATCACATCGCCGACGAGGGCGGCCTGATCGCGCACGACGACGTGCTCGCCCTGTGCCGGGAGGCCGGTTTCGACCCGCTGGCCGGGCTCGACCCCCGGGCCGCGGCGAACCGGCTGCCGTTCGCGTTCATCTTCGGGCGCTCGCACCTGGCCGTGTCGTTCTTCGGCGCCAACGTCTACCCGGAGAACGTTTCGGCCGGCCTGGAGCAGCCGTCTGTCAGCCCGTGGGTCACCGGCAAGTTCGTGCTCGAGGTCACCGAGGACGCGGACCGCAACCGGCAGCTGGCCGTGGCCGTCGAACTGGCTCCCGGCGAGGACGCCGCGCCCGGTCGCACCGAGGCCGCCGCGGATTCGATCCTCACCCAGCTGCGCCGCCTGAACAGCGAGTTCGCCCACTACGTGCCGCCCGGGTACCAGGCCCCGCAGGTCACCCTGCTCCCGGCGGGCGACCCGGACTACTTCCCGGTCGGCGTGAAGCACCGCTACACGAGGAAGTAGCGCGCCGCGCCTACCCCGGCGGGTGCCGGGGGTGGCGGAACGGGACGGTGACCGTGATCGAGTCGGGGAACCAGTGCGCGCCGCCCGCGTGCTCCGGGGCGCCGCAGTTGACCTGCAGGTAGCGCATGGCCGGGCCGGTGCCGAGCAGCTGGTCCGACGGCGGGAAGCCGTACACGTCGCGGATCACGTAGGTGAGCCGGCCGGTGAACCGGTGCCGCGCCAAGCGCCCCGAGCCGCGCACCTCCAGCCCCTGCGTGCCGCGGAAGCCCAGGTACAGGTCACGCGCCGAGCCGGGCACGCCGAACCGGATCGGCTGCAGCAGCGTGCGGTCCAGCTGGATCCTGGTCCGGCCGGACCGCAACTGGCGCAGCACGCCGGCCTGCACGCTGCGGTTCATGGCGCGGAACGCGCTGCTCGCCTTCGCCTGCCGGGCGATCGCCGTGCCCGCGCCGAAGTTCACCGGCGTGCCGGTGCCCTGGAGGAAGTGGGCCAGCAGCCGGGCCGAGGCGTCCTCGCCGGTGAACGCGAACCCGGCGACGGCGGCCTTGCCCACCGCCCGGTTGCGCTGGAACGTGGCCGGGTTGCACCGGGACGACGGGTCCTGGGCGTGGGTGTCCTGGCCCGGCGCGCGGAACACCGGGAACCGCCCGGCCACGGTGAACCCGGGCCGCCCGGGGTCCGTCCGGGCCCGGGGTGAGGTGGCGCCGGCCGGCCGCGAATCCGGCCCAGTCCCGCTGCCCGACGATCCCGAGCAGCCGCCCCCGGCCAGCGCCGCGATCGCAACGACCAAGGCAGTCCAGCGGCCCCGGCCGCGCCCGCCCCGGCCCGGCCTCGTCGGTCGGCCCACGTACCCTCCGCTCTGCCTGGTCTGGCCGGCGGTTCCCCGTCGCGGCTGGGGCCCTTCCCGCCGCCCGGTCACCAGCCTCTCATTCGATGACCCCTCTCTGCGCCGCCTAACCCGCTCACCAGGGCCGATCCGGCGATCCGTTAGATTGGCCCGGATTCTGGTGCCAAGCAGAGCGGACAAGGGTGCATGGGTGAGCTGGGCGCGCAGCAGGTGCGGGAAATCGTCGCGAAGGGCTGGGATGGTGCGGGAAACGGCGACGGCGGGGTGGTGGCCAGCCTGTCCGGGCTGATCGGGATCCCCGCGCTGTCGCCCGCCTTCGACGCGGGCTGGGCGGCCAGCGGCCACCTCGACGCGGCCGCGGAGCACGTGCGCGACTGGATCGCCAGCCGCGACCTGCCGGGCGCGCAGCTGGAGATCATCCGTCTTGACAGCCGGTCCCCGCTGCTGGTCGCCGACATCCCGGCCACGCCGGGCGCGGAGGACCGGGGAACCGTGCTGCTCTACGGCCACCTGGACAAGCAGCCGCCGTTCGAGGGCTGGTCAGATGGGCTCGGGCCGTGGCAGCCCGTGCAGCGGGAGGGCCGGCTGTACGGCCGCGGCTCGGCCGACGACGGGTACTCCGGCTACGCGGCGGTCACCGCCCTGGAGGCCGTCCGCGGCGCGGGCGGCGGGCACGCCCGCGCGGTCGTGCTGCTGGAGACCGGCGAGGAGTCGGGCAGCCCGGACCTGCCCGCCTACCTGGAGCACCTGGCCGGCCGCCTCGGCGACGTGACCCTGGTCGTCTGCCTGGACGCGGGCGGCGGGGACTACTCCCGGCTGTGGCTGACCAACAGCCTGCGCGGCCTGGTCGGCGTCACCGTCACCGTGCGCGTGCTGGACGCGCCGCTGCACTCCGGCACGGCCAGCGGCATCGTGCCCAGCTCGTTCCGCATCCTGCGGCTGCTGCTGGACCGGATCGAGGACCCGGCCACCGGCGGCATCCGCCTGCCGGCCTTCAATGTCCCGATCCCGGACGAGGCGCTTCAGGCGGCCAAGGACGCCGCGCAGACCCGGCCGGGCAGCGTCCGCGGCCAGGTCCGGGTGCCCGCGGGCATGCAGCTGACCTCGGACGACGAGGCCGAGCTCATCCTGTCCAGCACCTGGCGGCCGACCCTGTCGGTGACCGGCGCCGCCGGGATGCCCGAGCCCGCCGCGGCCGGCAACGTGCTGCGCTCCGCCACCAGCCTGCGGCTGAGCTTCCGGCTGCCGCCCACCGCGGTCTCCCAGGACGCGGTCCGCGAGCTCACCACGGCGCTGACCGCTGACGTGCCCTACGGCGCCGAGGTGACCATCAGCGACGTCCAGGCCGAGGATGGCTGGACCGCACCGGCGGCCGCGCCGTGGCTGGCCGACGCGCTGGACCGGGTCGGCCAGGACGTGTTCACCCAGGCGCCCGGCGGCCTCGGGGTCGGCGGCTCGATACCGTTCATGGGCCTGCTCGGGCGCACCTACCCGCGGGCCCAGTTCGTCGTCACCGGCGCGCTCGGCGCCGACTCGAACATGCACGTCCCTGACGAGTGGCTGAACCTCCCGTTCGCTCAGCAGGTCACCGAGGCCATCGCCCATATCGTGGACGCGCATTCGCGCGGCTGATGGCCTGGCGCCGGTCAGCCGGGGTAGGGGAGGGCGGGGCCGGGCGGGTCCTCGCCGACGCGGCCGTCGATGGCCTCACGGAGGAGATCGGCGTGCCCGGTGTGCCGGGCGTACTCCTCGATCAGGTCGACCAGGATCCGGCGCAGGCTCGGGGCCTGGCCGTCGGGGAGGGTGAACCGGGCCAGCTGGCCGACACCGTCGGCGGACAGCGCCTCGGTGACCGACTCGCGGGAGCGGTTGACCGCGTCCAGCCAGAGGGTCAGCAGCTGGTCCGGCGAATCGTGAGCGGCCGACTCCCAGGGCCAGTCCGGGTTGGCCTCCCAGTCGACCTCGCTCCACGGCGGGCCGAGCGGCCGCTTGTGCAGCCGCCGGGTGAAGTACTCGTCCTCGACCAGCGCCAGGTGCTTGAGCAGGCCGCCCAGGGTGAGCGCCGAGGCGCCGACGGTGGCCCGCATCCCGGCGGCGTCCACGCCGGAGCATTTCCAGGCGAACGTGGCGCGCTGACGCTCCAGCGAGCCGAGCAGCGTGTCGGCCTCGTCTCCGGCCATGGGGGGTTCCAGGTACACCATGGGTATCGAACTTAATGGCGACGCACCGCGGGGTCGAGCCTAAACCGGCACCGGTTACCGTGGGCGGGTGAGCGATACCGACGTCACCGTCGAGCGCATCCTGCGAACCTACGCCGGGATCACCGTGGTCGGCGCAAGCCGCCACCAGGAGAAAGCCGCCCACTATGTGCCCGCTCACATGCAGCGGCACGGCTGGCGGATCATCCCGGTCAACCCGTACGCCGACACGATCCTGGGCGAGCCCGTGTACCGGCGGCTGGCCGACGTACCCGGGGCGGTGGGACTGGTCGACGTGTTCCGGCCGTCCGGCCAGACGCCGGATATCGCCCGGCAAGCCGTGGCCGCCGGGGCCACCGCGCTGTGGCTGCAGCTGGGCATCGCCTCGGCCGAGGCGCGGGCCATCGCCGAGCAGGCCGGCCTGCTCTACGTGGAGGACCGCTGCCTGATCATCGAGCAGCGGCGGCTCGGGCTGTCCGCACCGGGCGTGCCGCCGGGCGGGCCGGCCCGGTAGCCCGCGATGCGCCCCGGGCCGGGCCCGGCGGCCAGATCTGACGGATCGGGGCCGGCGCCGGCCATGGGAGGTCATGATCCTGCGCAACGCGGATAGTCCCGCAGTTAGCGCCGCAGAGCGCTTCGAGGCCCTGTACACGGGCAGCTACCGGGAAATCTCCGGTTACGTGCGGCGCCGGGTGCCGCCCGATGCGGCCGACGACGTGGTCGCCCAGGTGTTCACCGTCGCCTGGCGGCGGTTCGGCCAGGTGCCGTCACCACCCGAGGACCGGCTCTGGCTCTTTGGCGTGGCCAGGAACTGCGCCGCGGAGCACCACCGCTCGGCGAGCCGGTGGCTGCGGCTCCGGGCCCGGCTCAGCCAGGAGCCGGCCGCCGCGGCGCACGTGCCAGGACCCGGCGGCCCGGACCATGACCCGGGCCCGGTGCTCGCCGCGCTGGCCTCGCTCAAGCCCAGGGACCGGGAAGCGCTGCAGCTCGTGCTGTGGGACGAGCTCAGCCACACCGAAGCCGCCGCGGTCCTCGGCTGCACCGTCAACGCATTCGAACTGCGCTACCGGCGGGCCCGCAACCGGGTCCGCGACGCGCTCGCCGCCGCCTGGGCCGATGCGGCCCGCGGCACCCCGACCAGTGACGCCCCGGCCGGACACCGCCGGGCACGGGCCGCCACCCCGAGGATGGACCAGCAATGAACATCGAATCCATGATCCGGGACGCCAACCCGGTCGACTCCGCCAGCCTGCCGGGCGGCGACGCGCCGGAGGCGCGCTGGCTGCTGCACGGCATCATGCAGGTGCCAGCCGCTGCGCACTGGTCAGCGCGCCCGCGCCGCCGCCCGCGTGGCCTGGCGCTGTCCGTGGCCGCGGGGGCGGCTGCGGCCGCGGCCGGCGCCACCGCGCTGGCGGTCGGCCTCCTGTCGGGCCCGGCCGGGCCCGCGCTCCCGGGCGCGGCCACCGGTCACCCCCCGGCGGCGACCGTCGCCGCGCTGTTCAGGCTGTCCCGTGTCGCGGCCCGGCAGCCGGCCGCGGGCCCGCCCGGGCCCGGCCAGTTCCAGTACACGTCCTCCGTCGGCATCGGCCAGGCCTGCGCTGCGTCGCACAACCTGTACGCCTGCTGGAACCTCCACGACAAGCGGGAGATCTGGATCGGCCCGGACGGTTCGGGCCGGATCCGCGAGTCGCAGACGGACCCGGCCTTCCCCACCGCCAAGGACAGGCAGAACTGGCTCGCGATGGGACCGGGGAAGCCGCCGCTGACCGGCCCCCCGTCGGACGAGAAGTACGGTCCCGGCGGGCTGTCCCCCGGCCCAACCGACCTGTCGAAGCTGCCCACCGACCCGGCCCAGCTGGCCGAGATGATCAGCAGCAGGAAGATCGAGGGCGGCCCGCCCGGGCCCGCCGAGGACTTCGTGCAGGTTGGTGACCTGCTGCGGGAAACCGCTGCGTCGCCTGAGCTGCGCGCGGCGCTGTTCAAGGTGGCGGCCGGGATTCCCGGGGTCAGGCTGCTCGGCACGGTGACCGACAGCGACGGCCGGTCAGGAATCGCTATCGCGTACCCGCACAGCGCCAGCAACGAGCCCACGGCGATGCCCAGCGCCGTCCCCGCGTCCGGCTCCGGGGACAGCGCCACGCCGTCCCCGGCCCCGTCGGACAGCGGCTCTGCGGCCTCGCCGCCGGACACCCCCAGCCCCGGCCCGAGCGACAGCCCCAGCCCGAGCGCCAGCCCGGGCCCGGGAGGCGGCTCCCAGGGGACCGTGCTCAACGAGCTGATCTTCGACCCGGGCACCAGCGGGCTGCTGGCCGAGCAGACCGTGCTCGTCCGCCCGGATGGCTCGACCAAGCTGCTGGGCTATTCCGACTACCTGCTGTCGGGCGTGGTGGACTCGGTCAACGACGTCCCGCCGTCCAGCTCGGTGCCCTAGCCCCGCCCGCCGCGTGGCCCGGCCCGGATCCCGGGCCGGGCCACGCTGGCTATTTGAAGGCCAGCGCGTTCGGCGGGGAGCTGATCCCGCCGGCCACGTTCAGCGGCGCGCTGGAGATGAACATCGTGTGGCGGCCGTCCTGGCGGCAGTCGTCGGCCAGATCGGCCGTCCACCACAGCTCGCCCAGGCCCATCCCGAACGAGCCGATCAGCATGCGGTGCAGGAACCCGAACGGCCGCGATGCACGGCTCCAGTCCGGCGGCCAGACCTCGACCGACGGGCTGTCGCTGACCACCGCGCTGACGTGGCTGTCCCACAGGTACCTGGCCATGTCCTCGGTGTGCTCCACCCCGGCCGCGGTCAGCGTCCGCTCATCGGCCGCCTTCTCCCGCGCCGCCTGGTCCTGGGCCAGATACCAGCGGCCGAACCCGGTGTGCAGGACCAGGATGTCGCCGGGCCGCCACTCCACCCCGGCTGCCTCCCGGCAGCGCTCCAGGTCGGCCACTGACAGCGGGTAGGCCGCGCCCGGGTCGAACCCGTCGCCGAGCACCTGCTCCACATCCAGCAGCACGCCCCGCCCGGCGATGCCCCGGCGGGCCCAGTGGTCGATCGTGCCGCGGCCGCGGTTCATCACGTCGTCCTTGGTGGCGCCGTTGTAGAACGCGTCGGTCGCGTACGGCACGTGCCCCAGCGAGTCCCACTGGCTGGAGGACTGCGGGTTGAACGAGTCAAGCTCGTCGTCCAGGCCGGGGTCGTCCGGCGTGGTCAGCACCCGGTGCACCGCCCGGCGGCGGCCGAACATCGGCGGGTCGAACAGCCGCACCTCGGCGCTCAGCGGGAACACCACGCCGCGCTGGATCTCCGCCGCGGCCGCGGCGACCCGCTCGGGGGTCTGCAGGTTCATCAGCCCGGCGCCGTCGTCGTCGCCGAACAGGCCCCAGGCCAGGCGCCCGCCCCGGGGGGCCGGCGGGAGGTCGTCGTAACGGGGCAGCGGCATAAGGGTCTCCCTGCCGGCACGGGGGCGCCGGGGCTCAGCGGAACAACTAGGCGAAGTGGCAGGCTACGGGGTGCCCGTTGCCCCGGTCGATCAGGGCCGGCTCTTCCGTGGCGCAGATTCCGGCGGCCTTCCAGCAGCGGGTGCGGAACCGGCAGCCCGACGGCGGCTCGATCGCGCTGGCCACCTCGCCGCCCAGCACGATACGCTCCCGGCCGCGCTCCACCGCGGGATCGGGGATCGGCGCGGCGGACAGCAGCGCCTGGGTGTAGGGATGGCCCGGGTTCGCGAACGTGTCCGCGGCCGGCCCGATCTCGACGATCTTCCCGAGGTACATCACCGCGACCCGGTCGGCCAGGTGCCGGACCACCGACAGGTTGTGGCTGATGAACAGGTAGGCGATCTGCAGCCGCTGCTGCAGGTCCTCGAGCAGGCCGAGGATGCCCGCCTGGACGCTGACGTCCAGCGCCGACACCGGCTCGTCCAGGACCAGGATCTCCGGGCTGAGCGACAGGGCCCGGGCAATGCCGATGCGCTGCCGCTGGCCGCCGGAGAACTCGTGCGGATACCGGCCCGCCCGGGCCGGGTCCAGGTGCACGGTCTCCATCAGCCGGGGCACCTCGGCCAGCGCGGCCCGGTTGCTCATGCCCTGCACGATCATCGGCTCGGCGATGATGTCCCGCACCCGGCGGCGCGGGTGCAGGGAGGAGTACGGGTCCTGGAACACGATCTGCAGGTGGCGGCGCAGCGCGCGGAGCTCGCCGGGGCGCTTGTGCAGCAGGTCCTCGCCGCGGAACGTGATCTCGCCGCTGGTCGGCTCGACCAGCCGCAGGATGCACCGGCCGGTGGTGGACTTGCCGCAGCCGGACTCGCCGACCAGGCTCAGCACCTCCCCGGCGGACAGGTCGAAGGACACCCCGGACACGGCGTGCACCACGGCCCGGCCGCGGATCGGCCCGCCGCTGTGCCGGACCGGGAACTCCTTGACCAGGTCGCGCACGGACAGCAGCGGCTCCGCCCCGTCGGGCGGCGGCGGCGCGGTGGCTTCGCTGGTGGCCGGGCTGCTCATGACGCGGCCTCCTCGGTGGCCGTGGGCGCGGCGGTCGTGAGCGGCTGCGCGCCGATCTCGTCGGCGAACAGGCAGGCGGCCTGGCTGCGGCCGGCCGAAACGAGCACCGGGTCCTCGTGCTCGCAGCTCGGCTGCCGGTAACCGCACCGGGCCCGGAACGAGCAGCCGCCGTGCAGCGCGGACAGCACCGGCAGCGTGCCGGGGATCGGGGTCAGCGCGGCGTTCGGCCGGTCCAGCCGTGGCGTGCAGCCGAGCAGCGCCCGGGTGTAAGGGTGCCGCGGTGCGGCGAACAGCTCGTCGACCGGGGCGTCCTCCACGATCCGGCCCGCGTACATCACCGCGACCCGGTCCACGATGCCGGCCACCACGCCCAGGTCGTGGCTGATCACGATCAGCCCGACGTTCCGCTCGTCGACCAGCCGCTTGAGAAGCTCCAGGATCTGCGCCTGGATGGTCACGTCCAGTGCGGTGGTCGGCTCGTCCGCGATCAGCAGCGCCGGGTTGTTGGCGATCGCGATGGCGATCATCACCCGCTGCCGCATGCCGCCGGACAGCTCGAACGGGTAGGACCCGGCCCGCTCGGCCGGCCGCGGGATCGTCACGTCGGCGAGCAGCTCGATGGCCCGGGCCCTGGCCTTCCGGCGGGACAGCCCCGGCTCGTGCGCGCGGATCGCCTCGCCGACCTGGTCCCCGACGGTGAACACCGGGTTCAGCGAGGTCATCGGGTCCTGGAAGATCATCCCGACCTGCGAACCGCGGATCTTGCGCAGCTCCCGGCGGCCCAGGCCGAGCACCTCGCGGCCGGCCAGCTGGACCGACCCGGACACCCGTGCGGTGTCCGGCAGCAGCGACACCACCGACAGCATGCTCATGCTCTTGCCGGACCCGGACTCCCCGACGATGCCCAGCGTGCTGCCCTGCGTCACGGTCAGGTCGATACCGCGGACGGCCGGCTGCGGCTCCTCCGGCGTGCCGAAGTCGATGGCCAGGTCGCGGATGGCCAGCAGCGGCGCCCCGCCCGCCGCAGCCGGGCCGGCGACCCCGCCGGCGCCCGGCCTCCCGCCCGTCACGCCGACCGTCCCGGCGTGCGCACGTCCAGCAGGTCCCGCACCCCGTCGCCGATGAAGTTGAAGGCCAGCACGAGGCTGAGGATGGCCAGGCCCGGGCCGAGCGCCACCCACCACTGGTAGAAGTGGATCGTCCCGTCGTTGATCATCAGGCCCCACTCCGGGGTCGGCGGGTTCGCGCCCAGGCCGATGAAGCTCAGGCCAGCGGCGAGCAGCACGACCTGGCCGAGGTCCATGGTCGCGTTGACCAGCGTCGGGGTGATGGCCAGCGGCAGGATGTGGATCCGGAGCAGCCGCGGCCGGCCCACCCCGGCGGCCACCGCGGCTTCCACGTGCGCCTGCTCCTTCACCGACAGGATCTGCGCGCGCAGCAGCCGGGCGTAGATGGGCCACCACACGATCACCATCGCGATGCCCGCGTGCACCAGGCCCGGGCCGAGCGCGGCGGTCATCACCATGGCCAGCAGGATGGCCGGGAAGGCCAGCACTACGTCGGTGAGCCGCATGAGCACCCCGTCCACCCAGCCGCCGAAGAACCCGGCAATGGTGCCGAGCAGGCTGCCGATCAGGACCCCGCCGGCGATGACCGCGAAGCACAGCGGCAGCGACGCGCGCACCCCGTACAGGGTCCGGGACAGCACGTCCCGGCCGAGCGCGTCGGTGCCCAGCAGGTGTTCCGCGCTGGGCGGGAGCAGCGGCAGGCCGGTGGTGGCCAGCGGGTCGTACGGCGACCACAGGGTGATCGTCAGCGCGATCACCAGCCAGCCGCCGAACACGATCAGGCCCAGGATCACCGGCACGGTCAGCCACGCGGCGCGCCCGGCCCGGCGGCGCTCCGGCCGGGCGACCTCCTCGCGGAGGGTCAGGTCGAGGGCCGTCATGACAGCCTGATCTGCGGGTCGGCGAGGGCGTAGGCCAGGTCGGTGGCCAGGCTGGCGATCAGGAAGGCGGCGCCGCCGACGATCGTCACCCCCATGATGGCGGGGAAGTCCAGTGACTCCGCGGCGGTGACCGCGTAGGACCCGATACCCGGCCAGGAGAAGATCTGCTCGACCAGCACCGCGCCGGTGATCAGGTAGGCGACCGAGAAGCCGATGATGGTCAGCGCGGGCAGCAGCGCGTTCCGCAGCGCGTGCTTGAGCAGCACGGTCTGCTCCCGGACGCCCTTGGCCCGCGCGGTGCGGATGTAGTCCTGGTTGAGCACGTCCAGCATGCTGGCGCGGACGATCCGGGAGACCGTGCCCATCACCCCCCAGCCGAGCACGAAGGCGGGCAGCATCAGGTGCCTGATCGCCTCCCAGCACAGCGAGAAGTCGCCGGCCAGCAGCGAATCGATGACGAAGAAGCCGGTGTAGTGCGGCGGCGGGAAGGACCGCGAGTCCAGCCGCCCGGGCCCGGGGAACACGTGCCAGCGGGTGGAGAAGAACAGCAGCAGCACCAGGCCGGACCAGAACACCGGGGTGGACGAGCCGACCAGCGCGAACAGCCGGCCGACGTGGTCGATCGGCTTGTTCTGCCGGGTCGCGACGATCACGCCGATGCCGATGCCGCCGATCGCGGCGACGATGATCGCCGCCGTCATCAGCTCCAGCGTGGCGGGCAGCCGCACGTTCAGGTCGGTGGCCACGTTGTTCTTGGTGACGAACGACACCCCGAGGTCGCCGTGCAGCAGGTTCACCAGGTAGCGCCAGTACTGCTCGATGAGCGGCCCGTCCAGGCCCCAGTGCTCCTTGGCGGCGGCGACCGCGGCCGGGTCGCTCAGCGCCCGCGGGCCCAGGATCGAGGTCAGCGGGCTGGCCGGGATCAGCCGGGTGATCAGGAACGTGAGCGTGACCACGCCGAGCAGCAGCAGGGGCATGGCCGCGACCCGGCGGATCACGTACCAGAGCATCCCGCTGCCGCGCCGGTGCCGCCGCCCGGCCGCCGGGGGAGCCGACGGCGGCGGCGAGACGGCCTCTGCCTCGGCCAGGCTCATCCGGTCAGCACCGTCGGCCGGCCGCGGGCCCACTCGTGCGCGTCAGCCGAGGCGACCCAGCGGATGGCGTTGGCCAGCACGGTGCGGAACGCGTCGTTGGCGTAGGCCGTGGGGCCGTGGCCGGGCTGCAGGTAGGCGACCGGGCTGGAGCCGGCGGTCTTGACCCAGCCGACCAGGCCGCTGCCGCGGGGGTGGCTCCACCCTTCCCGGTCCCACATGCGGCCCAGGATAGCCAGCTCACCGGAGAAGAAGTGGTCCGGTGTCATCGGGTAGCTGGTTCGCAGCAGCGGCACGACCCGGTCCTCGAGGACCGGGTTCAGGTACAGCTCGTCGACGATGTCGAAGCCGTCCTGCACCCCGGCGCAGATCGGGTGATCCGGGTCAATGGCCGTGATGTGGTGCGCGGTCTCCGGGTCTGTGTACCCGGACGCGGGCCAGTGCTGCCCGTCCAGGTCGCCGGGCACGTAGTGCCACCGGCCGCCGACGATCTCGGCCCACAGCGGCCACTTGGGCCAGGCCGACATCGCGTGGTGCAGGAACACGATGCCCTGGCCGCGGTTGAGCATGCCGACCAGGCCCTGGGCGTAGTCCGGCGGCGGGTCCTCGAGCACCGGCGGCTCCGGCTTGCGGAACCCGATGCCCTGCATGTCGTAGCAGACGATGGCGTCCCACGCGCCGGCCTGCTCGGCCCGGAACCGGTCCCTGGCCTCCGGCGGCTCCACGTGGGTGAAATCGATCTCCTGGTTGGCCCGGAAGACGTCCAGGAACGGCTCCCTCTCGAAGGGATGGCCGCCGGTCACGACCAGCACCTTCAGGCGCCGCACCGGTGTGTCAGTCATGCCGCTGCTTTCTTGATCGGCACTGCCTTCTTGATCGGCACTGCTTTCCTGGCTAACCCGGCCGCTGGCCGGCCGCGGGATCAGCGGCCGGCCAGCGGATCCGGGTGACTAACGCGACAGCTGCCAGAGCTTGATGTTGCAGCAGGCGCTGTAGGTGATGCCCGTGATGCCGGTCTTGTAGGCGAGCACCAGGTCCGGGCTGAACAGCGGCACGGTCACCGCGTCCTTGATCATCTGCTGGCCGGCCTGGTTGAAGAACTGGTCCCGCTCGGACTGCGCCGAGCTGGCCAGTGCCTTGTTGAACATGCTGGTCTCGGTCTGGTTGATAACCGGCTTCGCGGTCGGCGAGGGGGCCGACAGCTGGGACCAGGAGCTGCCCGGGATCAGGCCGAAGTAGTTGAAGTACTGCGCGGTGCCGTAGTAGTCCGGCGCCCAGTACAGCAGCTCCATCGGCAGCTTCCACGAGCTCAGGTCGTTGATGTTGACCGAGAACGTGGCCGGCCGCAGGGTCAGGTCGATGCCCGCGTCCTTGAGCTGGGTCTGCAGCAGCTGGGCCAGCTGGCCGAGGTCAACCCCGTAGGCGTTGATCGTCGGGTAGGCCAGCGTCAGCTTGAACCCGTTCGGGTGCCCGGCCTTGGCCAGCAGCTGCTTGGCCTCGGCCACGTTCCGCTTGGGCAGCGGCAGGCCGGCCGCGCCCGGGTAGCCGTTCGGGATCGGCGCGGCGACCAGCTTGCCTTCCCCGGACACCATCGTGTTCAGCAGGCCCTGGTAGTCGATCGCGTCCACGATCGCGTGCCGGATGTCCGCGTTCAGCGGCGCCTGGGTCAGGTTCTTGATGTTCTGGCTCATCCCGATCCAGAAGAAGTTGAAGGACGGGATGGTCTTCACGGTGATGCCGGGCGCGCCTTCCAGGCTCCTGGCCGTCACCGGGTCGATCTGCATGGCGATGTCGGCCTCGCCGTCCTGCAGCATCTGCGCCTGGCCGGCGGCGGTGTCCGCCTGCTTGACGATGACCCGCTTGAAGTGCGGCGCGGTGCCCCAGTAGTTCGGGTTAGCGACCAGCGTCACCTGCGAGCCGGAGGTGAAGCTCTGCAGCTCGTAGGGGCCGCTGCCGGCCGAGTGCGACTGGAACCACTTGTCGGCCTTGTCGGTCTTGGGGGCGTCCGGCGTGTCCACGGCGCCCTGCTGCTTGGCCAGCTTGCTGTTGATGATGCCGGTGTAGGACGCGTTGACCGCGTTCGGGAACTCCGAGTTCGGCGCGTGCAGCGTGATCACCACGGTGTGCGGGTCCGGCGTGTCGATCTTGTCGACCGTGTTGACCAGGTAGGACGCGTTGCCCTTCAGGTACTTCAGGCGCAGCAGCGAGAATTTCACGTCCGCGGAGGTCACCGGGCTGTTGTCGGCGAACTTCGCGTTGGGGTCCAGCTTGAACGTCCACACGCTGTCGTTCTTGCTGCCGGACCACGAGGTGGCCAGCCGCGGGGTCAGCGTGTGGTTGTCGTCGGACAGCCCGACCAGGGTCTCGTAGGTCGCGCTGAACACGAACTGGCAGGTGTCGCAGATCGCGTTCGACGGGTCGGTCGAGGTCAGGTCCATGTTGCGGGCGATGACCAGGGTCTGGCTGCCGCCCGAGGACGACGCCGACGGCGCCCCGCCGCCGCTGTTGCTGACCGGGGCGTTGGACCCGCCGCAGGCCGCGGTGATCAGGGCTATGGCCGCCAGCGCGGCAACGGCCCGGGTGCGGGGCGTGCCGAGCCAGCGGGTGCGGTTATGAGGTTGCTTGCTCATCGTGTCCCGTCCTTGCTCTCGTCAGGGCCAAACTGCGCGCGCACCGCGCGGAACGCCTCGTCGGTGGCGGCCAGGGCCTGGTCGATGTCGTCGCTGGTGTGCGCGGCCGACAGGAACCAGTTGTGCCGCGGGTGCAGCAGCGCCCCGTGCGCGGCCGCGGTCCCGCAGAACAGCGAGGCCCTGGCGAAGTCCTCGTCGCCGGGGAAGCTGAGGTTGGGCATCTGCACCGGCCCGGTCTGCCGCACGGCGACCTGGTGCCCGGCGGACTGCCTGGCGATCCCGTCGCGCAGCTGCTGGCCGGCCTTCGCCATGCGGGCGATCGCGTCCTCGTCCCGCAGCGCGGTGATGGTCGCCACGGCCGCGGCCATCGGCACGGCCTGATACCAGAACGACCCGGTGGCGAAGATCTGCCCGGCGGCCGTGCGGAACGCCGCACTTCCCAGCGCCGCGCCGATCGGGTGGCCATTGGCGATCGCCTTGCTCCACGCGCTCAGGTCCGGGCGCACCCCCAGCGGTTCCCAGCTGCCGCCGTGATGCAGCCGGAACCCGGCCCGCACCTCGTCCATGACCAGGGCGGCCCCGGCCGAGTCGCACAGCGCGCGCAGCCCGCGGGCGAACGCCGGGTCCACCAGCTCCTGGTCGTGGCCGGCGTCGTGGCGGAACGGCGAGACGAACACCGCGGCGACGTTGCCCGCCCCGGCCTCGTCCACGGCCCGCTGCACGCTGGCCAGGTCGTTGTAGGTGTAGGAGTAGACGTTCGCCCGGTCCTGGGCCGGCATGCCGATGGGCCGGAGGTTGCTCCACGCCGCCCAGCCGTGGTACGCGCCGCGGGCCATGACCACCGCGTCCCGGCCGGTTGCCGCCCGGGCCACCGCCAGGCACAGGCTGGTGGCGTCGGTCCCGTTCTTGGCGAACATAGCCCAGTCCGCGTGGTCCACCCGGCTGGTGAGCAGCTCGGCCAGCTCGACCATGACCCCGCCGGGCCCGGACAAGGTGTCACCGCGCTCCCGCTGCACGGCGGCGGCGTGCTCCACGCCAGCATGCGCGTATCCCATGATCATGGGTCCGAAGCTGCACATGAGGTCGACGTACTCGTTGCCGTCCACGTCCCATACCCGCGCACCGCGCCCGCGGTCGTAGAACTGCGGGTACTCGGCGGGCAGCAGCCTGGCCGAGAGGTGCCCGTACATCCCGTTCGGGATGACCCGGGCGGCCCGCGCGCGGAGCGCGTTATCCGCGGTCCTGGTCCGCTCGCGGCTAGCAAGTTCGGTCACTCGGGGGACCCCCCTCAGGGCGCCAGGAACCGGCGGGCCCGGCCGGCGATCCCAGCCGCGTCGAGCTCGTAGTGGGCATATAGCGCAGCGGGCGGGCCGAGCACCACGTGCTCGTCCGGCACGCCGTGGCGGCGGAACGGGACCGCGGCCCCGGCCTCCAGCAGGACCTCGGCCACCGCCGAGCCCAGGCCGCCGGTCACGTTGTGCTCCTCCACGGTCATCACCGCGGCGGTCTCGGTGGCCGCGGCGATCGCCTCGTCCGCGTTGATGGGGCTGATCGTGTGCATGTCCACGACCCGGACCGCGAGGCCGTCCTGCTGCGCCAGCAGCGCGGCCGCGTCCAGGCAGGGCCGCACCTGCGAGCCGGCGGTGATCAGGGTCAGGTCGCGGCCCTCGGTGAGCCGGACGGCGCGGCCGAACGCGAAATTGCCGGGCACCTCCGGGTACACCTCGGGATCCCGGCCACGGCCGAGCCGGATGTACAGCGGCCCGGTCAGGTTCAGGGAGGCCCGCAGGATCGCGCGGAGCTGGTTCGCGTCGGCGGCGCAGACCACGGTCAAATCCGCGATGGCCCGCATCACGGACAGGTCTTCCAGCGAGTGGTGACTGGTGCCGTAGTAGCCCAGGCTCATGCCCGAGTGGTGGGCCAGGATCCGCACCGGCAGGCCCGGGTAGGCCAGGTCGGTGCGGATCTGCTCGCAGCCGAGCAGCGCCACGTAGGCCGCGAACGTGCTCAGGTAGGGCCGCAGCCCGGACGCGGCCATCCCGGCGGCGACCGAGATCATGTTCTGCTCGGCCACGCCCATGTTGAAGAACCGGTCCGGGTGCCGGTCCCGGAAGTCAGCCGTCCGGCCTGCCCCGGCGAGGTCGGCGGTGAGGACCACGATCCGCGGGTCGGTGTCGCCGAGGTCGGCGAGCTCCTGGCCGGCCACGAAGGCCGGGATCGCCGCGGCCTGGATGCCCTTGACCGTGCCCTGCGGGCCCGGCGGCTTGAGCGCCTGGGACGCGCCTGCGCTGCCCGTGAAGGTGTCGCTGATCTGCTGCCCGGCCGCGGTGCCGGCGGCTGCCCTGGTCTCGTCAGTCATTGCCGCCGCCCGCCCGCCCGTCCCGCCCGGCCGTGACCGGCTGCAGGCCCGCCTCGATCTCGGCCAGCACGTCGTCGTAGTCCGCGCCGACCAGGTTGCCCACGTGCCAGTTCGTGTCCAGCTCCATCCGCTGCACGCCGCGGCCCTTGACCGTGTCGGCGATGATCATCTGCGGCGGGCCGTGCGGATCGGTGTGCAGGCCGGCGAACGCGTCCAGGATCGCGTCGAAGTCGTGCCCGTCGATGCGCTGCACCTGCCAGCGGAAGGCGCGGAACTTCTCGTCCAGCGGCTCCACGCCCATGATCGACTCGGTCGGGCCGTCGATGGACAGCTGGTTGCGGTCCACGATCGCGACCAGCGAGCCGGCCCGGTAGTGGCCGGCCGCCATCGCGGCCTCCCACACCTGGCCCTCGCACAGCTCGCCGTCGCCGAGGATCACGTAGCTGCGGTAGGGCCGGCCCTGCACCCGGGCGGCCAGGGTCATGCCCAGCGTGGTGGACAGCCCGTGGCCCAGCGACCCGGAGCTGAAGTCGATGCCCGGGATCTTGCGCATGTCCGGGTGGTCGCCGAACCGGCTGTGCAGCCGGGTGTAGTTGTCCAGCAGCGCCGGGTCGAAGAAGCCGACGTCGGCGAGCACCGGGTACAGGCCGATCGCGGCGTGCCCCTTGCTCAGCACGAACCGGTCCCGGTCCGGCCAGTCCGGCTGCCCGGGCCGGTAGCGCAGCTGCGCGTAGTACAGTGCGGCGAACAGCTCGGCGGCCGAGAACGTGCCACTGTAGTGCCCTGCGCCGGCGATCCGGGTCAGCCGGACGGTCTCCCGCCGGACCAGCTTGGCCTTGGCCGTCAGCAGGTTGATCAGCTGGGCACGCTCATCGGTGCCGCGGGCCGGGAGGGGGGCGCCGGTAGGTGCCTCAGTAGCCAAAACCTGGCCTCCAGCAGGGCTGTTGCGGAGGCGAACCAGAGCCTCCAGCGGGGCAGGAGTGAGGCTGGTTACTATAGACGGACGTCCGATATAAGACAAGGTAGCGGGCGTCTGACGCCTCTCCGTGCCAGAACCGTTATGTCCGGGAGCGGGTATGCCCAAGATCGTTGACCACGACGAGCGCCGGCGCGAGCTCGCGCAGGCGGCCTGGAACGTCATCGCGGAGAGCGGCATCGACGGGGCGACCACCCGGGAGATCGCCCGCGAGGCGGGTTACTCGACCGGCGTGCTGGCGCACTACTTCGAGCGCAAGGACGACATCCTGATCGAGGCGCTGCACATGTCGCACGCCACGATCAAGCGGCGGATGAGCGACCTGCTCGAGCCCAAGGAGGGTCTCGCGGCGCTCCGGGCCTTCTGCCTCGACACGGTCCCGCTGGGGCGGCAGCAGGCCAGGGAGACCATCCTGGAGATGAGCTTCTGGAGCCGGGCGCTGGTCAACGACGAGCTGCGCCAGGTGCAGCGGCGCGAGGCCGCGCACTGGCAGCGGATGCTGATCGCGCTCATCGTGTCCGCGCAGGAGCGCGGCGAGCTGGCCCCGGGCGATCCCGAGGTGATCGCCGACCTGCTCGGCGGGCTGATCGACGGCCTGTCCGTGCACGCGCTGCTGTACCCGGACCGGTTCAACGAGGAGCGGCTGACCCAGCTGATCGACGCCCAGCTGGCTTTATGGCAGCCCGC
>DASVBE010000167.1:0-6616 GCA_036375995.1 Streptosporangiaceae bacterium | reverse complement strand
ACGGCGGCCAGATCGCGACCCTGATCATCCCGGCCGACCTGTCCTGGGAGACCGGCGGCCGGCCCGCCGCCCCGTACCCCGCCGCGCCGCGGCCGCCGGCCAGCCCTGGCGCGGTGGACGCGGCCGCCGCGGCGCTGGCCGCCGGCCCGGCGCCCCTGCTGCTCCTCGGCCGGAACGCGCTGACCGAGCGCGGGCTCCGCGCGGCCAGCCGGATCGCGGTCGCGGCCGGCGCCCGGCTGCTGGCCGAGACGTTCCCGGCCCGGATGGAAGGCGGCGCCGGGCTGCCCGCCGTCGCCCGGCTGCCTTACCTGCCCGAGGCCGCCGATCAGGCGCTGGCCGGCACCGGTCAGCTGATCCTGGCCGGGGCGCGGGCGCCGGTCACGTTCTTCGGCTATCCCGGCCGCGGCGGCGACCTGGTCCCGGACGGCTGCGCGGTCACCGAACTGGCCGGCCGCGGGCAGGACGCGGCCAGCGCGCTGGAGGAGCTGGCCAGCCGGGTCGCGCCGGATACCGAGCCGCAGGCCACGCCGCCCGGCGTGCCGGACATCACGCCGGGCCCGCTGAACCCGGTCAACCTCGCCAACGTGATCGCCACCGAGCTGCCCGCGAACGCGATCATCGCGGACGAGGCGGCCACCTCCGGGTTCGGCCTGCCCCAGGCGCTGGCCGGGGCGCCGCGGCACACGCTGCTCGCGCTCACCGGCGGGTCGATCGGCCAGGGCCTGCCGGTCGCGGTGGGCGCCGCGGTGGCCGCCCCGGACCGCCCGGTGCTCGCCATCGAGGCCGACGGCAGCAGCCTCTACACGATCCAGGCGCTATGGACGATGGCCCGGGAGAAGCTGAACGTGACCACCGTGCTGGTCAACAACGCGGCCTACGCCGTGCTCCGGATCGAGCTGGCCCGCACCGGCGCGGGTGCCGCCGGGCCGCGGGCCGCCCGGCTGCTCGACCTGTCCGATCCGGTCACTGACTTCACCAGGCTGAGCGAGGGCTTCGGCGTCCCGGCCCGCCGCGTCAGCACGGCGGAGGAGCTGACCGAAGCCCTCCGCTGGGCCCAGTCCGGGCCGGGCCCGCACCTGATCGAGGCAATGGTCCCGCCCGTCGCCTGACCCGGCCAGCTATGGTCGGATCAGCACAGCAAGCGTCGGGAAGCGGAGCGCCGTGCCGGATATCCTCAGCCAGGGCCGGGAGCGCCAGCACGGTCCCGGCCAGCACGGTCCCGGCCAGCACGGGCCACGGCGCTGGCGCCGCCTGGCGCTGGCCGGGCTCGCCGTTGCCGCGCTGGCCGCGCTCGTCGTCAGCCGGCTGCCCGGGCACCCGGCGCCGGCCCACCATCCGGCTCACCGGACCAGCCCGCCGCTGGCTGGCTCACAGTCCGGCACGGGCGCCAGTCTGCCTGCTGAGCCGGCCGGGCTGACCGGGCCGACCGCGGCCTGGGACGCCCGCCTGCGGCTGCCCCTGGCCGGGTCGCAGCCCGCCTGGTTCTACCCGGCCTCGGGGCGCCGCGAGCCGATCGGCGGACTGCCGGCCAGCCAGATCGGGTACGCGTTCTCCCGCGCTGTGGGCGGCTGGGCGGTGCAGGCGGCCCCGCCCGCCGGGACGGACGGCCAGCTGGGCTGCCCGGCCTGTGCCAGCCCGCCGCTGCCGGTCTGGTTTCTGGCCGACGGCGCGTCACGAGCCATCCGGGCGGGCCGCGCGAACCTGGTCGCGCCGGGCGCCCGCCGGGGCACGTTGTGGCTGACCAGCTACCCGCCCGGCGCCGCCGCGGCGCCCGGCACGGCGCAGCTGACCGCCGCGGACGGGCGGGCGCTCGGGCCGCCAGTCCGGCTGCCGGACGGCTACGTGATCGAGGCGGGCACGGTCCGCGGGCTGCTGCTCGCCCCGTCGGCCGGCGCCCCGCTGGCCGGCACCGGCCGGCCGCGCGCGGACCTGCTGTGGGACCCGGCCACCGGCCACGTCACCCGGCGGCTGTCCGGGGTGATCGCGGCCAGCGCGGGCCGGGTCGCCTGGCAGGAGCCGTGCCCGGGTGGGTGCCGGCTGCACCTGCTGGAACTGGCCAGCGGGTGGATGACCACGATCCCGCTGGCCCGGGGCAGCACGGTGCCCGCGGCCGCCTTCAGCCCCGACGGCCGCTTCCTGGCGCTGCAGATCACCTCGCCCGTGGCGGGTGACAGCGGCGCGGCGCCGACCCGGCTGGAGGTGGCCGGGCTCACCGCGCTGCGGCTCAGCCCGGTGCCTGGCACCTCGGTCAGCAGCGACGCGCTGGCCGGATTCGGCTGGCCAGACGGCCAGGACCGGCTGGTGGCCGAGCTGAGCTTTACCACCAAAGTGCAGGTCGCGGCGTGGAAGCCGGGTGCCCCGCGGCTGGCCGTGGCCGCGGTCCGGCCCGGCCCGCACCTCGGCTCGGTCGTCACCGGCTAGCTGGCTGCCGTCGCGCAGGCGGGACCCATATAGAGGGAGTAATCCCGGTTTGGGTTACCATCCAAACGGCCTGGGAACTTCCTGACCTGCGCGGACCGTGAGCACCTGGCCAGAGCAGTGGTTTACCCGTCAACCGGCCGGACCGTCCGCGGCCCGGCCCTGGCACGCCACCAGCGAGGCAGGGGTACGCGAATGGGACTGGCCGGCCGGACCGCCGTGGTGACCGGCACCGCACACGGGATTGGAACCGCGATCGCCAAGGCTCTGGCCGAGGACGGCGCGACCGTGCACGGCGTGGACAAGGACACCGCGGACCTGACCAGCCCGCAGGCCGTGGCGGACTTCTTCGCCGCGATCGGGCCGGTCGACATCCTGGTCAACAACGCCGGCGGCGTCGTCGGCCAGACCGGCAAGCCGCTGGAGGAGGTAACCCCTGACGACTGGCACGCGGTCGTGGACGCCAACCTGACCAGCTCCTACCTGTGCACCCGGGCGGTCATCCCGGGCATGAAGGCCCGCGGCTGGGGCCGGATCGTGAACATCTCCTCGGCCGCAGGGCTGACCGTCAGCCGGACCGGCATCCAGGCCTACGCCAGCGCCAAGGCCGGCCAGATCGGGCTGACCCGCCAGCTGGCCGCCGAGCTCGGCCCGTTCGGCATCACGGTCAACTGCATCGCGCCCGGGTTCATCCTGTCCAACCCGACCACCCAGATCCAGTGGGACGGCTATGGCCCCGAGGGCCAGGCGCAGCTGGTGGCCGGCATCTCGATGCGGCGGCTCGGCCAGCCCGAGGACATCGCGCACGGGGTGCAGTTCTTCGCCGCGGAACGGTCCGGCTGGGTGACCGGGCAGACGATCGCGATCGACGGTGGCCATGCTTTCCTTTGATGCGTCCGACGACGGCTACCTGAGCGAGCTCGCCGAGTGGGTGGCGATCCCGTCGGTCAGCCGGGACGCCGACCCGGCGACCATGCGGGCCGCCGCGGACTGGCTGGCCGCACGGCTGGCGTTCGCGAACGCCCGGGTCGAGGAGACCGCCGGGCACCCGGTCGTGCGCGGCGAGTGGCTCGGTGCGCCCGGCGCGCCGACCGTGCTCGTCTACGGGCACTACGACGTGCAGCCCACCGGGCCGGATGCGGAGTGGCTGAGTGAGCCGTTCGAGCTGAGCGCGGGCACGCTGCCGGACGGCACGCCGGTGGTCCGCGGCCGCGGGTCCAGCGACGACAAGGGCCCGGTCTACGTGGTGCTGAAAACCGCGCAGGCGTTCCTGGCCCAGGAGCAGGCGCTGCCGCTGAACGTGAAGTTCCTGTTCGAGGGCGAGGAGGAGATCGGCAGCCCGCACCTGCCCGGCTACCTGGCCGCCCGGGCCGGCGAACTGGCCGCCGACCTGGTGATCTCCGCGGACGGGGCGATGTGGCGGACGTCCGAGCCGTCGGTGTCGCTGATGTCCAAGGGCCTGGTCTCGCTGGACATCGCGGTCGAGGGGGCCAGCGGCGACCTGCACTCGGGCCGGTACGGCGGCACCGTGGCCAACCCGCTGCACGCGCTGGCCGAGATCGTGGCAGGCCTGCACGACCAGGACGGCACGGTAGCCGTGCCCGGCTTCTACGACGGCATCCCGCCGCTGACCGACGAGCGGCGCGCGGTGCTGGCCGGGGTGGACTTCAGCGAGGCGGACTACCTGGCCGCGCTGGGCCTGACCGAGGGCCACGGCGAGGCCGGGTACAGCACGCTGGAACGGCTCTGGGAGCGGCCCACGCTGGAGGTCAACGGGATCTCCGGGGGCGGCAGGTACACGGTGATCCCGCACGCCGCGGTGGCGCACGTGTCCTGCCGCCTGGTGCCGGGCCAGGACCCCGACGCGGTCATCGCCGCGATCACCGCGCACGTCAGCGCGCACGCCCCGGCCGGCGTGACGGCCGAGGTCCGGCCGGACGAGGCCCGGGTGCCGGCCTACACGATCGGCGCGGACCACCCGGCGATCCGCGCCGCCACCGCGGCGCTGGAAGCCGTCTACCCCGGCCAGCAGGTGCTCCTGACCTGCATCCCGGGCACGCTGCCCGCGTCCGGCCTGTTCGAGCGGGTGCTCGGCGCGAAGACCCTGTTCTTCAGCTTCTCCACCTCGGACGAGAAGCTGCACGCGCCGAACGAGTTCCTCCGCGTGGCCCGGCTGCGCGAGGGGATGCGGGCCTGGGAGCAGCTGTGGCGGCTCCTCGCCAAGGACGGGCCCGGGCTCAGTGGCCCGCACGGCAAATCCCGTAATCCGTAAAAATCCTTCCGCAACCGGAGGTCCTTGGGATGTTCGTGACCATCAACGGGTGCCGGCTGAACGTCGAGGTGCTGGGGGCGGATGACGCGCCCGTGCTGATCGGCCACCACGGCGGCGGCGGGATCGGGTCGCTGGCCGAGCCGAAATCGACGTTCGGGCCGCTGGCGGACCAGTTCCGGGTGGTGGTCTTCGACGCGCGCGGCTGCGGGCAGAGCGAGGGAGTCCCGCCGTACTCGCACGCCCAGTGGGCCGCGGACGTCGACGGGCTGCGGGAGTGGCTGGGCGCGGAGCAGATCGTGGTGGCCGGCGGGTCCTACGGCGGGTTCATCGCGATGGAGTACGCGATCGCCTACCCGGAGCGGACCCGGGCGATGATCCTGCGGGACACCTCAGCCGACTCGTCCAACCTGGACCGCGCGTACGAGAACGCCAGGAACCAGGACCGGGTGGAGATCAACTGGGCGAACTTCGACCGGTACTGGAAGGGGCAGATCACCGGCAACGAGGACCTCAAAGCCCGGTGGGCGGAGATCATCCCGCTGTACGACTTCGAGTACGACCCGGTGGCCTCGGCCGCCCGGGTGGAGGCCGGCTCCTACCGGTACGAGGCGCACAACTACTGCTTCACGCACAACATGCCGGCCTACGACCTGAAGCCGAGACTGCCCTCGGTGACCTGCCCGACGCTGGTCACCGTGGGGCGGGCAGACTGGGTCACGCCGGTGTCGTCGGCGCAGGTGATCGCCGAGCTGATCCCCGGGGCTCAGCTGGTCGTGTTCGAGAAGTCGGGGCACTCACCGCAGTTCGAGGAGGCCGAGCTGTTCCAGCAGGTCATGCGCGATTTCCTGGCCGGGGTGACGGCCTGATGGGGATCGGCGAGGACTTCCGGGCGCAGCGGCCCCCCGCCGAGGGACTGCACCTGGACAGCGCGGCATGCGGGCGCAGCGCGGTGTCCGTGCTCGACGCGGTGCACGCGCACCTGGAGCTGGAGGCCCGGGCCGGCGGGTATGTCGCGCAGGAGCGGGCTGAGCCGGCGCTGAACGCGGGCCGGGCCGCGCTGGCCGGGCTGCTCGGCGTGCCGGTGGCCGGGCTGGCGCTGACCGAGAGCGCGACCGCGGCGCTGCGCGCCATCCTCGCCGCCTGGCCGCTGCAGGCCGGTGACGTGGTCGCGGTGGTGCCCAGCGAGTGGGGGCCGAACCTGGAGAAGTTCGCCGATCGCGGGCTCGGGCTGGCGGTCCTGGACGTGACCGGGGACGGCGTGGTGGACCTGGAGGCGCTGGAGCGGCTCCTGGCCACCCGGCCGCCCGCGCTGGTCCAGCTGACGCAGGTGGCGTCGCACCGGGGGCTGGTCCAGCCGGTCGCCGCGGCGGCCGCGCTGTGCAAGGCCGCCGGGGTGCCGCTGTGGGTGGACGCGGCGCAGGCCATCGGGCACGTGGACACCGCCTGCGGCGCGGACGTGATCTACGCGACCAGCCGGAAATGGCTGACCGGGCCGCGCGGGGTGGGGCTGCTGGGCGTGGCCGAGCCGTGGTGGGGCTCGCTGAAGGTGCGCATCCCGGCCATGTTCGGCGGTGACGTGCCGCCGGTGCGGGCGCTGGAGTCGGACGAGGCCAACGCGGCCGGGCGGGTCGGGCTGGCCGAGGCGGTGGCGCTGCATGTGGCCGCCGGGCCGGAGGCGACGGCGGCCCGGCTGGCCGAGGTGGGCCGGATGACCCGGGAGGCGCTCGCCGACCTGCCCGGCTGGGAGGTCGTCGGCGACCGGGACGCGCCGTGCTCGACCACCGCGCTGCGGCCGCTGGACGGCCAGGACCCGGTCACGGTCCGGCGGCGGCTGATCGACGAGCACCGGATCGTGACGTCGGCGTCCGCGGTGGCCCGCGCGCCGCGCGAGATGACCGGGCCGATGCTGCGGGTCAGCGGGCACCT
>DASVBE010000112.1:0-6219 GCA_036375995.1 Streptosporangiaceae bacterium | reverse complement strand
GCGGCCAGCAGGTCCCAGACGCTGTCGCCGACCACCATCGCGTCCCGCGGCTCGACCCCCAGCTGCGCGGCCGCGGCCAGGAACAGGTCCGGGTCGGGCTTGGCGTGCCGGACCATGTCCCTGGTCACCATCGGCACGTCGGCCGGCAGGCCGAGCAGGGGCAGAGCCAGCCGCGCGGTGGCGGCCCGGCCGCTGGTCGCGATCGTCCAGCGCACGCCGCGCTCGGTCAGGTGGGCCAGCAGTTCGGCCGCGCCGGGCAGCGGCCGGACCGAGCCCGCCTGCGCGGTGTACTCGTCGGCGTGCGCCTGCTGGAGGGCCTCGATGTCGGCCGCGGACAGGTCAAGCCCGGTCTCCCGCATCAGCGCGGACACGAACAGGCCGCCGCTCATCCCGATCCGCCGGTGGATCCGCCACACCGACAGGTCGATGCCACGGCGGCTCAGCGCGTTCCGCCAGGCGATTACGTGCTGGTACACGCTGTCGATCAGGGTGCCGTCCAGGTCGAACAGGAACGCGGGCTCCGCGGGCTCGCGGTAGCTGGCCAGGCCGGTCATGATCCTGACCCTAGGGCAGCGCAGCGGGGCCCGGCGGACCGCCCCGCCGGGCCGGCTGGTCAGGCCGGCTGGCTGGCCGGCCGCCGCCGGCCCGGCCGCCAGGTAAAGGTTCATCTGCGGTCCGCCCCCTGGTTGCGCGGAGAGCCGCAGGCAGGCGCATACTGGCGGCGGAGGGGACGCGCTCACGGCCGGGTTTGGGTGACCCCGGCTGGGTATGCAGAGCCGTGACAGTGGATACGGGGATAGTCCGGGGGGACGCCGGTGTTGGCTGTGACTACTTTCTCCGGCACCAGGCTTAGCTGCCTGCCGGGCCGATCATCCGCCGCGCGGTTCGCGGAGGCGGGAGCCAGGGGTGCCGCGGTTTAGGCGGGCCGGCGGCGCGGGCCGGACGGAACCGCAGATCGGGCACACCAACGACACCATCGATCTGGCCGAGCGGCGGGCCAGGACCGAGGCACTGATCGAGGCCGCCCCGGACGCGATCGTGGTGGCCGGCCCGGACGGCACCCTGCAGGAGTTCAACGCCGCGGCCGACGTGTCCGAGCGCAAGCGCGCCGAGGCGCTCGACGAGGCCAAGACCGAGTTCCTTGCCACCCTGTCGCACGAGCTGCGCACGCCGCTGACCTCGATCATCTCGTTCACCGAGCTGATCCTGGACGACACCAGCCAGCTGCCCGCGGACACGGTCGACGCGCTGTCGGTCATCCAGCGCAACGGCGACAAGCTGCTCCGGCTGCTCGGCGACCTGCTGCTGCTGTCCCGGCTCGAAGCCCGGGCGATCGCGCTGGACCCCGGCTCGGTCGCGGTGCCGGCCCTGGTCCGCGAGGCGGTCCGCTCGGTCAGCGCGACCGCAGCCGAGCGCGGCATCGAGGTGACCGTGAGCACGCAGGACGGCCCGCTGCTGCGGGCCGACCTGCTCCGGCTCCAGCAGATCATGGACAACCTGCTGTCCAACGCGATCAAGTTCTCCGGCCGTGGCGGCAAGGTCCAGGTCAGCGCCCGGCCCGAGGGGCAGATGTGGAGGATCGACGTGACCGATGAGGGCATCGGAATCCCCGCCGACGAGCTGGACACGCTCTTCGGGCGGTTCGTCCGGGGCACCAACGCGCGGATGGCGGGCCTGCCGGGCACCGGGCTTGGGCTGTCCGTGGTGAAGGCCATCGCCGAGCTGCACAGCGGCCGGGTCGAGGTGGCGAGCACGGTCGAGCTGGGCAGCACGTTCAGTGTGTTCCTGCCGGTACTGGACCAGCCGGTGACGGCATGAGCGCGCAGGTGCTGTGCATCGAGGACGACCCGGACATCGCGCTGGCCGTGCGGCTGGTGCTGTGCCGCGCCGGGCTGACGGTGATCCACGCCGCCAACGGCGAGGACGGGCTGCGGATGTTCCAGGCCGAGCGACCGGAGGTCGTGCTGCTGGACGTCGGGCTGCCGACCATGGACGGCTGGGGCGTGCTGGAGCGGATCCGTGAGCAGGACGACACCCCGGTAATGATGCTGACCGCGCACGGCCTGGCCGCGGACCAGTTCCGCGGGCTGCACTCGGGGGCCGACGACTACCTGGTCAAGCCGTTCAGCAACGCGGAGCTGATCAGCAGGGTGCAGCTGCTGCTGAAGCAGGCCCGGGCGGTCCGGCCGGGCGCGGCCCGGGCCTACCAGGACGCCCGGCTTCAGGTCGATTTCGCGGTCGGCCAGGTCACCGTGGACGGCCAGCCGGTCGCGCTGACCCCCGGCGAGTTCCGGGTGCTGGCCACGCTGGTACGCAAGGCCGGCCAGCCGGTACCCGCCGGCGAGCTGCTCGAGCAGGCCTGGAACGACCCGCTGCGGGAAGGCCAGGAGCAGGTCAAGTTCACGATCTCGCGGCTGGCCGCCAAGATCGGCGCCGGGATCAGCCCGCCGCCGATCGAGGCCGTCACCGGCGCGGGCTACCGCTACGTGGCCCGGTCGGCGATCTAGTGGCGATCCAGGCAGGCCGCGGCGGGCAGGGCCAGGCCGCCGTGATCAGGGGCCGAAGTCGGCCAGCATGGCGCCGATCCGGTCCAGCGCGGCGGCGACCCAGGGCAGCGCCACCGGGTCGGCCGCGGCCAGGGTCTCCTCCCGCTGCTCGTCGGTGTCGCCGTACAGCAGCCCGGTGGCCACCCGGACCCGCAGCGCGGCCGGGTCCTCGCCGAAGGCGCTCGCCGGGAGCACCCCGGCGCCGTACCGCTCGAGCAGCACCGCGGCCAGGTCCGCGCCGGTCCTGACCTGGTGCCGGGCCCGCAGCCACTCCCGCCACGGGTTGAAGTCCGGGTACAGGTAGAACGCGGCCTGGGGGGCCGGGACCGGCAATCCGGCGGAGCGGAAGCGGTCCGCCACCGCGCGGGCCACCGTGGCGTGCAGCGACCGGCTCCGCGAAATCCGTACACCTATCTCATGCGGCTCACCGAACGCGTAGGCCGCCGCCTGCTGGATGGGTGCCGCGGGAGCGGACCAGATCTCGCTGCCCACGCCGAGCAGCCTTTCGCGCAGGGCCGGCCCCAGCGGGCCGTCCGGCAGCCGGGCCACGCCGATCCGCCAGCCGCCGACGGCCAGGCTCTTGCTCAGCGCGGTGGTCACCACTGTGCGCAGCGGGGCCACCTCGGCCGGGCTGAGCAGCGCCGCGGCCGGGTCGTGCACCAGGTCACGGTAGATCTCGTCGGCGATGATGATCAGGTCGTGCTCCTCGGCGACCTGGCAGATCGCGCGGATCGTCTGCGGCCTGGCCAGGGTGCCGGTCGGGTTGTCCGGCAGCGTGAGGATCACCGAGCGGATCGGCCGGCCGGCGTCGGCGGCGGCCCGGGCCGCCGCGTCCAGCCCGGCCGGGTCGGGGATGCCGCCCTGGCCCAGCGGGGTGGGCACGAACCGGGCGCCGGCCCCGAGCAGCCCGGCCTGGGCCGCGTACGTGACCCAGCTGGGCCGCGGTACGGCGACGTCCGAGCCGATGGCCATCAGCAGGCCGTAGATGAGGGCCTTGCTGCCCGGGCCGCAGACCACGGTGTCCGGGCTGGTGGGCAGGTCCCGGCGGGACCAGTAGCCGGCCGCGGCCGCGCGCAGCGCGGGCAGCCCGGCGACCGGGCCGTAGCCGTTGCTGGCGGCGGCCGCCGCCAGGGCGGCCCGCAGCGGGGCGGCGACCGGCAGGCCGGCCTCGCCGAAGGCGAGCGGGAGAACGGGCTGGCCGCGACGCCGGCGCACGTCGAGCGCCTCGTTCGCGGCCAGGGTGGCGGACACGGGGATCAGGGTGGCGAGGGAAGTCAGTGGCGCGGGCGTCAGGGTCCCGGCTACAGGCATGGCTCAGCTCCGAGCGGCAGCGCCGCGGAAATTGATAGGGGCAGAAGATTTTCTGAAACTGAACATCGGTTAAACAAGTACCCGACCAGGGTGGTTGAAAATAAGAATCAGCGCAAGCGCCTATTTCCCTTGCGTAGCGTAAGATAATCTGATGCTAGATACGCACCGGCTCCGGCTGCTCAAGGAGTTCGCCGAGCGGGGCACGATCGCCGCCACCGCGGCCGCCCTCGGGTACACCCCGTCGGCGGTGTCACAGCAGCTCGCCGCGCTGGAACGGGAGGCGGGCGTGACCCTTCTCGACCGCACCGCGCGGGCCGCCGAGCTGACCGACGCGGGGCGCCGGCTGGCCGGGCACGCCGAGCAGATCCTGGCCCGGATCGAGGAGGCCGAGGCGGACCTGGCCGCGCCAGAGCCGGCCGGGCTGGTCACCATCGCCGCGTTCCCCACCGCGGCGGTCGCCTTCGCGCCGGCGCTGACCCGCAGCGTCCGGTCGCATCACGGGCTGAAGCTGTCGCTGCGGCAGAGCCAGCACGGCGAGGGACTGCGCCAGGTGCGGACCGGCGAGGTGGACATCGCGCTGGTGGATGACTGGGCCGGGCGGCTGGCCGCGGAAGCGTCGCCGGTGCTGCGGTTCTTCCCGCTGCTGCGCGACCCGCTGGTTCTGGTGGTGCCCCGGCGGCATCCGGTGGCCGACCCGTCGGTGCCGGTCGACCTGGCCTGGCTGCGCGGCGAGGCGTGGCTGGCCGGGCCGGCCGGCGAGCCGTCCCGGCAGGCGGTGGACCGGCTGCTGGCCGGGGTGGGCGGGGCCGCGCCGGTGCCGTGGGAGTTCGAGGGCCTGGGCACGATCCTGAGCCTGGTGGCGCGCGGCATCGGCATCGCTGCGGTGCCCCGGCTGGCGCTGGCCGCGGGGGAGCGGCGGGTGGCGGTGCGGACCCTGCCGGACCAGGCCCTGGCCAGGGACGTATTCGCGGTGGCCCGCGCCTCCTCGGTGAACCGGCCGTCGGTGACCGCGATCCTGGCCGCGCTGCACCGGGCGGCAGCCGCGCTGCGGGCGCCGGACTAGTGACCCGGTCTTGAGTTGATGGGTCACCACGTGAGTCGTCTTGTGTCCCAGTTTTGGGTTCTGGGCTATCGCCTGGGTGGCCGGTGGGGTCTGCTGGGGGTATGCCAGATCCCCGGCTGGAGCCGCTGGTGCTGTCTGATGATGAGCGGCGGACGTTAGAGAACTGGGCGAAGCGGCGGAAGACGGCGCAGGGGCTGGCGTTGCGGGCGCGGATCGTGCTGGCCTGCGCGGACGGCGGGCCCAATATCGCCGTCGCCGCGCGGCTGGGCGTCGCCCGGGGCACGGTGACCAGGTGGCGGGCACGGTTCCTGGCTAAGCGGCTGGACGGGCTGGGCGATGAGCCCCGCCCGGGGGTGCCGCGCGCCATCACCGATGCGCAGGTGGAGGAGGTGGTGGTGCGGACCCTGGAAGAGGTCCCCGAAGGTGGCACGCACTGGTCTAAGCGGGAGCTGGCCGCGCAGGTGGGCATCTCGCCCACCAGCGTGCACCGGATCTGGCGGGCGTTCGGGCTGCGGCCCTGGCGGACGGAGGACTTCAAGATCTCCCCGGACCCGCTGCTCATTGACAAGATCCGCGACGTCGTGGGCCTGTACCTGGCCCCGCCCGCGAACGCGGTGGTCTTCAGCGTGGATGAAAAGCCGCAGATCCAGGCCCTGGCCCGCACCGCCCCGGTACTGCCCATGATCCCCGGGGTGCCTGAGCGGCGCAGCTTCGACTACGTTCGCCACGGCACGATCGACCTGTTCGCGGCGCTGAACATCGCCACCGGCAAGGTGATCGGCAAGCTGTCCGCCCAGCACCGGGCCATCGACTTCCGCGACTTCCTCGACGAGATCGACCGCCAGACCGACGCCGCCCTCGCGGTCCACGTCATCTGTGACAACCTCTCCACCCACAAGGCACCGGTGGTGCAGCGCTGGGTGCTGGCCCACCCGCGCTTCGTGCTGCACTTCACCCCGACCTATTCCTCCTGGATCAACCAGGTCGAGCGGTGGCTTGCCGAATTGCAGCGGCGCTGCCTGGAGCGCGGGGTGTTCTGCTCGCTGGACGAGCTCACCACCGCGCTCGAGAACTGGATCAAGACCTGGAACAGCAACGCCCGCCCCTTCAAATGGACCAAGACCGCCGATCAGATCATCGACCGCATCTGCCGCTACTGCTCACGCATCTCGGGACCGGGACACTAGGCGGTGCTGATCAGGTGGTTCACGCTGGGATCACGAGTGGGCTGATGAGCGGGTTCAGGGCGGAAAATCGTATGGCGCACGGACCTCACGCCCGTGCCGCGGCGCGCGTCTA
>DASVBE010000107.1:0-4276 GCA_036375995.1 Streptosporangiaceae bacterium | reverse complement strand
GGGCTGAGCGCCACGATGTCGAACTACCTGATCACCGAGATCAGCAAGACCCCGAACATCCGTGTTCGCGCCGGTACCGAGGTCACCGGCGGCCAGGGCCAGTGCAGCCTGGAGACGCTGACCCTGCGGGAGCGGGGGAGCGGCGCCACCGAGACGGTCCCGGCCGCCGCGCTGTTCGTGATGATCGGCGCCGAGCCGCGCACCGGCTGGCTGGACGGGCGGGTCCAGCGCGACGGCCAGGGCTTCATCCTCACCGGCCGGGACCTGGACCGGGCCGGTGGCTGGCCGCTGGAGCGCCCGCCGCTGCTGCTGGAGACCAGCATGCCCGGGGTGTTCGCGGCCGGCGATGTCCGGCACCGGTCCATCAAGCGGGTCGCCTCGGCGGTCGGCGAAGGAGCGACCGCCATCCAGCTCGTGCACGAGTACCTGCAGGCCAGTCCTCGCTGACCCCGGCCGGCCAGTGCTAACAAGATCCGCATAGCGCATGAGATCATCCGGAACATGCGCAAAGACCTGCGGGAATCTCCTGAGTACGCGGCGGTCGCCGAGCATCTCCGGCGGCTGCACGAGCCCGCGTTCGGCCGGCCGCATCACGTCACCGACATCGTCGCGACGGCCGACGCCAGCCGCATCGTGGTCACCGGGTCGGTCTACGACGAGCTCGAGGGGCTGCCCCGCACCGCCCTGTACGAGGTGCGGGACGGCGGGCTGCACGCGCTGACCTCGGGCGGCGGTTCGGCCAAGGCCGGCCGGCTCGCGCCGGACGGGTCGGCGCTCGCCTTCCTGTCCGACCGGGCCAAGGCCGAGGTGTTCCAGCTGTACCTGCTGTCCGGCGGGGAGCTCGGGGAGGCCTGGCCCGCGCCCGCGGTGCCCGGCACGGCCGAGTTCCTGGCCTGGTCCCCGGACGGCACCCGGATCCTGCTCGGCGTCGCCGGGTTCGGCGCGGAGATCTCGGACGCGCAAGGCTCGGGCACGGCCGGCGCGGGCGACTCCGGGCGGCCGGCCTGGTATCCGGAGGTGGAGAGCGGGACGCCCGAGGACGCGTGGCGCAGCCTGTGGGTCTACACGCTGGCCACCGGCCAGGTCGCGAAGGTCTCGCCGGACGGGCTGAACGTGTGGGAGGCGGCCTGGTGCGGCCCCGGCCACGTGCTGGCCATCACCAGCGGGAAGCCCGGCGAGGACGACTGGTACTCGGCGGTGCTGAGCCGGCTCGACATCGCCACCGGTGCGGTGACCGAACTGCTCCGCAGCGACGTGCAGCTCGGGCTGCCGGCCGGGACGCCCGACGGCACGCGGGCCGCCGTGGTCGAGGCCGTGTGCAGTGACCGGCTGATCGTGGCCGGCGACCTGATCCTGCTGGACCTGGTGGCCGGCACCCGGTGCGCGGTCGACACCGCCGGGACCGACGTCACCGCGGTCCAGTGGATCGACGGCACCCGGCTCGGCTACGCCGGCCAGCGCCATCTGGACTGCGTGGCCGGTCTCGTGGAGGCCGGCTCCGGGCCGCTGCCCGCGGCTCTGGCGGCCAAGGAGCTGGCCGCGTCCGCGCAGTCGTGGGCGAGCTGGTTCTACCCGGGCGGCGCGTTCACGGCCGACGGCCGGGTTGTGCTGGCCAGGGACGACTACGACCAGCCGCAGCAGGTCGCGATCGTGGGCCCGGGGACCGACGAGGTGCTGGCTTCGCTGGCTCATCCCGGCACCGACTACCTCCGGTCGGTCGCGGGCTCGGCCACGAACGTCAGCTGGGACGCACCAGACGGCACGGCAATCGAGGGAATTCTGTGTACGCCTGCCGGGAGCGGGCCCTTCCCCTTGGTGCTGCACGTGCACGGCGGGCCCATCGGGGCCTACCAGCGGAGCTGGGGGATGCGCGACCCGGCGGTGCCCCTGCTGGTGTCCCGCGGGTACGCGGTGCTGCACCCGAACCCGCGCGGCAGCTCCGGGCGGGGCCGGGAGTTCGCCGCCGCGGTCGTCGGCGACATGGGCGGCGCGGACACCTACGACTACCTGTCCGGCATTGACGCGATGGTCGAGCGCGGCATCGCGGACCCGGCGCGGATCGGCACGATGGGCGTCAGCTACGGCGGGTTCATGTCGGCCTGGCTGGTGACCCAGGACCAGCGGTTCAAGGCCGCCGTGGCCGGCTCGCCGGTGACCGAGTGGTACAGCTTCACGTTCACGACCAACATCCCCGGGTGGGGGCTGTGGTTCCTGGACCACGCCGATCCCGAGGCCACCGGGAACCAGCTGCACACCCGCAGCCCGGTCCTGCACGCCAGCAAGGCCAGGACGCCGACGATGCTCACCGCGGGCGCCAAGGACCGGTGCACGCCGGCCGGCCAGGCCCGGGAGTTCTACCAGGCCCTGACCGGCCACGGCGTGGACTCGGAGCTGGTCATCTACCCGGAGGAGGGACACGGCGTGGGCCGGTTCCCGGCCCTGACCGACTACCTGACCCGGCTGGTGGGCTGGTTCTCCAGGTACATGCCGGCCGGCGTCTAAGCCGGGCCGGGATCGCCGCCTGGCTCGCGCGGGCCGCGGACGGTTATCAGCACCAGCCCGGCGGCGATCACCAGGCCAGCGCAGACCGCGGCGCCGCGGTCGAACGGCGGCCGGGTGGGCCAGACCCAGGGCGTGACCGACCCGTGGGCCAGCGCCGCTTCGGTGACCACCAGGTAGGCCATCGGGCCAACCCAGCCGAACGCGCCGCCCAGCACGACCGCGGACAGCAGGCCGAGGCCGGCCATGCCGCCGAGGTTGCGGAGCAGGGCGATCGTGCCGCCCGGCAGGCCGGCCGGCGCGGCGCCGGCGGCCGCGATGTGGGCGGCCGCCGCCCCGGCGGACAGCAGGCCGAACGCGATGGCGGTCAGCGCCACGGCCGCGGCCAGGCGGAGCACGGGCAGCCACCGGCCGGCGGCCCGTTCCGGCTCGCCGAACGGCCCGTAAGTGGTGACCGCGATCAGCGCCGCGGCGCCGGTCTCGATCGTCAGCGGGATGAACTGCCGGGCCGCGGCGCCGCCGGCGATGTTCCAGCGCCAGCGCAGCGCGGCCCAGAGCAGCACACCGAGGCCGGCCAGCAGCGCCAGGGCCACCGGCACCCGGCGGCTGACGAGGTACAGGCGGGTCAGTCGCCATCCGGCGGCGGCCCGGTGCCGCCGGGTCGCGGTGGGCTGTGCCGGGCCGCGGCCTGGCGGGCTCCCCGGCGCCGGCCGGTGCAGGCCCGCGGTGGTCACGGCAGGTCCTTCAGCGGGAGCCGGCCGGCCCGCAGCGCGGCCAGATGGACGGCCAGCCAGGCGTGCCGGGCCGGGGCGGGCAGGGCCGCGAACCGCCGGGCCGCGGCGAAGACCGGCCCGGTGGCCAACTTCGACTGGGGCGCGGGGAAGTTGTCGGTGTGGCCCATCACCAGCGGCTGCGCGGCGAACGGGATCCCGGCCCCGCGCAGCAGCGCGGCTTGCACGGCCTGCTGTGCCGGGCTGCCGGGGGCGCTGCCCGCGCCCACGAACGCGTGGGCGAACATCAGCCGGAACTGGCCGGCGAACTCGGTCCCGTTGACCGGCCCGTCGCAGAAGCCGCACGGCCCTGGCATGTTGAGCATGCCGAGCGACAGGCGGAGCACGGCCGGCTGCCCGGCCAGCGTGAGCGCCTGGGGCGGCCCGGCAGCCCCGGTAGCCACGGGCGGCCCGGGTGGGGCCGCGGGCCCGCCGGTGTAGCCCGTCGCGACCTGGGTGGCCCGGGCGGGCGTGCCGGGCAGGCCGGCCACCTCAGCCAGCTCCGGCGCCAGTGCGCCGGTGATCGCCGGCAGCCACCGGCGGTACGCCGGGTTCAGGCAGACCGGGACCCCGGCGGCGTGGCCGCAGACGGGGGTGTAGGCGATCGGCGCGTCGCTGGCCGCATCGTGCAGGCCGGGGATGGCCATGCCGTGTGCGGTCAGCCGGGCCGAGCTGGCCAGGCCGGTGGCGATCCCCGCCAGGGCCAGGCCGGCCGCCACGCCGACCGCGGCGGCGCAGCGCAGGCCCCGGCCGCCGGCCCGGGCGGGCAGGCCGGTCACGCCCAGGACCGCGACGGCGATCCCGGCCAGGAACATGATCCGGGCGATCGGCAGGTCAGGAAGCCACGGGTAGGAGATCCCGGAATCGTTCTGGAAGTTGCCGTTGGAGTTGGTCGGCAGGACCATCGCCCACCCGCTGGTGTGGCTGAAACCAAGGCGCGACCACGTCAGCAGGACAAGGGCCGCCCCGAACGCGGCCACCGGCGCGGCGAACCGGCTCGGCCAGAA
>DASVBE010000098.1:0-2665 GCA_036375995.1 Streptosporangiaceae bacterium | reverse complement strand
CTAGCATCTGGCCATGGGACCGGCGGAGTCAGGGGCGGAGCAGCCCTCCGCCGTCGCGTCCCGGCTTGATCCGGACTCCGCCGGGTGGCTGCGCGCCCTCGCCAGCACCGGCCCGCCGCGGGAGGCGGCGCTGGCCCGGCTGCACGCCATGCTCCTGCGGATCGCACGCCGCGAGGCCGCGCGCCGGGCCCCGCGGCTCCAGCTCACCGGGCCCGAGCTCGACGACCTGGCCCACCAGGCCACCGCCGACGCGCTGCTCGCCATCACCGCCAAGCTGGGCCGGTTCCAGGGCGAAAGCCGGTTCACGACCTGGGCGTACAAGTTCGTCATCCTGGAGGTCTCGGCCAAGATCGGGCGGCATTTCTGGGCCCGGCCCGGCGTGCGGATGGAGGCCGAGGACTGGGAGCGGCTGCCGGCCAGCTTCGGCTTCGACCCCGCGCAGGAGGCCGAGTGGCGGGACCTGCTGGCGGCGCTGCGCCGGGCGGTGGACGAGGAGCTGACCGCACGGCAGCGCCGCGTCTTCGTCGCGCTCGTGCTGACCGGCGTCCCGCTGGACGCGCTGGTCATCGAGCTGGCTTCGAACCGCAACGCGATCTACAAAACAATGTTCGACGCCCGGCGTAAGCTGCGGGCCGCGCTCGCCGCTAACGGGTATCTGCACGATGACCCTGACCGTTCGAGGCGCCCATGACCGGCTGGCCGCAACTGGACCGCTTCCTGCGCACCGACCCGCGTGATGTCGGCTGCGCCGAGGCGATGGACCTGCTGCACGTCTACGCCGAACTGGTGACCGCGGGCGGGCCGGCCGAGCAGCGGTATCCCGGCATCGTGGCGCACCTGCGGGCGTGCGGGCCGTGCGGTGAGGATTTTGACGGGCTGCTCGCGGCCCTGCGTGACGAGGCGTGATCCGCGCCAGCGAGCCGTAATCCGGAAAAATGCCCCGCAGAGCGGGTCTCATCCTTTTGCGCGGAGACGGGGTAAGACTCCGGCCGCCGCTGCCGCTAACGGCACATGACCAGAACTTCTGAGCTGAGCGCCGCACGGGTTCCGTTGTTTTGCGATACGGCTCTTGCGGCGCGGATCGAGTCGGCCGAAGCGGACCTCATCGCACGGTGCAACGAGGCCGCCCGCCGCCGGGCCGGCATCGACGGCTTCGTGACCCCCATCGCGGGCGGGGTGGCGAGCTACGCCGGCCAGGGCTCGCCGTACAACAAGGTCGCCGGGCTGGGCTTCGAGGGCGTGCCGGACCCGGCCGCGCTCGACGGCATCGAGAAGGCCTTCGCCGGCCACGGCTCCCCCACCCAGGTCGAGCTCGCCCACCTGGCCGACCCGCAGATCGGCGCCCTGCTGTCCGCCCGCGGTTACCAGCTCGAATCGTTCGAGAACGTGCTCGGCCGCGCCCTCACCGGGGACATCGAGCGGGTCACCCCGGCCGGAATCGAGGTCCGCCCGAGCGGCGAGGACGAGTTCGCAGCCTGGCTGGACGTCGTGGCCGAAGGCTCCATCCACCCCGACACGCAAGGGGTCCCCTGGCACGAGGAGTTCCCCCGCGAGGTGATCATCGAGGCCGAGCTCGACTCCGCGGAAGCCGGCGACGTGCGCTACGCCGCGCTGCGCGACGGGGTCCTGGCCGGCGGCGCCACCATGCGCCTGGCTGACGGCATCGCCCAGCTCACCGGCGCCGCGACCGCGCCCGAGCACCGCCGCCGCGGCATCCAGACCGCGCTGCTGTCCGCCCGGCTGGCCGACGCCGCCGCCGCGGGCTGCGAGGTCGCGGTCATCATCGTCCAGCCGGGATCGAAGTCCCAGCAGAACGCCCAGCGCCAGGGCTTCGACCTGCTCTACACCCGGGCCGTCCTGGTGCGGCAGCCGTGACCCCCGGAAGGAACCCGATGACCAGCCAGATCCAGTTCGCGATCGGCGGCGCTGACGCCGGCCTGCATGACCGCCTGGACAGGGAGATCTACGACTTCAACGCCGCCGCCACCGGCCACCACGACGGGCGCGAGCTGAGCATCGCCGTCCGCGGCGACGACGGCGACCTGCTGGCCGGGCTGACCGGGTGGACCTGGGGCGGATGCGGGTACGTCGAGCTGTTCTGGGTGCGCGGCGACCAGCGCGGCAACGGCCTGGGAACCCGGATGCTGGCCGCCGCCGAAGCCGAGATCCGGCGCCGCGGCTGCGACCGGGTGGCCCTGAGCACCCACTCCTTCCAGGCCCCGGACTTCTACGCCCGGTTCGGCTACGCGGAATGCGGGCGGACACCGGGCTACCCGCACGGCCACGACGAGATCCACCTGCTGAAACACCTCGGCTGACGGGGAAGGGCTACGTTACCGGGGGCGCTGGCCGGCGATGAATTCCATCGGGGCCGGCCCGGGCGGCGAGCTGGCCGCTGGTGGCCCATCCCTCGCTGGCCGCCGCGAACAGGCCGGTGCGATGGCCGATGTCGACCATCAGGCTCAGCAGGCCGCCGCCGAGCTGACCGGCGTCGCCCGCCGGGCGGGCCCGGCCCGCCCGGCGTGCCGTGCCGTCAGCGGGTCAGCTCGTAGAGGTTGTTGAACGGGTTGTCCATCTCGACGTGCCGGACCTGCGCAAACCCGGCCTTGGCGGCCAGCTCGCGGAGCGCCGTCTCGGGCAGCCCGAGAGTGCCGAGCCCCTCGCC
>DASVBE010000063.1:0-6713 GCA_036375995.1 Streptosporangiaceae bacterium | reverse complement strand
GAACTCGGCGGGGTACCTGCTGCCGCGGCTGGCGCCGGACGCGCAGGTGCTCGACGTGGGCTGCGGCCCGGGCACGATCACCGCGGACCTGGCGGCCCTGGTGCCCGGCGGCGACGTGACCGGCATCGACGCGGCCGCCGATGTGCTGGCGCAGGCCCGGCAGGAGGCGGAGCGGCGCGGGCAGCGCAACGTTACGTTCGACACCGGGGACGTCTATAACCTCGGCTTCGCCGACGGAACGTTCGACGTAGTGCACGCGCACCAGGTACTCCAGCACCTGACCGACCCGGTGGCGGCGCTGCGGGAGATGCGGCGGGTATGCCGGCCCGGCGGGATCGTCGCGGCGCGAGACGGGGACTACGGCGGGTTCTTCTGGTCCCCGGAGGAGCTGGGGATGACCGAGTGGCTGGCGCTGTACCGGAACGTGGCCCGGGCCATCGGCGGGGAGCCTGACGCGGGCCGGCACCTGCTGGCGTGGGCCCGGCAGGCCGGCTTCGCCTCGGTCGAGGCCTCGGGCAGCGCGTGGTGCTACACCGGGGCCGCAGACCGGGCGTGGTGGGGCACGTCGTGGGCGCAGCGGCTGACTGAGTCGCCGTTCGGCGACCGGGCGGTCGAGCACGGCCTGGCTACCCGGGACGACCTGGAACGCCTGGCCCGGGCCTGGCTACGCTGGGCGGACAGCGAGGACGCCTGGTTCCTCATCCCGCACGGCGAGATCCTGGCTCAGGCGTAGCCGCAGCGGGCCCGGCCGCAGCGGGCCCAGCCGCAACGGACAGCGCGTCCAGGACGACGCGGACCGCGGGCTTGCGGTCGCCGCCGCGGCGGCTGACCGTGAAGACCCGGCGGGTCACCGGATCGGCGGGCGGGACCAGCCGGACCCGCGGCGGCAGCCACCGGGCGGCCAGCCCGGGAACCAGGGTGACGCCCGCGCCGGCAGCGACCAGGCTGAGCAGGACCTGGAAGTCGCTGGCGCGGGCGACCACGCGGGGCACGAAGCCGGCCCGGGCACAGGCCCGCTGGATCATCTCGGCGCAGCTGGTGCCCTGGCGGGGGGCGAGGAACGGCTGGCCGGCCAGGGTGGCCAGCGGAACCGGGCCGCCGGCGGCCGGCGAAAGGGCGCTGTCGGCCGGCGAGAGGGCGCTGTCGGCCGGCGAAAGGGCGCTGTCGGCGGGGATGGCCAGGACCACGGGGTCGTCGAGCAACTCGCGGCGCTCGAAGAGCGGGTCCAGGGGGCGGGGCAGCAGGTCGTACTCGTGCGCCACGGCCACGTCGGTCTCGTTGCGGAGCATGGCCGGCAGCGACTCCTCCGGCTCCATCTCGGTCAGGTCCAGCCGCACCTGCGGCGCCGAATCCGCCAGCGCCGCCCAGGCGGCGGGCACCAGGCTCGCGGCCGCCGACGGGAACGCGGCCAGCGCGACCCGGCCCGCGATCTGGTCGCGCAGCGCGGCCAGGTCGGCCTCGGCAGCATCCAGCCGGGCGAGCAGCGCGTCGGTGTGCCCGACCAGGATGAGGGCAGCCGGGGTGAGCTCGACCCCCCGCCCGGCCCGTTCGGTAAGTCGCATGCCTACCTCCCGTTCCAGCGCGGCGAGCTGCTGGGAAACGGCGGGGGCCGAGTAGCCGAGCGCGGCGGCGGCCGCGGTCACCGACCCGTACGCGCTGACGGCGTGCAGGACCCGGAGCCTGCGCACATCAAGCATGAAGCAGAGCTTATCAGTCATAAGGTTTTTTGTAACTGGACCTTAAGTACTGGCCTGGTGAGACTGGAATCATGAACACCAGGCCAGCCGCCTGTGCCGCCGCGGGAACGGTGCTGCTGTGGGCCAGCGCGTTCCCGGCCATCACCGTCGCGGTCCGCGGGCTCGGGCCCGCGGGCCTGGCCGTGGCCCGGCTGGCGGTCGCGTCGGCCGCGCTGGCCGTGGTCGCCCCGTGGATGGGCGGGCGGGGGAAAGCAGGGCGGATGGGGGTCCGCCGGCCCAAGCTGGGGGACCTGCCGCTGATCGCGCTGTGCGGGCTGGCCGGGATGACCGGGTACCAGCTGCTGCTCAACGCCGGGGAGCGGGTGGTGCCCGCGGGCACGGCCAGCCTGCTGGTGGCGACCGCGCCGGTGTACGCCAGCCTGCTGGCGGTGGCGTTCCTGGGGGAGCGGGCTAGCAGACGGCACCGTGCCAGCCAGCACTGGGCCGGCAGCGCGGTGGCGCTGGCCGGCACCGCGCTGATCGCCGCCTCGCACGGGCTCGGGTTCGGGGTGTCGGCGCTGATCGTGCTGGCCGCGGCGGTGCTCCAGGCGATCTTCCACACCGCGCAGAAGCCGCTGCTGGCCCGGTACACCGGCTTCGAGGTGACGGCCTACGCCATGTGGGCCGGCACCGTGTTTGTCCTCCCGTGGACCGGATCGCTGCTGCGGGCCCTGTGGGGGCCAGGGGCGCACGCGGGCGGGGCGGCCATCGGCTCGGCGGTCTTCCTCGGCCTGGCGCCGTCCGCGGCCGGGTTCGTGCTGTGGGCCTACGCCATGGCGCGGATGGACGTCGGGCGGGTCACGGTCAGCCTGTACCTGGTGCCCGCCGCCGCGATCGGGATCTCGCTGGTCTGGCTGGGCCAGGTCCCGGGGCCGGCCGAGCTGACCGGCGGGGCGATCGCGCTGGCCGGAGTCCTGCTGGCCAGCGGCGTCGGCTCAGGCGTCGCGGCGGGTGATGACGAGCGCGGCCGCGGCCAGGCCGGCCGCCGGCCAGGCCAGCAGGACCAGCAGGGACCAGCCCGGGGAGAACAGGTTCGCCGCCGGGTGCAGCGCGCTCACCTGCTGGGCCGCCTCCAGCAGCGTGAACCGGCCGACCCGGCCGTTCCACGGGGCCGGCAGCAGGGCCGCGATGCCGGGCACCAGGATCACCGCGATGGTGGCGGCGATGCCGCCCGCGGTGTGCCGGATGATCGCGCCGAGGGCCAGGCCGAGCAGCGCGCATACGCACAACAGCAAGCCGGCGCATAGCACCGCCCCAAGAACCCCGGGGTGCCCCAGCGAAACGCCCTGGCCGTGGCCCGCCAGGACGGCCTGGACCAGCCCGAACGAGACGAACGCGACCACCTCCCCGGCGGCCAGCGTCACCGCGGCGAGCACGACCGCCTTGGCGGCCAGCACCGCGCGGCGGCGCGGCGCCGCGGTGAACGTGACACGGATCAGCCCGGTGCTGTACTCGGCGCTGAACGCCAGCACGCCCAGCACGCTGATCGCGATCACCGCGTACTCCAGGCTGATGACCCCGGGCAGCAGCGGGTCGGGGGGCGGGCCGTGGCCGGGCGCGGTGGTGAAGGCGAAGGCGACCACGGCGCTGACCGCGATCGGGGTGACCACCGCGACCAGCAGGGACCAGTAGGTCGAACGGACCGAACGGAACTTGGTCCATTCCGATCCCAGCAGGTCCAGCGCCCGGGTGGCCAGGGACGGGGCGCTCACTGGAGCCTCCCGCGGTAGTCGGTGCTCTCGCCGGTCAGGTCCAGGTAGGCGTCTTCCAGCGAGGCCTGCCGGGGTACCAGGGCGTGCACCGCGATGCCGTCTCCGGCGGCGAGGTCGCCGATGGCGGCGGCGTCCAGGCCGGTCACGACCAGCGCGCCGTCGTCTTGCCGGGTGACGGTCCCGCCCCGGGCTTTGATCAGCGCCGCGAGCTCCGCCGCCCGCGGGGTGCGGAGCAGCACGTCCCGGCGGGCGCTTGACTCGATCAGCTCCGCGGTGGGCACGTCGGCGAGCAGCCGGCCGCGGCCGATGATGACCAGGTGGTCGGCGGTCTGCGCCATCTCGCTCATCAGGTGGCTGGAGACCAGGACGGTGCGGCCGTCGGCGGCCAGCTCCCGGAAGAACCCGCGGATCCAGTGGATGCCTTCCGGGTCCAGGCCGTTGACCGGCTCGTCGAACATCAGCACCGGCGGGTCGCCGAGCAGCGCGGCGGCGATGCCGAGCCGCTGCTTCATGCCGAGCGAGAAACCGCCGACCCGGCGCCGGGCCACCGATTCGAGCCCGGTCAGCCCCAGCACCTCGGTGACGCGCTGCTTGGCTATGCCGTTGGCCTGCGCGATCGACCACAGGTGCGCCCAGCCGGTCCGGCCGGCGTGCAGGGCGGTCGCGTCGAGCAGCGAGCCGACCTCGCGCAACGGCCGGATCAGCCGGTCGTAGCGGCGGCCGCCGACCAGGGCCCGGCCGGAGGTCGGCGCGGCCAGTCCGAGAATGATCCGCATCGTGGTGGTCTTGCCCGCGCCGTTCGGGCCGAGGAAGCCGGTCACCCGTCCCGGGCGGACGGTGAAGCTCAGGTCGTCGACCGCGGTGACCGGGCCGAAGCGCTTGCTCAGCCGCTCCACCTCGATCATGCCGGCCGATAGTACTCCCCTCGGCGGGCGGCTTATGGCGCTGGGGACGGCCTTTATCGGATGATCTACCTCGCGGTAACCTGCGGGCGTGACTATAGAAATCGCGGGAGCCGGGGTGGTCGTCACCGGCGCGGGCGCGGGGATCGGACGGGCGCTGGCCCGCGGGCTGGCGGCGGCGGGCGCCCGGGTGGTGGTCAACGACCTGAACTTCGAGGCCGCCACGGCGGTGGCCAAGGAGATCGGCGGGTTCCCGGCGCCCGGCGACGTGGCGACCGAGGCGGGCGTGACCGCGCTCATCGCCACCGCCCGCGATTGCCTGGGCGAGATCGACATCTACTGCTCCAACGCCGGCATCGCGGTCGGGGCCGGCCCGGACGCTCCGGAGGAGGCCTGGCAGCAGTCCTGGGAGGTCAACCTGATGGCCCACGTCCGGGCCTCGCGTGAGCTGCTGCCGGCCTGGCTGGAACGCGGCCGCGGCTGCTTCGTGGTGACCGCGTCCGCGGCCGGGCTGCTCACCATGCTGGGCACGGCCACCTACTCGGTGACCAAGCACGCCGCCGAGTCCTACGCCGAGTGGCTCGCCGCCACCTACGCGCACCGCGGCCTGGTGGTGCACTGCATCTGCCCGCAAGGGGTGAGAACCCGGATGCTGGCCGAGTCGGGCGGGGCCGGGAAGGTGGTGCTGCAGGACGCGGCGATCGAGCCCGAGCAGGTCGCCGAGGCGCTGCTCGCGGGCCTGGCGGCGGGCACGTTCCTCATCCTGCCGCACCCGGAGGTGCACGGGTACTACCAGATGCGGGCGGCCAACCCGGACAGGTGGCTAGCCGGGATGAACCGGATGCAGCAGCGGATCGAGGAGATCTCATGAGGGCTTGGCAGGTGCCCGAGCTGGGCGAGCCGCGGGACGTGCTGACGCTGGCCGAGGTCCCCGACCCGGTGCCAGGACCCGGCCAGGTGCTGGTGCGGGTGCTCGGCGCCGCGGCGAACTTCCCCGACGTGCTCATGTGCCGCGGCGGCTACCAGGTCCGGCCGCCGCTGCCGTTCACCCCGGGCGTCGAGCTGTGCGGCGAGGTCGTCGCGGCCGGCCCGGGGGTGACCGGGGTCGCGCCCGGCGACCGGCTCATCGGCGGCGCGATCGGCGGCGCCTTCGCCGAGCTGACGCTGATGAACGCGGCCAGCGCGCTGCCCGCCCCGCCCGGCCTGGACGACGCCGAGGCGGGCGCCTTCTTCATCACGTACCAGACCGGGTGGTTCGGGCTGCACCGGCGGGCCCGGCTGGCGGCCGGCGAGACCCTGCTGGTGCACGCGGCCGCGGGCGGCGTCGGCAGCGGCGCGGTCCAGCTGGGCAAGGCGGCCGGGGCCCGGGTCATCGGGGTTACCGGCGGCGAGCAGAAGGCCGAGGTGGCCCGGGCGCTCGGCGCGGACGTGGTGATCGACCGGAACACCCAGGACTTCGTCGAGGTGGTCAAGGAGGTCACCGAGGGACGCGGCGCCGACGTGGTCTACGACCCGGTCGGCGGCGACACGTACGCGCGTTCCACCAAGTGCATCGCGTTCGAGGGCCGGATCCTGATCATCGGCTTCGCCGGCGGGCAGATCCAGTCGGCCGCGCTGAACCACGCGCTGGTCAAGAACTACTCGATCGTGGGCCTGCACTGGGGCCTGTACCAGAGCAAGAACCCCCAGCTGATCAAGGACTGCCACGCCCAGCTGACCAAGATGGTGGCGGACGGCGCCATCCGGCCGCTGATCAGCGAGCGGCTCGGGCTCGACGAGGTGCCCGCCGGGGTGCAGCGGCTGGCCGACGGGGGCACGGTAGGCCGGGTTGTCTTCGTCCCCTGAGCTTGGCGGGGTCGATTTCTTCGCTCACGGCGGGCTCCCGGTTCCGCAGGTGACGATCTTGGAGGCCGAACGGGTCGCGGCTTTGTTCGGCCTCACGGTACGGGCGCAGCCGCTGGGCAGCCAGCAGGACAGCAATTTCCTGCTGGCCGACGGCGGCCGCGTGCTCGGCGTGCTGAAGATCGCGAACCCGGCGTTCAGCGCGGCCGAGATCGAGGCGCAGGACGCCGCGGCCGCGCATATCGCCGGGGCGTGTGAGGACCTGCGGGTCGCGACCGTGACGCACGGGCCGCGGATCGTGCCCGTGGACGGGGGCGCGGCCCTGGCGCGGGTGCTGCGCTACCTGCCCGGCGGGACGCTCGCGGGCGCGGGCCGCTACTTGTCACCGCGGGTGGTCGCCGGCCTGGGCACGGTGGCCGGGCGGGTCAGCCTGGCGCTGAGCAGCTTCGAGCACCCTGGCCTGGACCGGGTGCTGCAGTGGGACCTGCGGCACGCGCTGCGCGTGGTGGACGCGCTGGCCG
>DASVBE010000058.1:0-4089 GCA_036375995.1 Streptosporangiaceae bacterium | reverse complement strand
ATCGTGCGCGTGCTCATCGCCTGGACCCAGCTGTTCGGCATGATCAGCTTCGAGCTGTTCGGCCAGTTCGTCGGCAGTGCCGACCCCGCAGACGACTTCTTTGGCTACGCGATCGAGCAGATGATCGCGTACATCCCGATAATCGGCTAACCGGAGAGGCGGCCCGGCCGCCATCGTCACCAGCTGCCGGGCAGGTCCTCGCCGTACCAGTCCTCGATGATCCGGTGCGCGATCGACACCGGTGGCGGCAGCAGCAGCTCGCCGGAGCCGATCGCGGCGCGCAGCTCGTCCCTGGAGTACCAGCGGGCCTCGGCGATCTCCTCGCGGTCGACCTCGATGCGCAGGCTGCCGGTGGCCCGGACCCGGAAGCCGAGCATCAGGCTGTGCGGCATCGGCCAGGGCTGGCTGGCCAGGTACTCCACCTGGCCGGGCGCCACCTCGATGCCGGTTTCCTCCTGCACCTCGCGGGCGACCGCATGCTCGGCGGACTCCCCCGGCTCCACGAACCCGGCCAGGATCGACACCCGGCGCTCCGGCCAGGCCGCGTTGCGGGCCAGGAGGCAGCGGTCGGCCGGGTCGGTGACCAGCATGATCACGGCCGGGTCCAGGCGCGGGAAGTGGTCGCTGCCGTCGACCGGGCAGCGCCGGGCGTGCCCGGAGGTGTGCGGCTGCGTCTCCGCCCCGCACCGGGAGCAGTGCGTGCTGACCGCGTGCCAGTTGGCCAGCGCGACGGCGTGCGTCATCAGCCCGGCGTCCCGGTCGCCCAGCAGCTCGCCAACCGATCGCAGGCCCGCGGGCCGCACGGACGGCCGCCCGCCGGCCCTCTCCCCGCCAGCCCCATCCCCGCCGGCCGCCGGACCCCCCGTGCCCGCCTCCGGCAGGTCCGCCGCCGCGCCACCCGGCGCCTCCCGCTCGGTGCCAGCTCCCGGCCCGTCCGCCCAGGCGTGCGCGGCCCCCTCCGGCAGCGGCCCGAGAACGCCGAAGTACACCACGTCATCCGCGTCCACGCCGAGCAGGAACCGCAGCCCGTCCGGCGCCTGGCTGGGCGGCACCAGGACCAGGCCGGCCTCCTCGCCACGGAACCGGACCAGCGCCCGCCCTTCGTCGATGACCAGCACCCGGGTCCGCGGGTCGGCCCAGGCCGCGTCCAGCCAGCCGGTGTCGGTCCGCCGGTGCGCGGCACGGTCCACGGTGCCGCGGGACAGCGTCAGCCGGCTGAGGATCGCCGCCCCGGGATGCGTCCCCTGACTGGAGGCACTCGCCGCGCTTGCCGTACTCACCTGGCGGCCGTCAGGTCCCCGGCCCGCGCCGCGAGCTCTTCCCACAGGTAGGCGGCCGCCTCGGCGCCCTTGAGCAGCAGGGCCATCGAGACCTTCTCGTTCGGCGCGTGGATCCGGTCCTCGTCCAGGCCGACGCCGAGGAACACCAGCGGCGCCTTGAGGATGTCCGCCAGATCGGCCTCCGGGCCGCTGCCGCCCTCCCGGGTGAGCAGCACCTCCTGGCCGAACGCGCGCTCCAGGGACCGCTGCGCGGCCCGCATGGCGGGCGAGCCGACCTCAGCGAAGCACGGCCGCACCCCGGGCCCGTCCACGGTCACCGTGGCCCTCAGCCCGGCCGGCGTCCGATCCGCCACATATGACTGCAGCGCCGCCCCGACCTCCAGCGGCTCCTGGTGCGCCACCAGCCGGAAGGACAGCTTGGCGTGCGCCTCGCGCGGGACGATCGTCTTCCCGCCGGGACCGGTGTGCCCGCCCCACATGCCGTTGATCTCGGCGGTCGGCCGGGTCCAGATCCGCTCCAGCGTGCTGTACCCGGCCTCGCCGGACGCGGCCCCGCTGTGCCCGGCCTCGGCCAGCCAGGCCTGCTCGTCGAACGGCAGCGCGGCGATCATGCGGCGCTCCTCCGGCGACGCCTCGGCCACCCGGTCGTAGAACCCCGGCAGCGTGACCCGGCCGCCGGCGTCGTGCAGCCCGGCGAGCAGCGCGGCCAGCGCGTGCAGCGGGTTCGGCACGCCGCCGCCGAACGACCCGGAGTGCAGATCCCGCTCCGGCCCGGTCACATCGATCTGCGCGTCGATCACGCCCCGCATCGCCACGCACATCGACGGCACATCGGCCGCCCACATGCCGGTGTCGGTCACCACCACGACGTCGCAGGCCAGCCGCCCGGCCTCGGCCCGCAGCAGGTCGGCGAAGAACGGCGAGCCGGCCTCCTCCTCGCCCTCGATGAGCAGCTTGAGCGTGACCGGCGGGGCGCCGGCGCCGGTGGCGGCCAGGCAGGCCCGGACGCCGAGGGCGTGGAACAGCACCTGGCCCTTGTCGTCCGACGCCCCGCGCGCGAGCAGCCGCCCATCAAGCTCGGCGGGCTCGAACGGCGGCGAGTCCCACTCCTCCAGCGGCTCCACCGGCTGCACGTCGTGGTGCCCGTAGATGAGCACGGCCGGCGCCGCCGGGTCCGCGGCCGGCCAGTGCGCGAACACCGCGGGCAGGCCGCCGGTCTCCCACACCTCGGCGACCGGGAACCCGGTCTCGCGCAGGTACCCGGCCAGCCACTCGGCGGACCGGCGCACGTCGCCGTGCCGGGACGGGTCAGCGGAGACCGACGGGATGGCCAGCCACTCCCGGAGCGCGGCAAAGAACCCCGGCGCGTTGCGGTCGATGTACTCACGAACGTCCATGCTGGCCGCCTGCCTCCTCGCACCGGTTACGTCCCGAACTCTAACGGTGCCTGCTGGCTGGCTCCGCGGGCCGGGGCCAGCGTCAGTCAGCCACCGGGACGTCCTCGATCAGCGCCCTGAGCCCGTCGTGGTCGAGAAGGTCGGCGGGGCGGACGGTGACGTCCTGGCGAACGTAGTAGAACGCGGCCCGGACCTCGCTCACGTCCACCCCGGTCAGCCCGGCCCAGGCCAGCCGGTAGGCGGCCAGCTGGACGGCGACCGCCCGCTGCTCGTCGCCGGACTGCGGCGGCCGGCCGGTCTTCCAGTCCACGACGTCGAAGCCGCCGGCCGGCGAGTCGGCGAACACCGCGTCGATCCGGCCGCGCACCAGCCGGTCGCCGATCATGGTTTCGAACGGGACCTCCACCTCGGCAGGCCACCGGCCGGCCCACTCCCCCGCCTCGAAGGCCCGCTGCAGCTCGGCCAGTTCCTGCCCGGCCGCGGTCACCGGAGCATCCCCCGCCAGCTCGTCGTCGGCCGCGCCGGGCAGGTCACCGGGGTCGATCAGCGGGCTCGGCCCGAACCGCTGCTCGAGCCACCGGTGGAACGCGGTGCCGCGGGACGCGGCCGGCGCGGGCGGGCGCGGCATCGGCCGGCGCACCTGCCGGGCCAGCTCGTCGGGGTCCCGGGCCATGGTGACCAGCGCGGACACCGGCAGGTGGGACGGCAGCACGACGTGCGACGGCTGGTCGCCACGGCGCTGCTCCCGCTCGGCGAGCAGCAGCGTGGTGTCCCGCGCCCAGGCCGCGACCAGCGCCTGGTCCGCCTCGGTCAGCTCCGGGCCGGCCGCCTGCTCGGCCAGCCCGTCGCCGTCCGCATCAGCCCCGCCCTTCGCCGCCCGCCGCCGGGCCGCCATTGCCTGCTCGACCAGCGCGGCCGCATCCCGGGCCCGCTCGTAGCGCTCGCCCTCCGGCGGCAACGGCCAGTCCGCGCTGTCCGGCTCGGCCAGCACCGGGTTTTCCGCGCCCTCCTCCGGGGCCTCGGCCCACGGCCCGACCGGCCCCGCGCCCGCCGCACAGGCCTGCCGGACCTCCTGCAGGAAGACCGACGGCCCGAGCGGCGAGCTGCTGCCCCCCCACCAGTAGCCGGAGCAGCCCAGCCAGAACGCGGCCCGCGTCGCTCCCACGTAGGCCAGCCGCCGCTCCTCGGCCAGCGCCCGGTCCGCACAGGCGTCCTTGAACTCGGCCAGCGCCCCGGCGTCGAGACCGGGCAGCGCCGGCAGGTCCGCGGTGTCCCCCCGCAAGCCGAACGGCAGCAGCCGCGGGTTCTCCGTCCACCGCGTGGTCGCCCGCGGCCGGGACGGGAACAGGTGCGACTTCTCCCCGTCCGCCAGGCCGGGCAGCAGCACCGCGGCCCACTGCAGCCCCTTGGAC
>DASVBE010000366.1:0-2225 GCA_036375995.1 Streptosporangiaceae bacterium | reverse complement strand
CGACCTGTACAGCGTGCCCTCCGGCAGCTGGGTCGCGTTCGTGGCGACCGATCCCGGGGTTGTGCTGTCCGGGGTTGCCGAAGCGAGAGGAGCCGGCTGACCGGAGGGGGCGATGTTTCGGAGTCTCTTTCCCGAGCTGGTCGGGCCGCTGCCGACGACGCTCACAGCCGCGATCGGCTTCGTCGTGAAGGATTGGCAGCAACAGCGCAGTCGTGACCGGCAGCGGAAGGAAGCTCTCGCGCATTCCACGGCTCGGGTGACCTTTATTGGAGCCTGGCTCGACGCCCAGTCACGAGTGGCCGAAGGACAGGACCTCGCAGAGGCCAGGAGGCGTGCGGAAAGGGACCTCGAGGCGACGTACGACGCGCTGGACAACGTATTGGCGGATCTGACCCTGATTTTGCAGCCGGATGACGGAAACGGCCGTGTCGTGATGCGGAAGTGCCCTTCGTGCACGGGAAAATCGTGATTGCTGAAGTCCCGATGGCCCGTGCAGAAGGGCACCCGCGAGGGGAATGGTACCGGCCTGTTGTTCGATGTCGACGACCCGGTGCTGGCGCGTCCCGCCAGGTCGGTGCCGACCCCGACGGTGACGGCGTCCGAGGGGGAGCTGACCGCGGTCGCCGGGGTGGTGCTGTGGGGTCCGCTGCTGGACCGGTTGAACGTGGTCGCCGAGGCGGACCGGCGGGGACTGCGCCCGATCGGCCCGGGCGGGTATTCCGGCGGGGAGTGCTACCGGGCGCTGGTGGAGACGCTGCTGGCCGGCGGGGACTTTCTGTCCGATCGGGCGCTGCTGGCCGACCCGGCGACCGCGGCGCTGCGCGGCGGTCACGCGCTGCCGAGCGTGGCGACGCTGTGGCGGTTTCTCGCCGGCGCTGACCTGGGCCGGGTGACCAAGGCGGCGGCGACCAACCGGGTGATGCTGCGCCGGGCGTGGGCGGCCGGCGCCGCCCCGGAGGGCACCCGGTTGACGATCGATCCGGACGCTACCCGGGTGGCCACCTACGGGCCGGGCAAGCAGGGCAGCGCGTTCGCCCGCACCGGGCAGCCCGCGCTGTCGCCGCTGGTCGGGGTGTGCGGGGAGACCGGGGACGTGCTGGCGATCCGCGCCCGCGGCGGGGCGGCGAACGACGGGCGGGCGATGGGCTCGTTCCTCGACGAGTGCGTGCGCGCGGTGCCGTCCCCGGCCCGAAAGCGGTACCGGCTGTGGATTCGGGTCGACTCGGCCGGCTACTCCGACCAGGTGCTCGCGGCGGCGGAGCGGCACGACGCCGACTTCTCGGTCACCGCGCGGGGATACTCCACGGTGACCGGGGTGGTGCACGCGCTGGCCACCGACCCGGCCACGGTGTGGACGCCGGCGCTGGGCGCGGAGACCGACCGCGGCAGCGAGATCGCCGAGACCCGCGCCACGCTGCTCGGCCGCAGCCTGCGGCTGATCGTGCGCCGTCAGCCCAAGGCCGCCGGGGAGCAGCTCGCCTTCGACGACCTCGACGGCTGGCGGCTGCACGCCGTCGTCACCAACGTCTCTGCCGAGCGGATGAGCGCCGCCGAGGTCGAGGCGCACCACCGGCTGCGCGGCGGGATCCCGGAGGACACCATCCGCGCGCTCAAGCACGACTTCGGGATGAGCCACGCCCCGGTGCAGGCGTTCTTCGGCAACTGGCTGTACTGGCAGGCCGCCGCGCTCGCGCACAACGTCGGGCTGTGGCTGCGGACCCTCGCGCTGCCCCGAACGTTTCGCAGCGCCCGCGGCAAACGGCTGCGGCTGGCGTTCCTCAACGTCGCCGCCCGGTTGATCCGCACCGGCCGGCGGCTGCACCTGCGCTTCGCCGCGGCCTACCCGCACCTGGAGGCGTTCGTCGCCGCGCTGGACCGCATCCGGGCGTTGCCCGCCTTCGGCTGACACCTGCCCATCGTCTGTCCCCTCCGCGCCGACCCGCGATCCCGCGCGCCCTCAACCGGCGGACCGGCAAGCCACCGAACCCACCTGGGCCGCTGGTGCCCTCGTTCCGACCACGTGAACGCGAAATACGGCGGTCCGGGCGCTCACCAAACGCAGAAAGGATCAAGGAATCGGGCCGACGACGAACCGGGCTGCAAAATCAGGGTCAGATCCCTACCGGAATCGCGATAGCCAGCACCGGACCCAGGTCGAGCCCGCCTCGTTCGCGGTCGGCTCGACCATCGTCGCCGCCTTCCAGGTCGGCCGCTTCTTCAGCGGC
>DASVBE010000361.1:0-3119 GCA_036375995.1 Streptosporangiaceae bacterium | reverse complement strand
GCCAGCCGGGGGATCGCGTGCAGCAGGGCGTGCTCGGCGTCGACGGTGATCTGGTGCGCCTGGGCGGCGGGGATGTCCGGCGGGACGAGGACCGCGCACTCGGCGCGCATCAGGTGGCCGATCCAGCGGAGCCGGATCTCGCCGGTGCCCCGTACGCCGGGGGTGGCGCGGAGGGCCTGCTCGGCCCGGTCGACCAGGTCCGGGTCAACCGCGTCCATCAGCCGCCGGTAGACCTCGCGGGCGGCCTGGCGCAGCACGGCCAGGATCGCCACCGTGATCAGCAGGCCGACGGCCGGGTCGGCCCAGTCCCAGCCGAGCGCCGCGCCGCCCGCGCCGAGCAGTACGGCCAGCGAGGTCAGGCCGTCGGTGCGGGCGTGCAGCCCGTCCGCGACCAGGGCGGCAGACCCGATCCGCCGCCCGGTGCGGATCCGGTAGCGCGCCGCCAGCTCGTTGCCGGCGAACCCCACCAGCGCGGCGGCGGCGACCGCGGCCAGGTGGGTGACGCGCTGCGGGTGGATCAGCCGGGTGATCGCCTCGTAGGCGGCCAGCGCCGCGGACACCGTCATGAGCACGACGATCACGATGCCGGCCAGGTCCTCGGCCCGGCCGTAGCCGTAGGTGTACCGGCGGGTCGGCGGGCGGCGGCCCACGGTGAAGGCGATGCCCAGCGGCAGCACGGTCAGCGCGTCGGCGGCGTTGTGCAGCGTGTCGCCGAGCAGGGCGACCGACCCGGACAGCGCGGACACGACCGCCTGGATGACCGCGGTCAGGCCGAGCAGGCCCAGCGAGATCCATAGCGCCCGCATGCCCTCGGCGCTGCCCTCGAGGACCGCGTCGACCTGGTCGGCGGCGTCATGGGAATGCGGCCGGAACAGGTGCCGCAGCCAGGCGATCGGCCCCGTTCCGCCATGGCGGTGATCCTGGTCGTGTCCATGACTGTGGTCGTGCCCATGGCCGTGCCCGTGCTGGTGGTCTGCCGTCTGATCGTGCCTGTGGCCGGCCTCGTGCTCGTGCTCGTGGCCGTGATCGCGGCCGGGGTGCGTCACTAGCCTGCCCCGCCCGCGGCGGCCAGGGCTTCGGTGGCCTGGCCGGCCAGCAGGGCGACCAGGTCCGCGGCCGGGACCAGCCCGGTGATCAGGTCGATGGCCTGGCTGGCCCAGACCGGCACAGGCGTCACCTCGCCGCGGGCTATCGCGTCCCGGTAGGCCTGCCGGGCGGCGGGGTCCGCGGCCAGTTCCTCTTCCCGGCCCTGCCACTCGTCCAGGAACGGGTCGCGGAGCGACCGGCCGGGGAACCGGGACGGCCAGGGCGAGTTCCGCAGGATGTCGTGCACCCGGTTGCGCGCGGTGTCCTCCCCGTAGCCGTCGACGATGGCCTTGGTAACCGCCGGGTCGGCCAGCGCCTCCGGCGTGGCGAAGAAGCGGGTCCCGATCAGCGCCCCGGCGGCACCCAGGCACAGCGCCGCCGCGATCCCGCGCCCGTCGGCGATCCCGCCCGCGGCCAGGACCGGGGTGGGCGCGGCCAGGTCGGCGACCACCGGCACGAACGACATCGTGGACCGGCCGCGTTCGCCGCCGTGCCCGCCGGCCTCGGTGCCCTGGGCCACGATCACGTCGGCCCCCGCGTCCAGCGCCTGCCGGGCCTCGTCCAGGTCCGTGACCTGGATGATCAGCGCCGCGCCCGCCCCGCGGATGAGCTCGGTGTACGGCGCCGGGTCGCCGAACGACAGCATGATCGCCCGCGGCCGGTAGGACAGCGCATGCTCCACCGCGCTGGCCTTGATGGCCCAGGTCAGGAACCCGACGCCCCAGGCCCCTTCGGTGCCCCCGGCCACGATCGGCAGCTCGCGGTCCAGCCAGGCCGGGTCGCCCGAGGCCGCACCGACCAGCCCCAGGCCGCCCGCGCTGGCCACCGCCGCGGCCAGCGCGCCCCCGGCCGACAGGCCCATCGGGGCCAGCGCGATCGGGTGCTGCAGGTCGAACATCTCGGTGAACGGAGTGTGCAGCGTCATGCCTGCCATCATCGCGCAGCGGTCCTGCGGCGCACCGGCTACGCGGGGGGCCGGGGGCGGCGCGCTGGCCTGGCGGCTAGCCGGGCAGATCGGCTATGTCCAGCGCGCGGACCCGGTCCGGGCTGGCGATCACGTCGATGGCGGTGATCAGCCGGTCCGGGCCGACCGTGAACATCAGCACCAGCTCGGGGCGGCCGTGCGGTTCCCAGACCAGGCCCGCGCGGCCGTTGACCAGGACCAGCCGGGACTCCGCGGCCCGGCTGGCGGCGAGGCTGGCGCCCTTGGCCACCCGCGCGGCGCCCTGCAGCACGGCCGGCCGGCCGGCTGGCGTGGCCTCGCCGTCCGCGGACAGCGTGACGTCCTCGTCCAGCAGCGCGACCAGCGCCGTCATGTCGCCGCCCCGGGCCGCGGCCAGGAACGCGGCGGCGACCTCCCGCTGCCGGGCCAGGTCCGCGGCCTGGCTGGCCCGTTCCTGGCCGGCCTGGTCCCCGGCGGCCGCGCCGCGCACCCGGCGGCGAGCCCGGCTGGCCAGCTGCCTGGCCGCCTCGGGTGACCGGTCCAGTACCGCCCCGACCTCGGTGAACGGCATGGCGAACAGGTCGTGCAGGACGAACGCGAGCCGCTCGGCCGGGGTGAGCGTGTCGAGCACGACCAGCAGGGCCAGGCCGACCGAGTCAGCCAGCACGGCCTCGTCCGCCGGATCCGCGGGCAGGCTGGCCGGGGCGGCGGCGCCGGGCCTGTTGGCGGCGGCGGCCCGCGCGGCCTGCTCGGTGGCGCCGGTCCAGGTGTCGCCGACCGGCTCCTCCTGCCGGTGACGGCGGGACCTGAGCATGTTCAGCGAGACCCGGGCCACCACCGTGGTCAGCCAGCCGCCCAGGTTCTCCACACCGCTGGTGTCCGCGCCGGTCAGCCGCAGCCAGGTGTCCTGGACGGCGTCCTCGGCGTCGCTCACCGAGCCGAGCAGGCGGTAGGCCACCGCGCGCAGGTGGTCGCGGTGCTCCTCGAACTCGGCGGCGAGCCAGTCGCTCTGCGTCATCGCTGTCTGTCCCTAGTGCCCTGGTGCCGGTGTCACCACCCTGACACCCGGCGGGCGGCGAACGTGACCGGC
>DASVBE010000297.1:0-4449 GCA_036375995.1 Streptosporangiaceae bacterium | reverse complement strand
GCGGGCACGCGGCGCAGCTTCAGGATCGTCCGGCGAAGATTTCCGGAATACGGCAGCGGGGGCGCCGGCCGGCGAATCCGGGGCCAGCGAGGCTGCGGCGGAGACCGCCGGGGCGGGTGAGGGCACCGGGACCGGAGGCCGTGATGGTGCCGGTGAGAGCGGGCCCGGTGCCGGTGACGGTGATGGTGGCGTGGCTGGCAGGGCCGATGGGGCTGGTGTGGCTGGCGGGGCCAGTGTGGCCGGGGGGGCTGGGGCGAGCGGAGCCGGGAGCCTCGCGGCCGGGGAGCTGGTAGCGGGGGAGTCAGCGGCCGGGGAGTCAGCGGCCGGGGAGCCGGTGGGCGGGGAGCCGGTGGGCGGGCTGCGGCACGTCATCGTGATCGAGGAGGCGCACCGGCTGCTGCGGGCGGCCCGGCAGGGGCCGAGTGAGCACGCGGTCGAGCTGTTCGCCAGCCTGCTGGCCGAGATCCGGGCCTACGGCACCGGGATCATCGTGGCCGAGCAGATCCCGGCCAAGCTGGTGCCCGACGTGATCAAGAACTCGGCGCTGAAGATCCTGCACCGGCTGCCCGCGGCCGACGACCGGGAGCTGGTCGGCGCCACCATGAACCTCAGCCCGGACCAGTCCCGCCAGGTGGTGTCCATGGAGCCGGGCGTGGCCGCGGTGTTCGCCGACGGGATGGACCGGCCGCTGCGGGTCCGGGTGCCCCATGGCGAGCACCGGGAGCGGGCCGCGGTGACCCGCGCCGGGGTGGCCGCCCGCGGCGCGGCCGCGCTGGCCGCCCGCCGCCGTGCGGCCGCCTGCGGGCCCGCCTGTGTCACCGGGCGGCCCTGCACGCTGGTCGAGCTGCGCACCGCTGACCTGCTGGCCGCCGAACCAGACGACGCCTGGCTGCGGATCTGGGCCGAGGCCCTGCTGCTGGCCTTCCTGACCAGCCGACCGGTGCCGGTGGTGCCCGCCCCGCTCAAGCAGCGGTGGGCCGAGCTCGACCCGCGGCTGCGCGAGTGCCTGCTGGCTACCGTCCTCGAGCGGAGCCTGGCCGGCCGGGCGCTGGCCGTGCGGACCTGGCTCGACCCGGACCGGCTGGCCGCCGAGGCGGCGGAAACCGCGCAGCGCATTCTCGGCGGCGGCAAGGGCGCGGGCACCCGGCCGGGACCGGAGTGGGTGATCCCGCCGCTGCGCTGGCTGCACGAGATCGACCGGGTGTACCCGATGGACAGCGACCCGCCGGACGTCTTCGGCCCGGCCCCGCGGCTGGACTTCGCGCTGCCCGGCGTGCCGGACGAGCCCGGCACCCGGATCGGCCAGCGGGTCAGCGGGCTGCGCCGCAGCCGGTACTCGATGGAGCTGGCCCGCAACCGGATGCCCGCCTGGACCGCCCTTCTCGGCGCCGACGACCAGGCCGCCTTCGCCGACGACCTGGCCAGCGTGGTGATCGGCGCCAGTCACCGCGGCCAGCTCCGCCAGGCAGCCGGCGAGATGGGCATCGCGGGCTGGCTGGAGCCGGTGCTGTCCTGGCCCCGCCGGTTCATCGCCACCGCGGCCGGCAACGGAGGCAACGGGGGCCCGGCCGGCCCCGCCCCGGCCGCCGCCGGCCCGGCCCGCGGCCCCCAGCCGGGCGCAGGGACCGGTGACGCCGCGCCCGCCGCCGGCCCCACCGCGGACACCGGCCCGTCGTCCGGTTCCGGCCTGGCCGCCCCCGCGCCCTAGCGGCTGGCTGAGCCTCGCCCCAGACGCGTCGATGTGCCATCACCCGGGTTACAGGCCGTGCGAGGGCACATCGTCGCGGTAGGTCCCGGTGTGGTGGGGGCGGCGGAAACCAGTCAGCTACGCGCTGCTGCGCATCTGCGGCCTTGACCCGGACGCGGCCATGTCCACCCTGGCCCGCCTGCGCGGTCACCGCCCAGGGGATCGGCGAACAGCGTGTCAGCTGGGCCGAGGACCTGGCGGCAGGCACCGGGCGGGACTGAGCGATTGCCACGGGCTATCGATCCCCGGGACGGCCCTATAGGCTCAGCCGCCATGGGAAAGCTTCCGCTCCGGGCGCGGCTGGCCATCTCGGTGGGCAGCGTGGCCGGCCGGGCCTCCCGGCTGACCGGGCGTGGTGACGGGTCGGTCATCGGCGGCGTGCTCAGCCTCCGGCTGGAGCCGAACCTGCTGCGGCTGCTGTCCGCGGACCGGCAGGTCGTGCTGGTCACCGGGACCAACGGGAAAACCACGACGACCCGGCTGATCACTGCCGCGCTGGGCGCGCTCGGCCAGGACGTGGCGACCAACGCGTTCGGGGCGAACATGGAGGCCGGCCTGGTGTCCGCGCTGAGCCGGGCCCGCGGTGCCCCGTTCGCGGTGCTGGAGACCGATGAGAAGTTCATCCCGGCGGTGCTGAAGACCACCGGGGCGCGGGTGGTCACGCTGCTCAACCTGAGCCGCGACCAGATGGACCGGGCGGCCGAGATCTGGATGGTGGCCCGGCGCTGGCGTGAGGCGCTGGCCGCAGCACCGCGCTGCCAGGTGATCGCCAACGCGGACGACCCGCTGATCGTCTGGGCCGCGTCCGGCGCGCCGAGGGTGATCTGGGTGGCGGCCGGGCAGCGCTGGCACGAGGACTCCTGGTGCTGCCCGGAATGCGGCTCGCACCTGCGCCGGGACGAGCTGGGCTGGCGGTGCGGCGAGTGCACGTTCACCCGCCCGTCGGCGCGCTGGGTCCTGGACGGCTCCAAGGTCATCGACGCGAACGGCCGGGTGCAGGAACTCAGCCTGTCCCTGCCGGGCCGGGCCAACCGGTCCAACGCGGTGATGGCCCTGGCCGTCGCCGACTTCTTCGGCGCCGACGTCAGCCAGGCGCTGCCCCGGCTACGCGAGGTGACCTCGGTGGCCGGCCGGTACACCCAGGTGGAGCGGCGCGGCCGGACGCTGCGGCTGCTGCTGGCCAAGAACCCGGCCGGCTGGCTCGAGGCGTTCGACGTGCTCACCCCGGGCCACGTGCCAGTCCTGCTGGCGGTCAACGCCCAGACCCCCGACGGCAAGGACACGTCGTGGCTGTGGGACGTGGACTACCGTGTGCTGCGCGGCCGGCCGGTGTATGTGGCCGGCGAGCGCCAGCTTGACCTCGCGGTCCGGCTGGAAGCGGACGAGGTGCCGTTCCAGCTGGTCAGCGGGGTGGACGAGGCGACGGACCAGGTGCCGCCCGGGCCGCTCGACGTGATCGCCAACTACACCGCCTTCCAGCAGATCCGGGTGACGCTGGGCCGGGCGGGCTGAGGAGGACCCGCATGACCACGCCGCCGGCTCCCGGGCCGAACGGAACCAGCCCGGACTGGGCCGCCGACCCGCCCACCGCCCCGTTCTCCAACGGCTCCTACACCGGCCAGCACAGCTCGGGCCAGCACAGCTCCGGACAGCACAGCTCCGGACAGCACAGCTCCGGACAGCACAGCTCCGGGCAGCCGGACACCGGCACCGGGCGCCCGGGGCGCCGCCGCCGCCGGGCCGGCAGCCTCCGGCTGGTCTGGGTGTACCCCGACCTCCTGAGCACCTACGGTGACCGGGGCAACCTGCTGGTGCTCAAGCGCCGGGCCCGGCTGCGGGGTATCGAGGTCGAGTGCGTCGAGGTCAACGCCGACGAGCAGATCCCCCGCAACGGTGACATCTACCTGCTCGGCGGCGGCGAGGACCTGCCCCAGATCCTGGCCGCCCGGCGGCTGCGGGCCGACGGCGGGCTGACCGAGGTCGCCGCCCGCGGCGCGGTCATCTTCGCGGTCTGCGCGGGCTACCAGCTGGTCGGCATGGAGTTCGGCGGCGCCGAGGGCGAGCCGGTGGCCGGCCTGGGCCTGATCGACATCAGCAGCGGCCGGGGCGAGCGGCGCGGCGTGGGCGAGATCGTCGCCGACGTCGACCCCGAGCTCGGCGTGCCGCAGCTGACCGGCTTCGAGAACCACCAGGGCATGACCAGGATCGGTCCTGGCGCCCGGCCGCTGGCCCGGGTCAGCATCGGCGTGGGCAACGGCGACGGCACCGAGGGCGCCTACGCGGGCCGGATTCTGGGCACCTACCTGCACGGCCCGGCCCTGGTCCGGAACCCCGGCCTGGCCGACCTGCTGCTCACCTGGGCGGCAGGGCCGCTGCCGCCGCTGCCCGGCGCGGCCGAGGACTGGGCCGCCCAGCTCCGCCGCGAGCGCCTCGCCGCAGTCGGCGCTGGGTTAGCCGCTCGCTCCGGGCCGCTGTAGAGGCGGTGTTTGCTGGCAGTGCTAGCCGCTCGCTGCGGGCCGCTGGAAGGCGCTGCCTTCCCTCCTCGCTCCCTCGGCGCTCCTTCGTCGCGCCTCATCGCTCGTCGGGAAAACAGCGCCGCGGCCCTCCGCGAGCCAGGGCCGGCTCCGCCGGCCTGGCTGGTTGGGCTTTAGCTGGAAAGTTCGGCGAGGGTGCGCTCGGCTTCGGCGAGCCAGGAGCGGCGG
>DASVBE010000286.1:0-31823 GCA_036375995.1 Streptosporangiaceae bacterium | reverse complement strand
AGCCAGGCCGCCCCGGCCGGGAAGGCGAGCCATGCCGCGCGGTCATGACGGGCCGAGCACGCAGTCGCCGCAGATGGCGCGCGCCGGGCCGGGAGCGAGCTGGTAGATCAGGCAGCAGCTGGAACGGCGGAAACCAGGGCCCGGCGCCGCCCGCTCCTGGCTCAGCGACGGGTGGCCAGCCAGGTCCCGGGCCGCCGCCCAGGCCGCCTCGGCCAGTTCGGGCCGCTGACCGGCGATCTGCCCGGCCGCGCCGCTGATCGCCGAGGCGACGTTGCCCCACAGGACCCGGGGCGACACCGGGGCCAGCGCACCGGCCGCCCCGGTCAGCGGCACAATCAGCTCATCGATCACCCCGGGAGGCCGGCCGCTGGCACCGTCCGCGGGGACCGACAGCGGCACCGGGCGGCCCAGCTCGTCCTGCCACCACAAGCCGCCCGGATCCAGGCGGAGCCGGGAAAGACCGCCGAGCGCGGCCGCCGCCACCGCCGGGGCGATCAGGCGCGCAGCCAGACCCAGGTGCATGACCGACACCGCCACCCGCCGCGGCACCGCATCCACCGGAAGCCCGCCCCGCCCGGCCAGCGCCCGCCGCACCGCTTCCGCCCTGGCCCGCAATCGCCCGCCGCCCGGCGAAAGCAGCTCGGCAAACGCCAGCCACGGCGGCGCCGGATCCGCTCCCGCCGGGTGCACCTCCACGGCGAAGAACGGGCCGAGGCCCGGCAGGGCCCCGGGGACATCGAGCCCCCGGGCCTGCCGGGCCCCGGACCGGCGGTCAGCGGTTACGGCGCGGCCTCCACGTGCTCGGCCGGCGGCCTGCCCGTGCCGTCGTTACGGTCCTGGCCGGCCGGCGAACCCGCCGGGCGCGAGCGCCGCGGCCGGTCCAGCCGGTCCAGCAGCTCGCCGAAGCCCAGCGCGAGCACGGTCCACACCAGCACCTGGCTGATGACCGAGTACCAGCGGAACTTCCACAGCACGTCGGCGTCAAAGCCCGGGTACACCACCTGGCCGGGGGCGTATGTCCGGCCGCCGAAAGCCAGCGGCCTCGACAGGACGTTGACGATCGGCTGCGGGGTCTCGGTCGCCGCCCTGGCGTAGCCGAACTGGTGGACCTGGGCGAGGTTCGCGTTCAGGTCCCCCAGTGCCGGGAGCACGCCGATGAGGATCGAGTACGCGACCAGGAACGCCACCCCGGCCAGCACGGTCGCGCCGACCGCGCCGGCCCTGGGCCGCAGCAGGCGGCCGAGGTACACCGCCAGGCCGAGCAGGACCAGCGACCCCACCACCATCACCACATACAGCTGACCGCGCGTGGCGATCGTGAACGGGTGCCCGATCGACGGCGGGTTGGCCGGGTACTTGACGAACGGCAGCAGGTAGACGCCCAGGAACCCGAACCCGGCGATCGCCCAGGCCAGGTTCCGCGGCCGGATACCCATGCGGCCGTGCAGCACCAGGTACACCACCGCCACCAGGGCGCCCATGGCTACCCCGAACCCGATGATGGCGCTGGCCGCGCCGATCGAGGACTGGGTGGCGCGGGAGAAGATCTCCGGGTCGGAGACGGAGAACTGCCGCCCGGCCGCATGGTTGATCGCGGTCAGGACGGCGTCGCGGTGGTACTCATAGTCGATGGCCTTGCTGATCCATGGCTCGGCGAAGGTGCGCTCGAACAGGAACCCGAGCAGGCCCGCGAACGCGCCGGCCAGCGCGCCACGCACAATGACGCGGATTTCCACGGTGCGCCTCCGCTGCTAGCGAGTAGCGCGGGCTAGTGACAGGGGAAGCCGAGGAAGTGCCGCGAGTCGTGCACCCACTCGTGGATGGCCATCGTCTTGCCGAAGAGGGATGTCATCCCCTCGTCGATGCCCACGAAGTAGTAGATGGCCAGCGCCGCGAACACCGTAATCCCGATAATCAGGGCCACCCTGCCGCGGGACAGGGCCTCGGGCGAGAGACCGGCGTTCGGAGCCGCGGTGCTGCCGGGCTGGGAGAGGACTGCCACGTGTGCCTCCTTAGGGATCCTGCGTCCCTTGCTTGATGGGCAAGACCGCGACGGCGAAGTATCTGACTCACCGGCCGCCTCAGGCGGCCAGCTCACAGTGGCGCGACCGTGCTGGATTCCCACCAGCTTCCGTCAGCCGTCACGCACCTCGGACGCTACGTGGGCGGTGCAATCCCGTCAACCCCGCCGCGCCCCACGGCGAGCAGGACCTGGAGGCCACGCACGGCGGCTGGCCGGAAACTGCGGCATTGGTTCGGCTTCGCCTGGCGCGCAGCGTGTTCGTCGGGGGCAGGCGGGAGGTGTCGCGTGCCAGGCAGTGAACCAGGACCGGGCATGATGCCGATCGAGCGGGCCCGGCTGGTCGGCCGGGACATGGACGCGATCGTCGCGATGGTCCGCGAGCAGTACGCCGAGCACCGGCCGCATATCCGCTACACGGACCCGGCCCGGGCCGTGGCCGGCCTCAGGACCGCGACGGCCGGGCCGCTGGCCGCCGGGCACGTCCGCTGGCAGGGCATCGAGTACCGGGTGACCGACGCGCGCGCGAACGGCAGGCTGCTCGGGGTTGTCGCGGCCAGCGGGTCCGGGAGCGTGTCGTTAGGCCGGGACGAGCTGTGCTTCGCCGGTGGTGATGTGCTCCTCGACCCGCCGTTCCAGCCGTACAGCGCGGTGCTGCGGGACTGCGAGTTCGAGGTGGTGCAGATCCCCTGGTCGTCCGCGGCCGAGGTCGCCACCGCCGCCGGGGTGACCGCCCGGGCGCTGCAGTACGCGTTCCGCCGCCACTACGGCACAACCCCGACCGGCTACCTGCGCCAGGTCCGGCTGGACCGCGCCCACCAGGAGCTGCGGACCGCCGACCCGGCCGCGGGGCTGACCGTGCACGCGGTCGCCCGGCGGTGGGGATGGTCGGACAGCAGCAAGTTCACCGCCGCCTACCAGCGGCAGTACGGCCAGGTCCCGAGCCGCACGCTGCGCACCTGACGCGCGCCCGTCAGCCCGGCGCCCCGCCCGCGCTGGTGCGCTGGACGAGATCGGCGGCGACCTCGGACAGCGGCAGGCGGTGCCGCTGGGCCGCGGCGGCCAGCAGGTGGAAGGCCTCATCCGCCGAGCAGTGCCGCTGGGCGATGAGGACCCCGGCGGCCTGGTTGATCACCCCCCGGGTGGACAGGGCCTCCCGCAGCTGCTCGGCCAGCCGGGCCGCACGAAAGTAGGTCCGCGCGTTGGACAGGGCCACCGAGGCGCACGAGCCCAGGCTGGCGGCCAGCCGCTGGTCCGCGGCGGCGAACCCGTTCTCCCTGCGGCAGTAGATGTTCATCGCGCCGAGCCCGTCGCCGCCGACCACCAGCGGCACCGACAGGGCGGAGCCGATCCCGTGCGCAGCCGCGATCGCGGCGAACTCGGGCCAGCGCGGCTCGTTGGCGGTGGAGTCGATCCGCAGGATCTGCTGCCGCCGGTACGCCTCCAGGCACGGCCCGCCGGATGCGGCGTCGTACTGCGAGTTGTCCACCCGCAGCACGAGGTCGCTGGTGGCGATCGCGGTGCTCGGCCCGTCGGCCTCCAGCAGCGTGATCCCGCCCTCGTCACCGCCCGGCAGCGCCGTGCACGCCAGCTCCAGGACCTGGCGCAGGATTTCCTCCATATTCTGCCCGGTGACCAGGATCCCGGTCAGCGCGATCAGCGCCTCGTCCGCCTGTCCCGACGTCATGACTCCCCATCCCCCTGCTCCGGTTGGCTGGCCGTCCGCGGGGTCGTGGGCGACGTAGGCCAGACTGACTACCCACGGCTGGCGACCGCTAATCCGTCCGTAACCGGCGAGTCTTAAGCCCGCTGGCCCAGGGCACGAAGCGCGGCGATGAAGGCCGGGAAGCTGGGCGTGCCCAGGCCGGTCATGGGGAACAGCTGACCGACGTCGAATCCGGTGAAGAGGTCGGCGTCCGCGCTGATGTCAGCGGCGCGGCGTTGCCCAGGCCGGTCACCCCGAGGATGCTGCCCGCCAGCGCGGGCCGAGCCCGGCGGGGTCACGAAACGGCACAGGGTTCGTCATTCCGCGGGGCCGTGTTCCGGCCAGAGATCAGCGGGGCTGCCTCCCGAGCACGAGGACCCCGGAGGTGGCAAACATTCCGCCGTTGCCGACCACCACGCTGATATCGGGGCCATCGATCTGAGCCGCTGCTTCGCCGCGCACCTGGCGTACGCCTTCCTGAATGGCGAACATTCCGTACATGCCCGTGTGCGTGTACGACAGCCCGCCGCCGTTCGTATTGAGCGGCAGGCGGCCGCCCGGCTCGGTATTGCCCTCGGCGATGAACGGGCCGGCCTCGCCCTTGGCCACGAAACCGAGCGCCTCCAGGCCGTAGATCGGCAGGTGCGCGAACGCGTCGTAGATCATCAGGTGGCCGACGTCGGCCACGCCGATCCCGGCCTCGGCCAGGGCCGCGGCGCCGGCCAGGCGGATCGCCTTCGACTCGGTGAAGTCCTCCATCTGCGAGATCATCGGGGTCTCCGACGCCTCACCGGTGCCCAGCACGTGCACCGGCGGCTTGGGGAAGCCGCCCGCGCGGTCCGCCGAGGTGACGATCAGGGCCCCGCCGCCGTCCGTAACCAGGCAGCATTCCAGCAGGTGGAACGGGTAGGCGACGATCCGCGAGGCGAGAACGTCATCGACCGTGATCGGGTCGCGGAACATCGCCCGGGGGTTCTTCGCGGCCCACCGGCGCTGGGCCACCGCGACGTAGGCCAGCTGCTCGTGGGTGAGCCCGTACTCCTTCATGTACCGCAGCACCGGGATCGTGAAGGTCGTGGTCGGCCCGGCCACCCCGTAGGGCGCCTCGAACTGGCCGACCGGGGAAGACGGGGCGAACTGGTAGGGCACGGCACCCACCCGGGACCGGCCGGACTCGCCGTGCGTGATCAGCACGGTGCGGGCGTGGCCGGCCTGGATCGCGGCCATCGCGTGCCGCACGTGCAGCAGGAACGACGTGCCGCCGACCGCGGTGCCGTCGATCCAGGTGGGCGTGATGCCCAGCGCGTGCGCGACCTGGACCGGGCCGGGCTGGGCCACGGTGGCGATCCCGTCGATGTCCCTGATGGTCAGGCCCGCGTCGGCGAGCGCGTTGCGCGCCGCCTCCATGTGCAGCGCGAGCGTGGAGTGCCCGGGCAGCTTGCCGACGTGGTCGGTCTCCGCCGCGCCCGCGATGATCACGCCGCGGGTCACCGGGCGGCTCCGGCCGGCGCCGGGGTGAACACCGGGATCGTCATATCGCCGCGCGGCTCGAACGCGACCCGCAGCGGCATGTCCAGCACGAGGTCCTCCGGGGTGGCGGGCACGCCGGCCAGGCTGGTCATCATCCGCGGCCCCTCGGCCAGTTCGACGACCGCGATCGCGTACGGGCCGTCGTCCTCGAAGCCGCGGGCCGGCCGGTGGCTGATCACGTACGAGTACAGGGTGGCGTCGCCGCTGGCGGTGAACCACTCGACGTTCGGCGAGCCGCACGCCGGGCAGGCCGGCCGCGGGTAGAAGTACGGCTTGCCGCAGTCCAGGCAGCGCTGCAGGCGCAGCTCGCCGGCCGCGCACCCGTCCCAGAACGGCTGGGTCTCCGGGGTGGGGACCGGGATGGCCTTGGCCGCCTTGGCCGCGCTGGCCGGGGCCATCAGCGTCCCGCCGGGGGCCGGCCGACGATCGGGCCGAACGACCGCTCCATCTGGCTGGCCAGGCCGTCCAGGTCCCACGGCTCCCTGCCGATCAGCCGGACGATCGGCTCGGGGTTGCTGTACAGCGAGACCTCGTAGCCCATCGAGTGCACGATCCGGCCGGTGATCCAGCCGGACCGCTCGCTGGCCAGGTAGGCGACCACGGTCGCGATGTTGTCCGGGGAGCGCTCCTGGTCGTGGCTGGAGCGGCGCCGCTCGGTGGGGATCGAGTCGATCATCCGGGTCTGCGCGCCCGGCGAGATCGCGTTGGCGGTCACCCCGTACTTGCCGAGCGCGTTCGCGCAGGACCAGGTCAGCCCGACGATGCCCATCTTGGCCGCGGCGTAGTTCGGCTGGCCGGGTGCGCCGTGCAGGCCGGACACCGAGGTGAAGTTGATGATCCGGTGCTGCGCGTTCTCGTCGCGCAGCGACCGCCAGTACGCGGAGGCGAACTTCGAGGTGTTGAACGTGCCCTTCACGTGCACGCGCAGGACGTCGTCCCACTCCTGCTCGGTCATGTTGAAGATCATCCGGTCGCGCAGGATGCCGGCCACGTTGACCAGCACATCCAGCTTGCCGAACTCGCTGATCGCGGACTTGACCAGGTCCTCGGCGGCGGCGTGGTCGGACACGTCCGCGCCGTTGGCCATCGCCCGGCCGCCCGCCGCGGTGATCTCGCTGGCGACCTCCTGCGCCGGTCCCGCGTCGGACCCGGAGCCATCGACCGCGCCGCCCAGGTCGTTGACCACGACCGCGGACCCCTCACGGGCCAGCAGCAGGGCCACGGACCGGCCAATGCCGCGCCCGGCCCCGGTCACGATCGCTACCCGGCCGTCCAGACTTCCCATAGCTGATCCCCGGACCTTCCTGCTATGCCGACTAGAATCGTTTTCTGAAATTACCCTCTAAGCCCGGGGGAGGCGCTGTCAAGATGAGCAAACAGCCCGCGGCCCGGGCGGAGCGCCCGGCGGCCGGTGCGTGGCAGTGGGGGCGAACCGCGCAGACCCAGCGGGCCCTGCTCGACGCCGCCCGCGCGGTGTTCGCCGAGCAGGGGTTCGACAAGACCAGCATCGCCGACCTGGTCGAGCGGGCCGGGTCCAGCGTGGGCAGCCTCTACCACCACTTCGGCGGCAAGAGCGAGCTGTTCCTCGCGCTGTGGCAGGAGCACCAGCAGGTCCAGGAGGAGGCGGCCAGCCAGGCGGTGGCGCAGGCCCGGCGGGCCGGCGTGACCGACACCACCGAGCTGTTCTGCGCGGGCGCGCGGGCCTTCCTCGAGGGCAGCTGGCAGCGCCGCGACCTGGCCCTGCTGTTCTTCTCCGGGGGCGGCCCGCCCGGCTTCGAGGTGCTCAAGCGCCGCCGCGGCAGCGAGTGGGTGGCCCAGAACGACGCGCTGCTCGGCCTGCCGGACACCGCGCTGGCCCGGCTGCACGCTTCGGTGCTCACCTCCCTGATCGGCGAGGGCGCCCGCGAGGTGGCCACGGCCAGGAACCGCCGCCAGGCCGGCCTGATCATCGACGCGGTCATCGACTACGCCCGCCGCCTGCTGGCCGGCGGGCACTACCGCCCGCCCGCCGGCGACGCCGCCCCGGCCGGCTAGCCGCCCGCCTGGCCGGCCAGGTCCCGGGCCCCGGTCAGAAGAGGCCGGCGCGGCGGACCAGGGACTGGCAGAACGGGCAGCTGGTTTCGTCCGCGCCGGCCGGCAGGGTCATGGTCGCGCCGCAGGACGCGCACGGGATCTCGGCGTCGCCCAGGTGCATCGTCCGGCCGCAGCCCTCGCAGACGATGGCGTTCGCCCCGGGCAGCGCGGTGAACTCCGCGCCGCAGCCGCCGCAGTGCCGCGGCTGGCCGCGCGTCGCGGCGACCGGCACGTACTCGCTGGTCAGCCCGGTCTGCTGGAGCAGCTGCGCGGCAGCGTCGGTGGGCAGCATGCCGAGCCAGCCCTGGCAGAAGCCGGACCAGGCCATCTTCGGCAGCAGGTGCTCGCCGCGGTCGGGGTCGATGTCCGCGAACCCGCCCGAGCGGTAGTGGGCCCGGCTGAGCTCGATCTGCTTCTCCAGCGTGCCGGCCATCGGCCAGAACGAGTCCGGGTCCACCGTCGGCGACAGCATGTTCCCGGTGTACCGCAGGCCCATCACCCGCTGCCGCATCTCGGCCTCCAGCACCTGGTACGCCGGGTCGAACGCGCGGGCTACCGCGGCCTCGGCCATGTAGCGGACGTAGGCCTGCCGGTATCCCTGGTCGTTCCTGGCGCGGTGCGACACCGCCATCGGCACGTTCGCCACGTAGGCGCTGAAGATGCGCTCCTGGATGGCCCGGTAGCCGTCGCGGTCGCCGGCCGCGACCGCGGCCCGGGACGCGGCCTGGCTGCTGTTAACCAGGGCGACGTACTCCGGCCCGGGCAGCGTGTCGCCCTCGCACGCCTGGCGCAGGTCGAAGTCGACCAGCGAGGCGCAGTAGTCGCAGTACACATAGGCCGTGGCGGACGGCAGCTGCTTCGGCGCGCCGCAGGTCACGCAGGTGCAGCGCTTGACGAAGCCGGGGCCTGGCGGGGCCAGGATGGCCATCACCTGGCGGGCCCAGCTCATCGGGCCCGCGCCGCCGGCGCCGGTCCCGGCGCCCGCCGCGCCGCCCGCGGCGGCACCGGACGCCTGGCGGACGGCCGCGGCCTGTTGCATGGCCTGGGCCTGCATGGCCTGGGCCTGCTCCTGCCACTGCCTGGCCTGCGACATCATCTGCGCCACGAAGTCGGCCCGGCCGCCCATCGCGGGCCGGCGGCCGGCCGCCGCCGGGTCCTCGTCGTCCTGCTGCCGCTTCCGGTTGAAGATCCCCATCGCGCTGTCCCCCCACTTCCCCGCTGGGCAAGGGGAGTATCTCACCAGCCGGCGGCGCGCGGGTTACAGGGCCGGGAAGGAGCGGCCGGGGTTGCGCTCGGAGAGCACGTCCGCCGAACCGATCAGCAGCCCGTCCGGCTCACCGATGATCCCGGCGTTCCTGCCGCGGTAGTCGAACCCGCGCAGCACGTGCTTGATCGCCTCCAGCCTGGCCCGCTTCTTGTCGTTGCTCTTGACCACTGTCCACGGCGCGTGCTCGCTGTCGGTGTAGTGGAACATTGCCTCCTTGGCGTCGGTGTAGGCGTCCCACTTGTCGAGCGACTCGATGTCCATCGGGCTCAGCTTCCACTGCCGGACCGGGTCGACCCGCCGGATGATGAAGCGAGTGCGCTGCTCCGAGCGGGTGACCGAGAACCAGAACTTGATCAGGTGCAGTCCGGAGCGGATCAGCATGCGCTCGAACTCCGGCACCTCCCGCATGAACTCCCAGTACTCGGCGTCGGTGCAGAAACCCATCACCCGCTCCACGCCCGCCCGGTTGTACCAGGACCGGTCGAACATGATGATCTCGCCGGCCGCGGGCAGGTGCGGCACGTAGCGCTGGAAGTACCACTGGGTGCGTTCCCGCTCGCTGGGCTTGGTCAGGGCCACCACCGTGGCGCCGCGGGGGTTGAGATGCTCGGTGAACCGCTTGATCGTGCCGCCCTTGCCGGCCGCGTCGCGGCCCTCGAACAGGATCACGATCCGCTGGCCGGTGGATTTCACCCAGTTCTGGAACTTCACCAGCTCGATCTGGAGCGGGCGCTTGAGGTACTCGTATTCCGGCCGCGGCAGTTTCCCGGGGTACGGGTAGTCCTCCCGCCAGGTGTCGACCAGCCGACCGTCCGGCCAGCGGAGCACCGGGTCATCGTGTTCGTCCTCGTCGTCCACCGTCAGCCCGGCGATGAGCACGGGGTCGGCCGCCCAGTCCTCCGGCAGCGCATTGAACCCAGCAGCAATTCGGCCCGTCACCCCACCAGCACAGCACATTCACCGCAGCCGCGCTGCGGCTGACCCTGGCCCTTGACAATGGCGGGGGCGCGCGGTCCCATCGGACTAGAACCAGATTCTAGGATCAGTTCCGCGGCCGGCCCGGGCCGGCCGTCCAGGGAGGCCTGCCATGGATCTTGACCTTGGGCCGGAGATCGCGCAGTACCGCGCGGAGCTGCGGGACTGGATCTCCGCCGAAGCCCCGGACGGGCTGGCCGAGCTGACCGACTGGAACCTGACCGCGATCCCGGGCGGCTACCGGGACCAGAGCCTGGGCGCCGCGCTGGCCCACCCGGCCTACGCGGAATGGGAGCGGAAACTGGCCGCCGAGCGGCTGATCTGCCCGCAGTGGCCGGCCGCGTACGGCGGGCAGGATCTGGATGGGGTCCGGGTCGCCGTCCTGAACGAGGAGTTCCACCGGGCCGGCCTGCCCCGGGTGGTGCGCGGCATGGGCGAGAGCCTGGTCGGCCCGTCGATCATCGTGCACGGCACCGACGCCCAGCGGGAGCACTTCCTGCCCCGGATCATCAGCGGCGAGGACACCTACTGCCAGGGGTTCTCCGAGCCCGGCAACGGCTCCGACCTGGCCGGCGTGCAGACCCGGGGCGAGGTGGACGGCGACGAGATCGTCGTCACCGGGCAGAAGGTGTGGACCTCGGGCGCGCACCGGGCGAACATGATGTTCGTCCTGTGCCGGACCGACCCGTCCGTGCCCAAGCACGCCGGCCTGTCGTACGTGCTGATCCCGTTCACCGGCCCCGGCGTCCAGTTCCGGCCGATCCGCCAGATGTCCGGTGCCGCGGAGTTCGCCGAGGACTTCCTCGACGGGGTGCGCGCCCCGCTGTTCAACGTCATCGGCGGCCTGAACAACGGCTGGCGGGTGGCCATGACCACGCTCGGCCACGAGCGCGGCGGCCGGGCCACAACGGCGTACCTGCGCTACGAACGGGAATTCTGGGACCTGGCCGAGACCGCCCGCAAGCACGGCAAGGTCAGCGACCCGCTGGTCCGGCAGGACCTGGCCCGGGCCTGGACCGGCGTCCAGCTGATGCGCTTCACCGGCCTGCGCGAGCTGGCCCAGGTCGCCGAGGGCCGCCCGCCCGGGCCCGAGGCCTCGGTCAGCAAGCTGTTCTGGAGCGAGTACCACAAGCGCCTCGGTGAGATCGCGCTCGGCATCACCGGCGCGGACGGGCTGATCCGGCCGGACGGGCCCGGGTATCCCGTCACCGAGTGGCAGAACGTGTTCCTGTCCAGCCGGGCCGGCACGATCTACTCCGGCACCAGCGAGATCCAGCGGACGATCATCGGGGAGCGCGCCCTCGGCCTGCCCAAGGAGCCCAAGGCCCCCGGTCAGGACAAGGCCCAGAGCGGAGCCCGGCCATGAACCTCGGGACGAGCGCGGAGCAGCAGGAACTGCGGGACGCGGTACGCCGGTTCCTGGCCGACCGGGCGCCGCTGCCCCGGGTCCGCGAGCTGATGGACACCGAATCTGGCCAGGACCCCGAGGTCTGGCGGCAGGCCAGCGAGCAGCTCGGGCTGCCCGGTATCGCGATCCCCGAGGAGCACGGCGGGGCCGGCTTCACGTTCGCCGAGCAGGCGATCGTCCTGGAGGAGGCCGGCGCCGCCCTGTACGGCGGCCCGTACCTGGCCAGCGCCGTGCTGGCGGCCACCGCGCTGACCGCCAGCGAGGACAAGGCGGCCATGGCCGACCTGCTGCCCGGCCTGGCCGCCGGGACCACGATCGGCACGCTGGCGTTCACCGAGGACGACGGGTCGTGGGACCCGGGCACCGGCCAGCTGGCCGCAGTCAGGTCAGGCACGGGCAGGTCAGGCACGGGCCGGGCCGGCACGGGCCGGGCCGGCGACGGCGGCTGGCAGCTCGACGGCCACAAGAGCTTCGTTCTCGACGGTCACACCGCGGACCTGATCCTGGTTACCGCCCGGACCGCCGCGGGCCTGAGCCTGTTCGCCGTCGACGCGGCCGCCGCCGGGCTGACCCGGACCGCGCTGCCCACCCTGGACCAGACCAGGAAGCTGGCCCGGCTGGAGTTCGGCGCGGTGCCCGCACGGCTGGTCGGCACCGACGGCGGGGCCGCCCCGGCAGTGGCGCACACCCTGGACGTGGCCGCGATCGCCCTGGCCGCCGAACAGCTCGGCGGCGCGCAGCGGGCCCTGGACATGGCCGTGGAGTACGCGAAGACACGGCACCAGTTCGGCCGCGCGATCGGCAGCTTCCAGGCCATCAAGCACCGGTGCGCGGACCTGCTGCTCGAGGTGGAGTCGCTGCGGTCCGCGGTCGGGTTCGCCGCGGCGGCGGTGGCGGACGGCTCGCCCGAGGTCCCCGCGGTGGCGTCGCTGATCAAGGCCTACGCCTCGGACACGTTCTTCCACGTGGCCGGGGAGAACATCCAGATCCACGGCGGCATCGGCTTCACCTGGGAGCACGACGCGCACCTGTACTTCAAGCGGGCCGCGGCCAGCCAGCTGTTCCTCGGCGACGCCGCCTGCCACCGGGAACGCCTGGCCACCAGGATCGGGCTCTGACCCCGCCAGCAGCACGCGACGACCCCGCCAGCAGCACGCGACCCAGCCGAAAGCGATCGATGTACCATCGCTTGGCTCAGCGGAGAGCGATGTCACATCGATCGCATTCAGCGGTAGCGCGGGGCGTGGTCCCGGTACTCGCCGATCACGCGGGCATGAGCCAGCGCCGCGACGAAGCTGGCCGGGCCGTCGAAGTCGGGCATCTCCAGGTAGGCGGCGCCGATCCCGTCCGGGTCGTGCGCGTCCGAGCCCACCCCGCCGGGCAGCCCGGCGCCCGCCGCGGCCGCGGCCGCCCGCTGGTTCAGCGCCGGGTCGGCGATCTTCGCGTTGAACACCTCGATGACGTCGGCCATCCCGGCCTCGCACAGCCCGGCCAGCGCCCCGCCCAGGCTGGACCGGCCCGGGTCGAACGGGTGCGGCACGTACACCAGGCCGCCCTGGGCCCGGATCCGCTGGGCCACCTCGGCCAGTGGCAGCACGTACGGGATCCGCTCGGTCAGGAACAGGCCGATCACATCCCCGTCCGGGGTGCGGATCTCCTCGCCGGTGATGACCCGGACGCCCAGGTCGCGGCCGCGGGCGGCGAGCGCCGCGGAGATCACGTTGTGGTCGGTGATGCAGACCGCGTCCAGCCCGGCCGCCCGGGCCCGGTCGGCCAGCTCATCCAGCGTGGTGATCGCGTCGCCGGAGTCCACCGTGTGCAGGTGGCAGTCCACCCGGATCCAGCCGGCCGGCAGCGGCGCGGGCGGAGTCCCGGCGGGCGGGGGTTTCTGCGGCACCGCGCCCCTCCCGCGTCCTGACGGCGGCCCGCGCCCGCGAGCCGGATCTCTGCCAAAATCCGATACTAGAAGCCTGTTCCACTATGGAGGTCGCGATGGCCCTTGACCACAGCCTCATCGGGGAGCCCGGCGAGCCGTCCGAGCGGTCCTGGACGTCGGCCGACGCGCTGCTGTACGCGGTCGGCTGCGGCGCCGGGCTCGGCGACCCGCTCCAGGAACTGGAGTTCACCACCGAGAACTCCGAGGGCGTCACCCAGCAGGTGCTGCCGACCTACGGGGTCCTGCTGGCGCAGTCCCGGCGCGGGCGCCGGCTGGGCGACTTCGACCCGGCCCTGCTCGTGCACGCGGAACAGGCCTTCGAGCTGCACCGGCCGCTGCCCGTGGAGGGCACGGTGCGGACCGTGGCCACCGTCACCGGGATGTACGACAAGGGGTCAGGCGGGCTGGTGGTCACCGAGGCCGTGGCGGTGGACGCGGCCACCGGCGAGCCGCTGATCACCTCGCGGGCCAGCACGTTCATCCGGGGCGAGGGCGGGTTCGGCGGCGACCGCGGCCCCAGCGACCCGTGGCAGCGCCCGGACCGGGACCCGGACCTGACCGCGGTCATGCCGACCCGGCCCGAGCAGGCCCTGATCTACCGGCTGTCCGGGGACCGGAACCCGCTGCACGCCGACCCGAAGTTCGCCGCCCGGGGCGGGTTCAGCAAGCCGATCCTGCACGGCCTGTGCACCTACGGGGTCACCGGCCGGGCTCTGCTGCACGCGCTGTGCGGCTCGGACCCGGCCCGGTTCGGGTCCATGTCCGGCCGGTTCAGCCGCCCGGTGTTCCCGGGCGAGACGCTGACCGTGTCGATCTGGCGGGACGGCGACGGCAGCGCGCTGTTCCAGACGGCCAACCAGGACGGCGCCGTCGTCATCGACCGTGGCCGGCTGACCACCCGGGACAGCTAGCGGAGGGCCGCGGCGCTGTTCTCCCGACGAGCGGCGCCGGGCGCCCACCCGGCCGGCCGCCCCGGGGTGCCCGGAAAATCACATTGATAGCGTAACGTCCCCCGGCGCGCGGGATGCCAGGGGGCTCAGCAGGACGATCACCGCGGCCACCGTGGCGGTGGCGCCGACCAGCATCCGGCTGGCGAACGTGGAGTGCTCGGACACCAGCCCGGCGGCCAGGAAGCCCAGCGGGCCGGGCGCGGAGATCGCGATCGTCACGCTGGCCAGCACCCGGGCGCGCAGTTCCGGCGGGGCGGCGGTGGTCATCGCGGCGAAGAACCGCGGGTAGTACAGCCCGGTCGCGACTCCGGTGCCGGCGATGGCCAGGCCCCACAGCCAGGCCGGCCCGGGCAGCGCCAGCCCCCAGGCGGCCACGGCCAGCCCGGCTACCGCCAGCCCGGCGGTGGGCCCGCCGGCCCGCCTGGCCCGGGTGGACAGCAGGCCGCCGGCCACCGACCCGGCCCCGAAGGCGGCCAGCAGCCAGCCGGCCACCGGCGCGCCGCCGTGGTGCAGGGCCAGCACCGGGATCGTGGCCACCATCGCGGTGAACGCCGCACTGAGCAGGCCCACCCCGATGACGAGCCACCGCAGCGGGCGGCTGCGCCACAGGAACCGGAGCCCGGCCACGGCCGACGCGTCCTCACCGGCCGGGACGGCCCGGCCGGTATCCCGGGCCAGCACGCCGACCAGGGCGAACGCGCACAGGTAGGAGCCCGCGTCGATCAGCAGCACGGGGGCCGGGCCGAGCGCCGCGATCAGCACGCCGGCCAGGGCCGGGCCGGCGAAGCTGGCCGACTCGTTGACCGCGCTGAGCAGCCCGCCAAGACGGGTCAGCTTCACCTGGTCGTCGCCGGTCAGGCTGGCCACGATGAGCTGGCTGGAGGACTGGTAGGCCGGGAAGAAGCCGCCGATGAACACGCTGATGGCCAGGATGACGCCGAAGGACAGCGCGTGCGCCCAGTACAGCAGCGGGATCGCGGCGATCAGCGCGGCCCGGGTCAGGTCGGCGCCGAGCATCAGCCGCCGCGGGCCGGTGATCGTGGCCACCCGGGCGCCGGCCAGGCCGAGCAGGGTCAGCCCGGCGTACTCGGCGGCCAGCACGACGCCCATCCGGGCCGGCGAGCCGGTCGTGGTCAGCACGAACCAGGGGAGGGCTACCGCGGTCATCTCGGTGCCGGTGGTGGAGATCAGGTCGGCCATGGCCAGGCCGGTCAGCGGCCGCGCCACGGCCGGGCCGGTCAGCGGCCGCGCGACCGCGGACCCGGTTTCACCCACGATCGGGAAGGCTATCCGCCCGCCCACCGCGGCCAAACCGAATTACGGCGCGTTCGCGGGGGGTCCCACCCGGACCGACCAGCCGAGGGCGACGACTGCGGCGCCGGCGAGAACCGTCAGCGGCCTGCGCCGCCATGCTCCCCAGAGGATCAGCGCGTCGCCCGCGGCGCGGATGCCCTGGTTGACGGGCGGGCGCGGCGGCGGGCCACCGGGGGCGGGTCCGGCTCCGTCCGGGTCCGGCTGGGTGCCGGCCTCGCCGGCCTCCCCGGCCTCCCCGGCCGGGGCGGGCGGGCGGGTCAGCAGTGCGGTCGCGATGACCGGCGGGACCAGCCGGATCAGCAGGCCCGCGGCTGGCTTGCGGCGCCAGAACAGCACGCAGGCGGCTATCCCGGCGGCGATGTCCGTGCCCGCGACGGCGGGGTGGACGTCCTGCAGCGGGAGGGTGCGGCGATCCACGTGCGCAACGTAGCACGATGCGCGCTCATCCTCCGGCCGGCCGGCGCGGCATGGCCGGGCCGGGCTGAGGCGGGGCGGCCAGGGCGCCGGCCAGGGCGCGGGCGGCCAGGGCGTGGAGCAGGTTCGCCATGGCCGGGCGGCCGAGCTCGGCGGCGCTCCGCGGGGTCGAGTTGAGCAGGCCGAACACCGCGTGCGTGGCGGCGCGCGCGTACTCGGCGCTGGCCTCGGGGTGCAGCCGCCGGATGACCTGCACCCACTCCTCGGTGTAGGCGCGCTGCAGGCGGCGGATCTCGTGCCGCTGCGGCTCGGGCACGTTGCCCAGCTCGCGCTCGTGCACGGTGATCAGCGCCGGCTCGTCCAGCGCGAAGCCGATGTGCCCGTCGAGCAGCGCGGTCAGCGCGGCGTCCGGGCTGGCCGCCATGGCCACCCGGTGCCGCCCGGCGTGCAGCAGCCGGCCGCTGATGTCGAGCAGCATCTCGGCCAGCAGCGCTTCCTTGTTCCTGAAGTGCCGGTACAGGGCCGGGCCGGTCAGGCCCAGCGCGCTGCCCACCTCGCCGATCGTGGTGCCGTGGTAGCCGCGCTCGGCGAACAGCTGCGCCGCTGCGGCCAGGATGCCGGCCCGCCGGCTGGCGGCCGGCCTGTCCACGGTCATAGCCGGAGTGTAGACGGCGCGGTTAACAGTTGTTAACATCGGCATTGTTAATGAGCATTAACTGGCAAATGCCGCCATCCGGCGGGAGGAGACGGTGGACACGCCACGGCTGGGGACGCTGGCCGACCCGCAGGATCCGGTGTTCCAGCAGAACGCCAAGGTGAACGAGGCCCTTGCGGGCGAGCTCAGGGACCGGCTGGCGGTGGCCGCGCGCGGCGGGCCGCAGCGGGCCAGGGACCGGCACACCGCCCGCGGCAAGCTGCTGCCCAGGGACCGGGTCGCCGGGCTGCTCGACCCCGCCTCGCCGTTCCTGGAGCTCTCCCCGCTGGCCGCGGGCGGGATGTACGACGACGAGGCGCCCGGCGCCGGGATCATCACCGGGATTGGCCGGGTGTCCGGCCGGGAATGCGTGATCGTGGCCAACGACGCCACGGTCAAGGGCGGCACCTACTACCCGGTGACGGTCAAGAAGCACCTGCGGGCCCAGGAGATCGCGCTGCAGAACCGGCTGCCGTGCGTGTACCTGGTCGACTCCGGTGGCGCGTTCCTGCCCCGCCAGGACGAGGTGTTCCCGGACCGGGAGCACTTCGGCCGGATCTTCTACAACCAGGCCACGCTGTCGGCCCACGGCATCCCGCAGATCGCCGCGGTGCTCGGCTCGTGCACCGCGGGCGGCGCGTACGTGCCCGCGATGAGCGACGAGACCGTGATCGTCCGGGACCAGGGCACGATCTTCCTCGGCGGCCCGCCGCTGGTGAAGGCGGCCACCGGCGAGGTCGTCACGGCCGAGGAACTGGGCGGCGGGGACCTGCACTCACGGGTGTCAGGGGTGGCCGACCACCTGGCCGACGACGACCAGCACGCGCTGCGCATCGTCCGGTCGGTCGTGGCCACGCTCGGCCCGGCCGCCGCGCCGCCGTGGGAGGTCACCGCGGCGCAGGAGCCCGCGGTGGACCCGGCCGGGCTGGCCGGGGTGATCCCGGCCGACCTGCGCACGCCGTACGACGTCCGCGAGGTCATCGCCCGGGTGGTGGACGGCAGCCGGTTCCACGAGTTCAAGCAGCGGTACGGGGCCACGCTGGTCACCGGGTTCGCCCGGATCCACGGCCACCCGGTGGGGATCGTGGCCAACAACGGCATCCTGTTCAGCGAGTCCGCGCTCAAGGGCGCGCATTTCGTGGAGCTGTGCGACCAGCGTTCGGTGCCGCTCGTGTTCCTGCAGAACATCACCGGGTTCATGGTCGGCCGCGAGTATGAGTCGGGCGGGATCGCCAAGCACGGCGCCAAGATGGTTACCGCGGTGGCCTGCGCCCGGGTGCCCAAGCTGACCGTGGTGATCGGCGGGTCGTTCGGGGCGGGAAACTACGCCATGTGCGGCCGGGCTTACTCGCCCCGCTTCCTGTGGATGTGGCCGAACGCCAGGATCTCGGTGATGGGCGGCGAGCAGGCCGCCGCGGTGCTCGCCACCGTCCGCCGCGACCAGCTGGGCGACGCCTGGACCGCCCAGGAGGAAGAGGAGTTCCGGCGGCCCATCCGCGAGCAGTACGAGCACCAGGGCAGCCCGTACTACTCCACCGCGCGGATCTGGGACGATGGCGTCATCGACCCGGCCGATACCCGCCGGGTGCTCGGCCTGGGCCTGGCCGCCGCGGCCGGGGCGCCGCTGGAGCCGGTCCGCTACGGCGTCTTCCGGATGTGAGCATGTTCCGTACCGTCCTCATCGCGAACCGCGGCGAGATCGCCGTCCGGATCACCCGGACCCTCCGCCGGCTGGCCATCCGGTCGGTGGTGACCTGCACAGCGCAGGACGCCGCCGGGCGGGCCGCGGCCGCCGCCGACGCCGCGGTGCTGATCGGCAGCTACCTGTCCGTGGACGACGTCATCGGCGCGGCCCGGCGCAGCGGCGCCGAGGCGGTGCACCCCGGGTACGGGTTCCTGGCCGAGAACCCGGCGCTGGCCCGGGCCTGCGCGGAGAACGGCCTGGTCTTCGTCGGCCCACCGCCGGACGCGATCGCCGCGATGGGCGACAAGATCGCGGCCAAGCGGACGGTGGCGGCCGCGGGCGTGCCGGTCGTGCCGGGCAGCGACGACCCGTCGCTGACCGATGCGCAGCTGGCCGAGGCGGCGCTGGCCATCGGGCTGGCGGAGGGCCACCCGGTGCTGCTCAAGCCGTCGGCCGGCGGTGGCGGCAAGGGCATGCGGCTGGTCCGCGACCCGGCCGGACTGGGGGACGCGATCGCCGGGGCCCGCCGGGAGGCCGTCGCGTCGTTCGGTGACGGCACGCTGCTCGCCGAGCGCTTCATCACCAGCCCGCGGCACATCGAGATCCAGGTCTTCGCCGACGCGCACGGCCACGCGGTGCACCTCGGCGAGCGCGAGTGCAGCCTGCAGCGGCGGCACCAGAAGATTATCGAGGAGGCACCGTCGCCGCTGCTGGCCGGCGGCGGCGAGAGCGGCGCCCGGACCCGGGCCGCGATGGGCGCCAGCGCGGTCGCCGCGGCCCAGGCGGTCGGCTACACCAGCGCCGGGACCGTGGAGTACATCGTCTCCGCGGACCGCCCGGACGAGTACTTCTTCATGGAGATGAACACCCGGCTCCAGGTCGAGCACCCGGTCACCGAGCTGGCCGTGTCCGTGGCCGCGGGCCAGGCCGGGCCGCTGGACCTGGTCGAGCTCCAGCTGCGGGTGGCGGCGGGGGAGCCGCTGCCGATGCGGCAGGAGGACGTGCGGTTCTCCGGGCACGCGGCCGAGGCCCGGGTCTACGCCGAGGACCCGGCCCGCGGGTTCCTGCCCACCGGCGGGCGGGTGCTGCGGCTGGCCGAGCCGGGGCTGCCGTCGGTGCGGGTCGATTCCGGGCTGACCGAGGGCAGCGAGGTCGGCGGCGGATACGACCCGATGCTGGCCAAGGTGATCGCGTGCGGTCCTGACCGGCCGGCCGCGCTGCGCCGCCTGGACCAGGCGCTGGCCTCGTACACGCTGCTCGGGGTGCGGACCAACGTGGCCTTCCTGCGCGCGCTGCTGGCCGATCCGCAGGTGCAGGCCGGCCGCCTGGACACCGGGCTGGCCGAGCGGCTCGCGGCCGCCCAGCACGGTTCTGCCCAGCACGGTTCTGCCCAGCACGGGGCTGCGGGCGCGGAGCCGGTCCCGGACGAGGTGCTCGCCGCGGCCGCCCTGGACTGCGCGCTCGATCTGGAGACCGCCGCGCCCGGGCCGTGGCAGATCCCGGACGGCTGGCGGCCCGGCGGGCCCGCCTGGACCCGCTGGCCGGTCGCCGGCCGCCAGGTCGCGGTCCGCGGCCGGCCGCACGCCGCCGAGGTCGCCGTCGGCGACGCCGACCCGGTGCCCGCCGCGGCCCGCCGGGACGGTGACGAGCTGGTGGTCAGCTACGGCGGCGCGGTGTCCCGGTTCACCCGGGCCGCCGACGGCCCGGTGCGCTGGCTGGGCCGGGACGGGCACGCCTGGGCGCTGGACACCACGCCGCCGCCCAGCCGCCGGGCGGCCGGGCCGCAGGCCGCCGCGGGCGCGGTGCGCAGCCCGATGCCGGGCACCGTGCAGGCGGTGAAGACCACGGTGGGCGAGGACGTGCTGCCCGGCCAGCCGCTGGTCGTGGTCGAGGCGATGAAGATGGAGCACACCGTGGTGGCCCCGGTGGCCGGAACGGTCACCGAACTGCCGGTGCGGGCCGGTGCGCTGGTCGCCCTGGACCAGGTACTGGCCGTCATTTCCGCGGCCGGCGGACCCGAGGACGAGCTGGGGGACAGGGAAGGGAAGAGCAGTGATTGATTTCACCCTGAGCAGCGAGCACGAGGCGCTGCGGGAAACGGTGGCGGCGTTCGCCAGGGACGAGGTCGCCCCGGTGATCGGCGACTACTACGAGCGGAACGCGTTCCCGTACCCGCTGATCGCCGCGATGGCCAAGATGGGCCTGTTCGGCCTGCCGTTCCCGGAGGAGTACGGCGGAATGGGCGGCGACCTGCTGGCCGTCTGCCTGGCCATCGAGGAACTGGGCCGGGTCGACTCGTCGGTGGCGATCACCCTGGAGGCCGCGGTCTGCCTGGGCGCCACGCCGGTCTACCGGTTCGGTACGCAGGAGCAGAAGCGCCAGTGGCTGCCCGCCCTGTGCGCGGGCGAGCACCTGGCCGCGTTCGGGCTGACCGAACCCGGCGGCGGCACGGACGTGCCCGGCGGGATGCGGACCACCGCCCGGCAGGACGGCGGTGAGTGGGTCATCAGCGGCTCCAAGGCCTTCATCACCAACGCGGGCACCGACATCACCTCGCTGATCACGGTCGCCGCGAAGACCGGGGACAAGGAGATCTCGGCGTTCCTGATGCCGGCCGGCAGCCCCGGCCTGACCGTCGGCGGTCACGTGTCCAAGGTCGGCTGGTGCGCGTCGGACACCAGGGAGCTGTTCTTCGACAGCGTGCGCGTGCCCGAGGAGAACCTGCTCGGCCAGCGGGGCCGCGGCTACGCCCAGTTCCTGAGCACGCTGGACGAGGGCCGGGTGGCGATCGCCGCGCTGTCCGTGGGGCTGGCCCAGGGCTGTGTCGATGAGTGCCTGCGGTACGCGGGCGAGCGCCAGTCGTTCGGCCGGGCCATCGGCGAGTACCAGGCCATCCAGTTCGCGATCGCGGACATGCAGGCCCGCTGCTACGCGGCCAGGACGGCCTGCTACGCGGCGGCGTCCCGGCTGGTGGCCGGGCAGCCGGCCAAGCAGGAGGCAGCCATGGCCAAGCTGATTGCCTCGAACGCCGCGATGGACAACGCCCGGGCCGCGACCCAGATCTTCGGCGGCTACGGGTTCATGAACGAGTACCCGGTGGCCAGGTTCTACCGGGACGCCAAGATCCTGGAGATCGGCGAGGGCACCTCCGAGGCGCAGCGCATGATCATCGCCCGCCAGCTCGGCCTGCCGGGGATGCCCCGCGCCAGCTAGGGCAGCGCGCCCTGGCATGCTGGGCAGCGCTTTGTCCAGTCAGGCGGGTGGATGATGGCTGACCGTGAGGTCGACGATGCGCTGGCGCACAGCTTCCTGGCGGAGCTGCCAGCCGAGGTGATCAGCGACATCCGGGCCGGCGGCGAGCGGGCCGACTACCCCGCCGGTACCGTGGTCTACCAGCCGGGAGCGAAGCCGTGGGCGGCCCTGGTCGTCCAGGGGCTGCTGCGGGTGTTCCTGGTGTCACTGGAGGGGCGGCAGGTTACGGTCCGGTATGCCCGGCCCGGCGACGTGCTGGGTATCGCCGTGCTGGTGGGCGGCCCAGCGAGGGTCGGAGTCCAGACGGTGGAGCCATCGGGCCTGTTCCGGATCAGTTCACAAACACTGACCTCGGCCGCTCGCCGTGATCCCCGGGTGTCGTGGGCGATCGCCGGGGAACTGAATCGCCGCCTGTATGACACTCTGGAGCAGACCGCCGTCAACGCATTCGGGTCAGTGCGCCAGCGGGTCGCCGCGCACCTTCTTGATCTTGCTTCCGCCCAGCAGGCGCCGGCCGGCCGGCTCGCCGCCCACGTCTCGCAGCAGGAGCTGGCCGATGCGGTCGGGTCGGTCCGCGAGGTGGCGGCCCGGGTGGTTCGCGATCTGCGGGTGGCCGGTGTCCTGGCGACCTCGGCGGACCGCATCGTGATCCTCGACGCGACCCGGCTGTACGCCGAGTCCGGAGGATCAGCCGGGGTGTGACTTTGGTCGCCCGGTTCGCAACTCACATCACAGACATGCCTGCGGGCCGGCGGCAGCCTGGGACGCGTAAGGCCTGAGAAGACCAGGCAGCGCCCAGCAGCGAAAGAGTTGGAACCATGGACATCCCGGTCCCCGTGTCACGGTCTGAGCCCGGATCACGGGACGCGGTGAAGGCGGTCTCGGTGATCAGCACCGGCACCGTTCAGATCCGGCCCGAACACCCCTACGGCACCCGCAAGCCCCTGTACTGGTGGTTGCTGACATCCCGGCGGTGGACACTGCCCCGTCCGATCAACGTTTACGTCATCGAGCACGCCAAAGGGCTGCTCCTCTTCGACACCGGGCAAGACAGAGCCTCCGTCACTGATGATGCCTACTTCCCTGGCGGCTTCACCGGCCATATCTACGACCGGCTCGCCCGCTTTGATGTCGGCGAGCGGGACACCCTGCCGGCCCAGATGGCCACGCTCGGCTACGCGCCCTCTGACGTTGATACCGCGATCGTGTCCCACCTGCACCAGGACCACATCGGCGGGCTGCCTGAGCTGGCCGGCGCCGACCTGCTGGTGTCAGCCGCCGAGTGGGCCGAGCTGGCCAAGCCAGGTCCCGAGCTGCGCGGGTTCCTGCGGATGCACATTCAGCTTCCGGGCCTGCACTGGCGCCATGTCACCATGGAGCCCGCGCATGACCCCAGCCTCGCGCCTTTCACCGAATCACTTGACGTGATGGGTGATGGGTCGCTGGTGCTACTGCCCACCCCCGGCCACACGGCCGGATCCCTGTCGCTGCTGGTCCGGCGCAGCCACAGGCGGCCCCTGCTCCTCACCGGCGACCTCACCTACGGCGCTGACCTCCTGCAACGCGGCCAGCTGCCCGGCGTCGGCCACCGCCGCCAGCTCGCCGAATCCACCCGCCATGTCCTCGCGCTCGCCGAGCGGCAGCCCGGCCTGACCGTACTGCCCGCCCACGACCCCACAGCGGCCCAGCGGCTGCTGGCCAGCTGACGCCAGAGACCACGATGCAAACGTTCCAGAACACCATCACGATCACCCGGGCCCCCCATGAGGTCTTCGCGTTCCTGGCCGACCTCCGGAACATCCCGAAATGGAACTACGCGATCGAGCGCACCGTGCCGACCTCGCCGGGCCCGCCCGGTGTGGGTGCCACCTACCGGCAGACCCGCACAATCCCCCGCCGCAGCGAGGAGAGCCTCGAGATCACTGTTTTCGAGCCACCCAGCCGCATCGCCATAAAGGGACAGCTCGGCCCCTTCCACGCCACGGCCAGCTATCTGCTGAAACCAGCGGCAGGCGGAACCCAGCTGGCAAACGATGTCGAGCTGGAACCTGTATCGGCCCTGCTGCGCCCGGTCGGGCCGCTGGCGGCAGCCAGGATCAGGGTGGCGGTGGCACGCAACCTCAGCACGCTGAAAGAAATGCTGGAAGGTGCTGACACGTAGCGCCAGCGACATCTTCCTGATGCCAGCGGGAAGCCGGCACCCTGGCCGGCCCGGCAAACCCAAGCCCTTTACCTGAGGAGACTGAGATGCCGTTCTTTGAGACGCGCGACGGCACACGCCTGGCTTACGAGAACTACGGCAGCGGATCGCCGATCGTGTTTGTCGCCAGCTGGGTGCTCAACGCCGACATGTGGGAGTACCAGGTCCCGTACTTCCTTGAGCGCGGGTATCGCTGCGTTTTGCTGGACCGGCGGGGGCATGGCCGCTCTGACCGGCCGCCCGGCGGTTATGACATCGATACCCGCGCCGATGACCTGGCTGCGCTGATCGAGCACCTGGACCTGCGGAAGGTCACCCTGGTCGCGCATTCGGCTGGCGGCGGCGAGGCCGCCCGCTACCTAGCACGGCACGGCGAGAGCCGGATCGCCCGGGTCGCGTTCCTCGCCGCGACCCTGCCATTCCTCAAGCAGACCGAAGACAACCCCTGTGGCCTGCCCCAGGCCGCCTGCGACGAGGCGGTCGCCCAGTTCCACCGGGACCGGCCGAAATGGTTCGCCGACCGCGCCCAGGGCTACTTCGCGACCCATCTGGGCAACGATGTCTCCCCGGCGCTGATCGACAACGAACTACGCCGGTGCCTGTCCGCCTCCCCGGCCGCGACGGTCGAGATGTGGACGTCATCGTTCCACGCCGATCACCGCGATGACCTTCGCGCTATCAGCATCCCGGCACTTGTCATCCACGGTGCCGCTGACCAGTCCGCACCCATCGACCTGACCGGCCGGCGCACCGCGAAACTGATCCCTGGCTGTGTCTACAAGGAATACCCCACCGCTGGCCACGGGCTCTACGTCACCCACGCCGAGCAGGTCAACGCTGACCTCGTGAGGCTCATCCACGACACCGTATGAACGGGACCTCTGGGCGCTGAGATCTGCTCAGTCCTGGCCGGCTTCCAGCAGCGGGAGGAGCAGCTCGGGCGGGCGGGCCACGATGGCGCGGTCCGGCCAGATCACCACCGGCCGCTCGATCAGCTCGGGGTAGCGGGCCATGGCCGCGATCAGCTCGTTCCGGCTGGCGCTCTCCAGGCCCAGCTCGGCGTATCGGGCCTCGCCGGTGCGCATCAGCGCCCGCGGGTCGCCGGTTCCGAGCAGGGCGAGCACTCGGGCGATCTCGGCTTCCGACGGCGGGTTGTCCAGGTAGAACACCCGCTGCTCGGGCACGCCGTACGCGGCCAGCAGCTCACCCACACCGCGGCATTTGGAGCAGCTCGGGTTGTACCAGACGACTACGCCCGCATCGGTCATGGGAGCACAGTAGCGCCGGAGGCATACTCGGAAGAGTGACGTACCAGACGGGGCGGGGTGAGCCCGCCGAAGAACGGCCCGGCGACGCACCGTGCTGGCTGAAGAGGGTCTGCCCGCGCTGCGGCAGCATCGCCGACGAGGACCCGCCCACGGTCTGCCCGACGTGCAAGACCCCGATCACCGGCGACTGACGGTGGAGCCAGCCGCAGCGCTGGTTCGGCGAACACTGGAGTGACCGAGCGCACCGGCGCTGCGCCGTCCTCTCGAGATCCAGGACACCGGCCGCACGGCCTGCAGCCGAGTTGGCCGAGCAGGGCGCGGATAGTCGTCATCGCCAAAGCGGCCCATGGGGTGCCGAGCTGGCCTGGCCCGACGCCCAGGGGCCGTCAGCGGGCTGAGGCCGGGGTCAGCTGCGGTGCGGGCTCGGCGAACAGCGGGGTGGCGCCGACGCGCAGGGGGAGAGCGCCATCCTCGGCCTTGACCAGCCAGGTCTCGCCGAACGCGTCGGTGACCGTGGCGGCCGGGGCCGGGCACGGCCAGCGGACCCCGGCGGGCGGCTCGTCCTCACCGCTGAACGTGTCCCGCTGGTTCCAGAGGACCAGGAGCGGGCCGCGGTTGTCCCGGCTGACCTCGAAGGCCCGCACCGACGGGTGGCCGGCCAGCTCCCGGCGGGTCACCGCGGTGGCGCCGGCCAGCTGGCGGGCCAGCAGCGCGAAGGTGCCCGCCGCTGGATGACGGACAGTCAGCTCGCGGCCCCCGTAATCCATAAGCGGCAGTTTGCCGATCAGCAAGCTCATCATCTGCCGGTGATCGGCCGGGCCCGGGGCCTCGGGGGCCAGGTTCCAGTACGCGGTCCGCCGTACCCCGGCGGCCAGCGCCAGCATCGCCCGCTGCACGATCTGGCGGCACTGGATGCGCTGCCGTCTGGCCTCGAGCTCGTCCGGGCAGCCGTCGAGGAACATGGCCAGCTCGGGCGGCAGTTCGGCCATCCGGGCGTAGAGCGAGTCCATCGCCCGGTGCTCGGGGGTGTCCTGGCTGACCCGCTCGGTCAGCTCGCCCGTGCTCAGGTCAACCGTGCTCTGCCCGGGCGCCTCCGCCCCGGTGAACGCGGCGGCGAAGGCCTGCTGCACGACCGCCATCGCGGCCGGGAACTCGAACGGCTGCGGGCCCGCGAGCTCGCCGGCCAGCAGCGGCTTGACGTACCCGTGCGCGCGCATGATCTGGCGGGCGTCGTCCAGGTAGCCGGGCACGCTGGCCAGGTCACCGTACAGGTGCACACTGAACAGGTCGAAGAAGTCGCGGCCAGCCTTGGCCAGGTGGCTGAAGAACTGCCGCGGCTCGCTGCCGGGCTCGCTGCTCAGCACGTCGTACCCGCAGCCGCCGAGGACCACCGCGGCGGCCGGGTCGGCGTCCCTGACCGCGCGGTAGAAGGTGGCCAGCTGGGTCACGTACTCGGTGGCGGTGCCGGCCCACAGCAGGCCGGTGTTGCTCGGCTCGTTGTCGCACTGCCAGTACCTGACCCGGCCGCCGCAGTGCCTGACCAGCCGCCGGACGAACTCGCCGTACGCGCCCTGGTCGTGTGCGGGGGAGGGCGGCAGGAAGTCGGTGGCCTGGCGGGTCGCCCACGGGGATGACGAGCACACCGTGAGCCAGACCTCCTCGCTGCCGTCCAGCTGCGCGAGCAGCCGGTCCACGGTGCCCCATTCGTAGCGGCCGGGCTCGGGCTCGGCCTGGCTCCAGAACAGGTAGGCCCTGATCAGGCCGGCGCCCAGCGCGCGGGCCTGCGGGACGAACTCACCGGGCGGACTGAACAGCCCGTAACTGATCCCGCGGACCACGCCGAGACGGATCCCGGCGGGCTCGAAGGGGCTGGTCACCGTGCTGTCGCCGGTCATCGAAACGCATCCTTCCAGAGCCGTCGTTTACTATGTAAATCTGAGTTTAGCTGCTAAACTCAGACCGTGCGCCACGCCGAGGGCGGCCCGGTCCGGCTGATCTGGGCCCAGCCGGACCCGCCGCCCCGGCGGCAGGCACTGGGCCGGGAGCCGATCGTGACCGCCGCGATCGGCCTGGCCGACGAGGCCGGCCCGGAGGCGCTGACCATGCAGGCGGTGGCCGCGCGGCTGGGCTCGTATTCGGCGATGGCGCTGTACCGGTACGTGGGGAGCAAGGACGGCCTGGTCGACCTGATGCTCGACCGGGTCGCCGGGGAGATCCCCGTGCCTGCCGGGCCGGCCGCGGACTGGCGGGCTGACCTGCACGGGCTGGCTGTCTCGACGCGGCGGATGATTCAGCGGCATCCGTGGTTCGCGGCGCTGTATCACACCCGGCCGCCGGTGGGGCCGAACCTGATGCGGCGGCTGGAGTTCATGCTCGCGGTGCTGGTGGGGCAGGGAGCGACGGCCGCTGAGGCAATGACGTATGCGGCGCTGATCGACCGGCACATCGTGGGCAGCGGGCTGCAGGAGGCCGAGGAGGCCAGGATGAGCCGGCGGCTGGGGCTGGACGACGAGGGGGCGCTGCGGTCCGCGCTGGCCGCTGTGCGCGGGCTGGCGGACGGGCGGTTCCCGATTCTGGCGGGCTGGCTGGCCCGGCCGTCGGGGGCGGCACCAGGGGAGCAGTTCGAGCTGGGGCTGCGGTTCCTGCTGGACGGCATCGCGGGGGAGCTCGCCGCCGGCTCCGCGCCATGAAGCGATCGGGGCCTGGCCGGGGGGAAGGCAGTTCGGCTGGGTCTTGCCGGGGAGGCGTGCGGGTGACACCTTGTCCGCTATGCGCCCATTTCTGGCGGTCGTGACCGCGGCCGTGGCTGTTTCTGCCCTGCTCGCTGCTGGTCAGGCTGCGGCCAGCCCGGCCCGGCCGCTGGCCGTTTCCGCGAGGGTGCCCGGCGGGCGGCCGCATCCGGTGCCGGTGGCCCGGCAGCCCCCGGTCAGGAGCATGGCGGGCCGGGTGCCGGCGGCTGCAGGCACCCGGCACCGGAAGCCGATCCGGGTGGGGACGGTCACGATCCCGCCGTGTGCGGCCTCCGTGCTGGCCTGGTGCACACGTATCAGCGTGCCGCTGGACTACCGGGACCCGTCGGCCGGGCGGATCAAGATCGGTTTCTGGTGGTATCCGGCGCGCCGCGGCGATCCGGTGGGGACGATCCTGGCTACCGAGGGCGGTCCTGGGTTCCCGACCACCGGCTCGGCCGGTTCTTACCTGGGCACGTTCGGGCCGTTGCTGGCGCATCGCAACCTGCTGCTGGTCAACCTGCGCGGCACCGGGAACTCCTCGGCCTTCCTGTGCAAGGCGCTGCAGAACTGGCGGGCGGCGTACGGGATCGCCGCGTACACCGTGGATACGGGCAAGTGCGGCCGCCAGCTGGACCGCACCAAGCGGCCCGGGGGCGGCTTCGTGGCGGCCAGCGACCTGTACACGACCGCTTTTGCCGCCCGGGACGTGGCCCTGCTGCTGCACCGGCTGCGGACCGGGAAAGTGGACTTCTACGGGGACTCGTACGGCACGTTCTTCGGGCAGACGCTCACCGCGCGGTACGCGAGCCTGCTCCGGTCGGTGACGCTGGACTCCGCGTACCCGGTCAGCCAGGCCAACCCGTTCTACCCGCACATGATCGTGACCGCCCGGCACGCATTCAACCTGTCCTGCGACCGCAGCGTGGCCTGCCACCGGGCGGCGCCGGGCCGGGCCTGGGCCACGATCGGGAACCTGGCCCGGTACCTGCGCGCGCACACGGTGGCCGGGTGGACGCGGGCGCCGGGCGGCCGCCGGGTGTTCGAGCGGGTCACGGTGGCCGACCTGAGCGAGATGGTCAACGACGCGGGCTCGGACAGCGGGGTGTACCGGGAACTGGACCCGGCGGCCCGGGCCCTGCTGCGCGACCATGACAAGGCGCCGCTGCTGCGGCTTACCCGGCAGGACGTGTTCACCGGCACGTCGGGCCCGGTGCGGGACTTCAACGACGGCCTGTACCAGGCCGTGACCTGCCTGGACTACCCCCAGCCGGTCAGCTACGCGGACTCCCCGGCGCAGCGCGCCGCCTCCTACGCCCGGGCCCTGGCCGCGCTGCCACCCGACGCGTTCGCGCCGTTCACCGTCAATGAGTGGGTGACCGAGCCGGAGGAGGAGTTCGACGCCTGCCTGGACTGGCCCGCGCCGCAGGGCCGCGTTCCGCCGATCACGACCCCGCCGCCGTACGCGCCGCGGAACCTGCCGGTGCTCGTGCTGTCCGGCGACCTGGACTCGCTCACCACGCCGTTCGAGGGGCAGCAGGTGGCCAGGGACATGGGCCCATCGGCGCGATGGGTCCTGGTCCGCAACGACACTCACGTCAACGCCATGGACGACGTGTTCGGCTGTGCGTCCGGGCTGGTCCGGCGGTTCATCGCGAACCCGGCCGGGCTGCGCCGGCTGAATACGTCGTGCGCGGCGCACACCCCTGAGGTTCGGGTGCCCGGCACGTTCCCGGCCCGGCTGGGCCAGGTCGCCGCGGCCGCCGCGGGGCCCGGCAACCAGGCCGGCCTGACCGGGCGGCGGCTGGCCGCGGTGGGCGCGGCCGCGGTCGGTGACGCGGTCTGGCGCTGGTACTACGGCGACGGCGTGCGCGGCTGGGGCCTGCGCGGCGGCACGTTCCGGTTCAGCTACCCGGGCCGCAGCCTGGTCGGGATCCGGCTGCACCAGGTCCGCTGGACGGCCGACACCCGGGTCAGCGGGACCGTGCGCTGGGACCAGAACGCCGGGCTGATCACCGCGGCGCTGACCGTAACCGGGCCGTACGGCGCCCGGGCCCGGGTCGGCCTGCGCTACCTGGACCACGTGCCGCACCCGACCGCGGTACTGACCGGGCGGGCCGGCGGTGGCCACCTGGCCGCGGCCATGCCGGCCCCGTAACCGTAGCCGGGGAGGGCTAGCGGATCTTGCCGGGGGCGGGCGGCCCAGCAGACAATGAGCCGCGCGGTGTTTCCCGCCCGGCGCCGGCCGGCGCTCTTTCGAGCGGTGGCCCGGCCCGGTCCCCCGACCGTGACAGGCAGGAGCGCCCGATGAGGACCAGCCTCCGCCGCGGCATGATCGCCGCTGCCCTCGCCGCCACCCTGCCGGGGCTGGCCGCCACCGGCCCGGCCCTGGCCGGCCCGGCCCGGGCGGGCGCGGCGGGGCAGGCGGCGGCCGCGGGGCAGGCGGCGGCCGCGGGACGGGCGGGGGCCGGGTGCTCGGCGGGCGCGCACACGCTGGCGCCGCCCGGCTCGCACGTCTACCCGGAGACCGGCAACGGCGGCTACGTCAGCGTGCACACCGACGTGCACATGATCTACGACGCGGTCCGCAACCGGTTCCTGCCCGGCAACCACGTCACCCTGCAGGACCGCGCCACCCAGTGCCTGACCAGCTTCAGCCTCGACCTGGAACGCCGGTCCACGGTCAACGTCGCGGACGGCCCGGACCTGACCGTCCGGCGGGTCCAGGTCAACGGGGCGCCGGCCAGCTTCCGGTTCGTGCAGCCGACGTTCCCCGGCGACCCGCGCGGGCAGGACGACCCGCGGCCCGCCGCGCACCAGGCTTCGGAGAACCGCCGCGTGGGCGGGCCACGGCACAACATGCTGCCGCCGGCCTGCACCCCGGAACTGCGCTCCACCTCGTTCGCCACCCGCAACGCGCAGAACGGCACGCCATGCCCGGCCAGCAAGCTGGTCATCACCCCGGCCGCGCCGCTGCCCAGCGGGTCGGTGTTCACCGTGACCGTGTGGTACACCGGCCGGCCCGGGGTGCACACCGACGGCGACGGCACCACCGAGGGCTGGTTCCGGTCAGCCAAGCCGGCCGGCGACGGCGGGTTCGTCACCACCGAGCCAGTAGGCACCGAGGACTGGATGCCGCTGAACGACTTCCCGTCGGCCAAACCGACCTACGACTTCTACGACACCGTGACCGCGGGCCGCACCGCGCTGGCCAACGGCATCCTGGTGTCCCGGCAGGCCAACCCGCCGGACAAGCTGTTCCGCCGTGGCTCGGTGACCTGGCACTGGCACATGGCCGGCCGGGTGGCCAGCTACCTCGTCGAGAACAGCGTCGGCCACTACCAGCTGACCCGGCGGATGGTGCACGGGCGGCCCTTCTACCAGGCTCAGGCCAGCTCGCTGAGCCCGAAGCGGAAGGCGAAGAACCGCAAGATCATGAACCTGCAGCCGGACATCACCGCGTTCGAGGCGAGGTTCAACGGGCCGTTCCCGTTCAGCTCGGACGGCGTTGTGGTCGGGCGCCCGTCGGCCTCCTTCGAGGAGGAGATGGTGACCATGATCACCTTCGCGGGCGGCAAGATCGACACCGACACCCTCTACCACGAGAACATGCACCAGTGGTGGGGCGACCACGTCACCGAGGCCGACTACCACCTGACGTTCTTCAAGGAGGGCCTGGCCACGCTGGGCGAGTTCCTGTTCCAGGCCAGGAAGGCAGCGGCCAAGTCCGGCGGGCTGTCCGCGCCGGCCGGCCGCCGGGCCTTCGGGCGATCGCTGACCAGCGCTTTCAACGAGTTCTACAACACCACCGGGAAGAACTTCTGGCGGCACGCACCGTCCGACCCGACGCCGTACCTGCTGTTCGGCGGCAACAACACCTACTTGCGGCCGGGCATCAGCTACATCGCCCTGCGGGCCATCCTGGGCCCGGACCGTTTCAGCCAGGCCCTGGCCCGCATACAGCAGCAGCACGGCGGCGGCTCGATCACCGAGGGCCAGCTGGAGGTCGCGTTCGCGCACTGGCTGCCGAACCCGAGCGCGGCGTGCCAGGTCCGTCTGACGACGTTCTTCCGCCAGTGGTGGGACACCGCCTACCCGCCCGGCGGCGGCCGGCACCGGCCGCTGATCACCGGTCCCGGGCTGGCCGGCCCCAACTTCTACGGGGCGGGCGGCTGCACTCGCTGACCCGCTTGGCGTCCATCGGCGGAGCCGGCCTAGGCTAGCGGCCCGAAGCGAGCCAGCAAGCCGCCGGCGAAGCCGGCCGGGCGAGCGCAGGTGCGCCGGCGCTGTTTTCCTGACGAGCGACGCCGGCGCGACGAAGGAGCGCCGAAGGAGGGAGGAGGGAAGGCAGTGCCCCCCAGCGGCCCGGAGCGAGCCAGCAAGCACAGTGCGGCCCGGATGGAC
>DASVBE010000191.1:0-3042 GCA_036375995.1 Streptosporangiaceae bacterium | reverse complement strand
TGGCGGCCCCGGTGCTGGCGGCCCCGGTGCTGGCGGCCCCGGTGCTGGCGGCCCCGGTGCTGGCGGCCCCGGTGCTGGCGGCCTTGGTGCTGCCAGACGCCTTGGCGTCGGCCGCCTCGGTGCCACTGTCCTTGGCGCTGGCGGCCTTCGCGGTGCCGACCCCGGTGCTGGCGGCCTTCGCGGTGCCGGCCTTGGCGCTGGCGGCCTTCCTGGTGCCGGCCTTGGTGCTGGTGGCCTTCGCGGTGCCGGCCTTGGCGCCATTGGCCCTGGCGCGGGTGATCCTGGCGCCACCGGCCGCCTTCGTGCGGCTGGCCTTGGTGCCGGCCGCCTTCGCGGTGCCGGCGGCCTTGGTGCCGCTGGCCTTGGTGCCGGTGGCAGCCTTCGGGGTTGCGGCGGCCTTGGCCGTGCTGGCGCCGTTCGTGCTCGGACTGGCCGTCGTGCTGCCGGCCTCCGTCGCCGGGCTGGCCGGCGGCGCGCTGGCGGTGCCGTTGGCCGTGCTCGGGCCCTCGGCCGTCTCGTGGCCGTGACCAGCCGGCAGGTTCAGCTGCTCGGTGAACCGCTTAGTCACCTCGGCTGGCACCCCGGCCCTGTCGAGCAGCGGGGCGACCTTGTCCATGACCTGTGCCGCGAGCTGGCGCTGCGCGGTCAGCAGCTCGCTGAGCCGCTGCTGCGCGATGCCCGCCCGGTCCGCCGCGGCGTGCCGCGGGATCTCCAGCAGGTGGCCGATCCGCCGCTGGGCCTGATCCGCCCCGCTGATGGCGGTCCGCAGCGCCGGGTCAAGGTGCTCGCTGGCGCGCTGCTGGGCGGTGCTGGCCCGGTCGGCCGCGGCCTTGATTGCGGGGTCAAGGCGCTCGCTGGCGTGGCGCTGGGCCGTGCTGGCCCGGTCCACCGCGGCCTTGAGTGCGAGGTCTAGGCGCTCGCCGGCGCGCTGCTGGGCGGTGCTGGCCCGGTCGGCTGCGGCCTTGATTGCGGGGTCAAGGCGCTCGCTGGCGCGGCGCTGGGCGGTGCTGGCCCGGTCGGCTGCGGCCCTGATTGCGGGGTCGAGTAGCTCGCTGGCGCGGCGCTGGGCGTGGCCGGCCTGGCCGGCTGCGGCCTTGCGCTGTGCGGCGATCAGCTCGCCGGCCCGGTGCTGGGTGTGCTGCAGCTGGTCGGCCAGCTTCTGCGCGTTCGCGGTCAGGTCGTCGCGGCTGGGTAGCCGGGAGCTGACCGACGGCGGCAGCGGTGGTGCCACGAACTGCGCGACCGACGCCGCGGTCTTCAGCGCGCCGGTGACCGTCTCCTGGCCCTTGCGGGCCTGCTCCAGGACCTTGCCCGCGGCCTCCTGGCCTACCTTGCGGGTGTCCATCATGTCCTCCTCATATCATCCTTACGTTGCTAACTATAGTTAGCAATGCATGGTATGTCAAGCTGAGGAGGGCCGGGACGGCCCGCAAGCAGGCCCCGTACGCGGGCCGGGGAAGCGGTCCTGAGGCCGGGCCGCGGGCCGGAACCGGCTACGCGGCCGTGGTCCGGGCCAGATCGTCGAGCTCGGCCGGCTCGTCGATGCCGTCCAGGTCGTCCTGGCCGTCCGCGTCCGCCTGGGATGCCGCGTGCGGGCTCTCCGGGCCAGACTGTGACCCGTTGACCCCGCGCTCGGCAGCCAGGCCGGCCAGGTCGTAACGGTCCAGGTGGTCCGGGTCCGACAGGCTGATCGGGCGAAGCCCGGCCGCCGCCAGGCGGTCATTCACCTCGTCAAAGTGCTCCCGGACCAGCTGCTTCTCCTCGTCGGTGACCTTGCCCCGGTGCGGCCGGCCGGCGTGCTCCAGGCTGGCGTAGTTCAGCCGGTCGGCCCGGGCCGGGCTGGCGGCGCTGCTCTTCGCGCCGCGCCGGGCAGGCCGGGCCGCGGCCAGCAGCTCGCTCATCGGCTGCTCGGTGGACAGCTCGTCGAACGCGGCCAGGTCCATATACGCGCGCCGGGGCTCGTCCTGGTCAGGGAAGTACAGGTCGACAACGGCAACCTCCACCGCGGCCTGGTCGATGGCCCGCGCCTCGTCCGCGTGAACCTCGATCTCGACCGGGCCGCCGCCCAGCTCCGGGTGCTCGTGCACCACGATCCGGGCCAGGCTGTCGTCCTTGATGATGAGCTCGCCGCTGAGGTCGCTGAACTTGACCGTCTTCTGACCCACGAGGGTGCCTCCTGCCCATTGGCGCTGCTGTGCTCTCCGCGTGGCTCACCTTGCCGGACCAGGGCCGGTTGTGTCAAACATGCGTTCGAGCCGTGTCGCCCATTGGGTTGCTGATCGAAATGGAGGACGAATAGGATCGCATCGGGAAGCTGCTCACCAGGATCAACCCGGAGAGCCCAGGTCGTCCGATCCGGGGGAACGGACCGGGCTAAGCGGGTTTCCGCGGCGGGGGCGGGTCGATGCGGAGGTAACCCCAGCGCCACATGCCGTTCAGATCGGCCGGGGTCCGGGCGGCCTGAGCTAGATCAGCGACCGTGATCCCGTCGTCCGTCAGATACCGCAGGCAGTTCTGCCACATCACCAGCGACACCAGCCACGGGCCCGGCGCTCCGGCCGACCCGCCATGGCTGGCCGTGCGGTGCGGTATCCGGTGCTCGGCCTCGTTGTCGGCCTCGATCGTGAACGCGACCAGCGCCTGGGACAGCAGCCTGCTCAACGGCCCCTGAACAGGGCCTCCGTCCCCGCTCACAGCAGACCGTACTCCGCCCGGCGGCCCGGTCATGACCCTCCCGCCAGCGGCTGCTTCCCACCTGCCAGCACCCTACGAGCGGAGTCCGATGCTCAAGGTCGCTCCATGCACCCTTTACCCCGGCTGGCTGCCACGCAGCCCGCGGTCAGCCGCCGTCGGCGCGGCCCGGGGTCGGCCCGGCGAGGTTGAGCGGGCAGTCCTCAGCCCGCAGCCCGCCACGTCGCAGCCCGGCGGTCAGCCGCCGCCGGCGCGGCCCGGGGCGACGCGGCGGAGGTTGCGCAGGTAGTCCTCGCGGTGCAGGGGGTTGTGGTCGGTCCGGGGGCGGACCGGGACCGGGCCGCCGGTGAC
>DASVBE010000140.1:0-17778 GCA_036375995.1 Streptosporangiaceae bacterium | reverse complement strand
ACCGTGACCGAGGCGGCCACCGGCGCCGAGGCGGCGTCGGCGGCCGCGGCGATCAGCCCCCAGCTCGTTCTCCTCGACATCCAGCTGCCGGACACCGACGGATTCGAGGTGGCCCGCCGGCTGACCGCCGCACAAGGCCAGCCCGGCCAGCCCGGCCAGCAAGGTCAGCCCGGCCAGCAAGGCCCGCCCGGCCAGCAAGGACAGCCCGCCCAGCCGAAGCCCGTCATCGTCCTCACCTCGACCCGCGAGGCCAGCGACTACGGCGGACGGATCGCGGCCAGCCCGGCGGCCGGGTTCCTGCCCAAGGATCAGCTCAGCGCCCGTGCCCTGCGCGGCTACCTGAACGGCCAACCCCCGTGAACCCCCGGCTGCGCGCCGCGCTGATCGCCGCCGCCCTGGCGACCATCACGTTCCAGCTGGTCACCTTCTATGTCAACGGCTGGCCGGGCCCGCCCGCGCCGCTCTTCGTCTTTTCCACCACCGTTGTGCTGGCCGCCTACCTGGGCACCGGCATCATCGCCTGGCAGCGCCACCCGGCCGACCAGATTGGGCTCCTGTTCACGCTCACCGGCTACGCCTGGTTCCTGCCGCAGCTGCTCAGCCTCCACTACGCGGTGCCGTTCACGATCGCCGGCGGGACGGCGTTCGTGTATCAGGGCTGTCTCGGCCACCTGGGCCTCGCCTGGCCCTACGGCAAGCTCCGCGGCCGCGCCGACCGCGTCGTGGTCGCCGCCAACTACGCCTGGAACATCGCCAGCCCGATCGCCGCCAACCTGTTCTGGAACCCCAGGGCCACCGGCTGCAGCGCGGCCTGCCCGGCCAACCTCCTGCTCATCGACGACTCGCCCCGCCTCTACCAGGACGTCGGCCAGATCACGACGGTGCTCGGCTTCCCCGTCACCGTGGCGGTGATCGCGCTCATCGTCGTGCACTGGCGGCGCTCCCGCGGTTACGCGAGACGGGCGATGAACGCGCTGATCTGGGTCAGCATCCCGGTAGCCGGCTACATCACGATCCTGAACATCGCCGGCCTCGTCGACCTCAGCCAGTACAACGTCCTGATCTACGAAGCCGGCCCGCTGCTGCTGGCCGCACCGCCGGTGGCCTACCTGGTCGCCGCCCTCCGGGCCTGGCGGGCGCGCGGCGCGGTCAGCTCCGCGCTCGTCAGCATGGAACCGGGCCCGCACCCGGCCAAGCTCAGGGACGCGCTGGCCCGGGCGCTCGGCGACCCGACGCTCCAGCTGGCCGCCCGGACCGCCGGCGCGGCCGCCTTCACGGACACCGACGGCGCGACGGTGGACCTGGCCAGCCTGCCCGCCGGGCGGATGGTCACCCCGCTGGACACGCCCGGCGAGGCCGTCCTCATCCACGACGCCGAACTGAAGCATGAGCCGGAGCTGATAAGAGTCGCCGCGGCGGCCGCCAGCCTGGCCCTGGAGCACGCCCGGCTGCAGGCCGAGATCCAGGTCCAGCTCGACCAGGTCCGCGCCTCCCGCGCCCGGATCGTGGAGGCCGGCGACGCCGAACGCCGCCGGCTGGAACGCGACCTGCACGACGGCGCGCAGCAGCGGCTCGTCACGCTCTCGCTGGCGATCGGCATCGCCCGGGACCGGGCCGCGGGCGCCGATCCCGACCTGGAGGCGCTGCTCGAATCCGCGTCCAAGGAGGCCAGGGCGGCCATCGCCGAGCTGCGCGAGCTGGCCCGCGGCATCCACCCGGCGGTGCTCACCCAGACCGGGCTCGAAGGCGCCATCCAGGCACTGGTCGAACGCTCGCCGGTGACCACCCAGGTCCGCGCCGTGCCGCCCGGAAGGTTCCCGGCCCAGGTCGAGGCCACCGCGTACTTCGTGGTGTCCGAGGCGCTCGCTAACGTGGCCAAGCACGCCCAGGCCCGCGCCGCCGTGGTCACGGTCCGCGAGCAGTCCGGGCGGCTGGAGGTCGAGGTGAGCGACGACGGCGTCGGCGGCGCGCAGGCCGGGTCCGGCAGCGGGCTGGCCGGCCTCGCCGACCGCGTCGCCTCGGTCGGCGGCTCGCTGACCGTGCACAGCCCGCCCGGCGGCGGCACCCGGCTGCAGGCGGTGATCCCGTGCCCGTGACCGGCCCCGGAACCGGCCCCGGAACCAATCCCGGGACCGGCCCCGCCGATGACGCGCCGATGCGCGTCGTCATCGCCGAGGACTCCGTCCTGCTCGCCGAGGGCCTGAAGCGCGTGCTGGCCGACGCGGGCTTCGAGGTGGCCGGCCTGGCCGCGGACGCGGGCGCCCTGATAAGGCTGACCGGGCAGATCCGCCCGCGGGTCGTGCTGGCCGACATCCGGATGCCGCCCACCCAGACCACCGAGGGGCTCGAGGCCGCGCTGGAGATCAGGCGCCGCTGGCCCGGCACCGCGGTCCTGGTCATGTCCCAGCACGTGGAGACCCAGCACGTGGTGGAGCTGCTGGCGGGCGACCCGCGCGGGGTGGGCTACGTCCTCAAGGAGCGCGTCGCCGACATCGCCCAGTTCACCGACGCGGTCCGCCGGGTCGCGGCCGGGGAGTCGGTCATCGACCCGGAGATCATCGCCCGCCTGGTGGCCCGGCCCCGGGCCGGCAGCCCGCTGGAATCGCTGACCGACCGGGAGAAGGAGGTCCTGGCGCTGATGGCCGAGGGCCGCTCCAACCAGGCCATCGCCCAGCAGCTGTGGATGTCGCCCAAGACGGTGGAAACCCACGTGGGCAGCATCTTCACCAAGCTCGATCTGCTGCCCGACGCGGGCGACCACCGGCGGGTGCTGGCGGTGCTCGCCTTCCTCCGGCAGTAGCGCCACGGGAGCCTGGCTAACGTAAAGCATGAAGGGATACGCAGGTCCGGCGCGGGCGCCGGGACCGGGCCGGCCGGGCGGGGCGGGACCCGCACCCCCGGCACCGTATTCCATCCCGATCTATCGCCAGGCAGAAGCGGCGCGCATCCTGGGCATCCCGCGCAGCACGCTGCGCCACTGGGCGGCCGGCGGGGCGGCGGGGCTGGTCACGGTGACCCGGCCGGCCGGGCGGGGCGGTCCCAGCGTGCCGTTCACCGGCCTGGCCGAGGCGTTCGTGCTCGCGTCGCTGCGCCGGGCGGGCGTGCCGATGCAGCGGATCCGGGCCGGGGTCGCGCGGCTGCGGGCCGAGCTGGGAGTGCGCCCGGTGCTGGCCAGCGACCGGCTCCGGGCGGCCGGCGGGGAGCTGCTCTGGCTGGACGCGGACGGCGGGCTGGCCGAGGCGCGCAGCGGGCAGCTGGTGCTGCGCGAGGCGATCGAGGACGGCCTAGGGCGGGTCAGCTACGACGCAGGCGGGTGGGCGCGGGCCATCACGATCCGCCGGGGGGACTCTGAGCTGGTCGTGGACCCGCTGGTGAACGGCGGCCGGCCGGCCCCGGCCCCGGCGGGCCGGCCGGGCGGCTAGCCGGCGGGCCGGGAAACGGCGGTGCGGCTACTGGCCGACGCGGCCGTCGATGCGCTCGCGCAGGAAGTCGGCGTGGCCGTTGTGCCGGGCGTATTCCTCGATCATGTGCACCAGGACCTCACGCAGCGTGATGGGGCCCTCGCCATGGTCGCCGGTGATCCCCAGGTCCGGGGCGCGGGCCACGAAGTCGTCGGCGAACGCGATCTCGGCCCGCCAGGCGGCCCAGGCCCGGGCCACCACGGCCGGGTCGGGGACCGCGTCGTCGAAGTCCGCGTTGGGCCGCTCCCTGGAGCGGTACAGGCGGGGCGCGTCCTGGCCGGCCAGGGTCCGGCGGAACCAGCTCCGCTCGGTTTCGGCCAGGTGGCGGACCAGGCCAAGGAGCGACAGATTGGACGGCGGGACCGACCGGCAGGCCATCGCCGCCTCGTCCAGGCCGGCGCATTTCAGCTCCAGCGTGAGCCGCCGGTCGCGGAGATAGGCGGTCAGGACGGAGCGCTCGTCGCGGCCGGCCGGGGCGTCGGACCGGGGGTCGTCTTCGGGCGCGACGAACATGTCCCACCAGCCGAACTTCCGGTCGGGCTGGCCGGCGGGCGGGGCAGGGTCACCGAGCGTGTCCATAGCACGAGCCTCGGCGACGGGGGCCGTTTTTGCCACTTATTTTCGGTTCGGGCGGGTTAGCGCCGGCCCCAGCGCCGGCGCCGTCAGCCGCACCAGCATCGTCAGCCGCGCCAGCGCATGATGACCACGGCGAGGAGATAGCTCAGGCCGGAGATGGCCAGCAGCCAGCTGTACGGGTTGCCGCTGTGGCCGCGGGCGATCTCCACGAGCCAGGCCACGATCAGCGGGGAGTCAGATGGGCGGGAGCAGGCCGTGGGTGCGGAAGATGCGGACCGTGTCGGGGCCGTCGATGATCATGTACTCGAGGCTCTCGCTGGCTTCCCAGGCGCCGGCGTCCTGGGCGTAGGCGGCGATCAGGCTGGTCACCTCGGGCGTGATGACGTCGCTGTGCTGGACGATGTACAGGCCGGTCCCGCAGGTGAACAGGCGGGTCAGCTGCTCGCCCGGGGGGCCGAGCATGGGCACCGTCAGCGGTCCGTCCTGGCCGTTGCCGGGGAAGAACCACATGCTGTTGCGGGCCGTCTGCCGGACCTGGAGCGGGCCCTGGTACATGCTGGACCGCGCCCGGGACCAGCCGCTGCGGGTCAGCGTTGTGCCCAGGATCGCGGCCAGCCCGGCGCGGACGGTGGCCGCGGGCATCGTCTGCAGGGCCGCCAGCTCGGTGCCGCCCACCGGGCTGCGGAAGTCGACCGCGGCGAACCGGTCCAGCTGGTTCAGCGGCGTGCGCAGCGGCCGGTTGTCCAGGTAGGAGTGGTCCTCGGCGCCGTCGATGAAGTACCGCAGGCCCGCGAACACCGGGTTCAGCTCGATCCTGTCCGCGTCCCGCCGGGTGACCACGCCGATCAGGCAGGCGTGCTGGTCACCGTCCAGGCTGCTGGCCGCGCTCGCGCTGACGATCCGCAGGATGCTGAAGCTGCCGGTGACCGTCACCGACTCGTCCGTGCTCAGCCGGCCCTCGAAGGCGATCCGCGGGTCCGTGGACTGCATGCCGTCCCCGGGCCGGCGGAAGCAGAACGTCTGCTCGATGCCCACCAGCCGGCCGACCGCCATGCCGTGCTCGTACACCAGGCGGGGCAGCTCGGCGGCGTCCAGGGCGGGCAGGGCCAGGCCGAGCGCGGTGGCCAGATGCGCGGGGGAACTGGGCGTGAGCGCGCGGTGCGGATCCCAGCGGGCCAGCTGCTCGGCGGCCCGGTCGGTCCTGATCAGCCGCAGAACGCGCTCGCGGTGCAGGAAGTACGGATCGAGGTCCACCCAGTGCCCGAGCATCAGCGACGCTCCTTGCTCGTTAAGAGGACACGAGAAATTGCGGCATGCTCCAGGCCTGTCCAGCGGATCTTAACGCTTCGCTGAACGACCGATAAATAGCCGGGTCCATGCGAATTCCTGGGACTTCGCCGGGCCCTGGCCGGCCACCGCGCCGCAGCTCAGCAGGCCACCGCGCCGCAGCTCAGCCGGCCACCGAGACCAGCACGAAGGCCTCGGCCGGGGCCTGCCGGGCCCCGGCCCGCGCTGGCCGTTCGCTAGGCGTCGATCGTCGCCTGCCAGCGCCCGCGGGTCAGCTCGATCGCCCCGTCCGGCCGGACCCGCGCCGACGCACCGTAAACCGGCAACTCGCCGATCCGCAGCAGGTCGTCGCGGATCTTGTCGAGGAGGTCCCACAGCCGCCGTGGCCCCTTCTGCTGCACCACCGGCAGCTCGCCCGGCAGGCCGCTGGCCCGCGCCCACGACCCGTCCGGGTGCACCAGCAGAACGGTCCTGACCCCGTCCTGCTGGGTGAACGCGTGCTCGCTGCCCGGCGCGAGCACGGACAGCATCGACCAGATGTCGCCGGCGGCCGTGGCCGTCCCCATCGGGTAACGGCCCTGGCTGACCTCGTCCCCGTCCCCCCAGAAGCCGCCCGCCCCGGTCTCGATCAGCGACCGCGGGTAGCCGGGCCCGGTCCGCGTCCGCATGAACCCGGCCCGCTCCCACTCGACCCGCCCGGCCGCGCCGCCGTCTTCGGTCTTGTCCGCGGTCAGGATCATCATCGTCCCGGACAGCGTGGTGACCAGCCGCCCGCCCGGGCGCAGCGCCGCCAGCCAGCTCGCCGGCACCGGCCGGACCGCCACCGTGGCCAGGATCCGGTCGTAACCCGCCGCCGCCCCCTCCGGCAGCGGCCCGGTCGCGTCCGCGGTCAGCACCTGCGGGTGCAGCCCCACCGAGGCCAGCCGCACGGCCGCCGCCGAGGTCAGGTACTCGTCCACGTCCACGCTGGTCACGTGCTCCTCGCCGAGCCGGGTCGCGAGCAGCGCGCAGCCGTACCCGGACCCGGTGCCGACGTCCAGCACGTCGTGCCCGGCGTCCAGGTACAGGTACCGGGCCAGCTGCACGATCAGCCCCGGCATCGTCGACGACGAGGTCGGCAGCCCGGCCGGCCGGTCCGCCGACGTGGCGTGGTCGGCGTGCAGCGTCCCCACCCGGGTGACCAGCGACACGTCCGAGTAGGCCGCGTCCAGCCAGGCCTCCTCGTCCAGCGGCCCGTCCCGCAGTTCCCACCCGGCGCTCAGGTCCCGCGGCCGCCGCGCCCCGTACCCGCCCGGCGGCTCCCACCACCGGGGCACGAACGCGTGCCGGGGCAACGCGGCCACCACCGGCCGCCACCGCGATCCCGGGTGGCTCACCCGCTCCGCCAGTCCCTGCGCCCGCGGTTCCCAGTCCATCCCGGCACTATCCCCGCCGCCGCCCCCGTCATCACAAGATTCAGGACCAGGATTTATTACGGTGTTTGCGGCCCGGATCGCCGTCCGGACCCGCGCCCTTCGCGGCCTGAATCAGAGATCCATTCCCGCCGCCGCCCGGCCGTCCCCCGGCGGCACAAAAACCCCGGCCCGGGCGGCGACCAGCGCGGCCGCGGCAGCCTGGTCGGCGCTGGCCTCGGTGAGCGGCTCGGCGGTGACGAGCAGCCGGTGGAACAGCGGCGCGGTCAGGTGCTTCATCAGGTCGTCAGGGCTGGTGCCCACCGGAAGCTGGCCGCGCGCCACGGCGCGCGCGACGACCGGCTCGACCTGAGCCAGCCGGGCCGCCCACAGAACCGGCAGGACCTGCCCGACCCCCGCGGTGTCGTGACTATGCCCGGCCAGCGCGCGGGTGGTGGCGGCGCCTTCCCGCGAGGTCAGCAGAACCCGGACGATCCGGGCCAGCTCGCGCAGGTCCTGTGCGATGTCGCCGGTGTCGGGCATCTGGATCCTGCTCTCTGCCGCGGCCTTGAGCGCCTCGGCCACCAGGGTGTTCTTGTCCCGCCAGCGGCGGTAGACGGTGGTCTTGTGCACTCCGGCCCGCAGCGCGACGGACTCCACGCTGAGCTGATCCCAGCCATGGTCGGTGAGTTCCTCGATGACCGCGGCCAGCACCGCGGCGCGGGTGCGGGCCGTCCGCCCGCCCGGCCTGATCTCCCCTGCCTGGTTCACGTCACCACCTGATGCAACTTTGAGTTGCGTTTGCGGCTGCGCCGCTGACATACTCACCTTAACGCAACAAGAAGTTGCATGAGTGGAGGATAGCCATGAGCAGCCTGTTCTACGCCGGCCCGCCGATCGCGCGGCTGCACCAGGATTACGCCAAGCAGGGCCGCATCGACGAGCGGGCCCCGGTCACGGCGACGTGCGAGGTCGTGATCAGCGCCCCGGTGCAGCGGGTCTGGGAGATGATCGCCAGCCCGGCGGGATGGCCGGCGTTCGACCCGGCGGTCCACGACGTCAAGCTCGATGGGCCGGCTGCCGTCGATGCGGCCTTCACCTGGGCGAAGGGCCGGTCGCACTTCAGGTCCCGGTTCGCCGTTCTCGACCCTGGCCGTGAGGTCACCTGGACCGGGACGGCCGCCTGGCTCAAGGTCGTCCACCGTCACCTGCTGGACACCACGGCCGGCGGCGCCACCCGGGTCCGGTGCGAGGAGTCCATGTCCGGGCTCATGCTCGGCCTGCTCTACAACGAGGCCAAGCTCCATGCCGACCTCATGAAATGGCTGACCGCGCTCAAGGCGGGCGCCGAGCAGCGGTCCGCCGGCCCGGTGCCCGGCCAGCCCGGGGCCGGCCAGCCCGATGCCGGACTGCCCGCCTGAGGCCGGCCAGCCCGGCGCGGGCCAGCCCGTCGGGGCCGCCGCCCGGCGGCCAGGGCTCATCCAGCGGGCGCCCGCGGCCGGCGGCGGATTGCGCCGGGGAATCGCCTCAGTTAAAGTAAGTGTATGTTCACTTACATACAGAGCGGGGCGGACCGTGCCGCGGCCTAGCCAGAAGGACAAGATCCTCCAGGCGGCCGTGGAGTGCTTCGCCGAGCTCGGCTACGACGCGACCCGGGTCCGCCACGTCGCGGAGCGGGCCGGGGTGTCCGAGGCCGCGCTGTACCGGCACTTCCCGTCCATGCAGGCGCTGGCCGGGGAGCTGTACCTGCACCACTTCGCGGCGTTCGCCGCCCGCCTGGGCGAGGCCACCGCGGACGGCCCGGCCAGCGATCGGCTTCGCCGGGCCGTCCGCGCCACACTGGCCTCGTACCGGGCCGATCCCGCCGCGTTCACGTTCGCGCTGCTGCGCACGACCGCCTCCGTCCCGCGCCTGCCGCCCGGCACCAGGTACCCGATCGAGATCCTCGAGCAGGTCATCGCGGCCGGCCAGGACCAGGGGGAGCTGCGGGCCGGCCAGCCCAACCTGCTGGCCGCCATCTTCATCGGCTGCATGCTGCGGCCGATCATCGTGGCCAGCCTCGCCGCCCCCGGTGCCCTCGACCTGCTCGGCAGCACCCAGCACGACCAGGTCATCGAAGACGCCGCGCTGGCCGCGCTGAGAGCAGAACAGGACCCCACGCCATGACCGCCCCCGCATTGCCGCGCGACCGTCACCCCGTCCGCGCCGTCTCGGTGGTCAGCACCGGGACGGTCGACATCCGCCCGCAGCACGTCAGGTCCACCGGCACCCCGGCGCTGTGGTGGCTGATGACCACGCGCCGCTGGACCGGCCCGCGCCCGATCAACGTGTACGTGATCGAGCGGCACGACGGCCTGGTCCTGTTCGACACCGGCCAGGACCGCGCCTCGGTCACCGGCCCGGGCTACTTCCCGCGGTCCGGGCTGACCGGCCTGACCTACCGGCGGCTGGCCCGGTTCGAGATCGCACCCGATCAGACCCTGACCGCCCGGCTGGCCGCCATCGGCTACGAAATCGCCGACGTGCACACCGCCGTGCTCTCGCACCTGCACACGGACCACATCGGCGGGCTGGCCGAGCTGCGCCACGCCGACCTGATCCTGCACCAGCGCGAATGGGACACGCTGAGCGAGCCGCGTCCCGAGGCCCGCGGGCTGCTGCGCGAGCACATCGACCTGCCCGGCCTGCGCTGGCGGCCGGTGATCCCGCAGCCGGTCACCGACCCCGGCCTGGCCCCCTTCACCGCCGCGCACGACCTGTTCGGCGACGGCAGCCTGGTTCTGCTGCCGACCCCGGGCCACACGCCGGGCTCGCTGTCGATGCTGGTCCGCCAGCCCGGCGCGACGCCGCTGCTGATGGCCGGCGACACCACCTTCGACGTGCACCTGATGCAGGACGGCCACCTGCCCGGCCTCGGCGAGCGGGCCGCGCTGCGCTCCTCGACCCGTGCCCTCAGCACGCTCTGGGCCCGGTATCCGGACCTGGCCATCCTGCCCGCCCACGACCCGGCCGCCGGGATGCGCCTGTCCGCCTCGTCCTGGGGCCAGCGCACCGTCGCCGTCACCGAACCGCAGCGTTAATTCAGGGAGCTAGAGATGGAAATCGACGCACTCGAGCCGGTCCAGCTCGGCGGCATCACGCAGTGGATCCGCATCCGCGGGACCAGCACGGCCAACCCGGTGCTGCTGCTGATGCAGCAGGGCCCCGGATTCCCGATCATCAACGAGACCCGGGCCTGGGAACAGCGGCTGGGACTGGAGCAGGACTTCACCGTCGTCTACTGGGACCAGCGCGGCACCGGCCTGTCCGCCCTCCCGCTGGGCCGTGGCCAGGACCGGTTCGAGATCACTCCGCAGCTCATGATCAGCGACACGATCACACTGCTGGAACTGCTGGCCGGCCGCTACGGCCGCAAGCCGTTCATCGCCGGGTTCTCCTTCGGTGCCACCTACGCCGCGCAGGCCGCGGTACTGCGCCCCGACCTCGTGGCCGGGATCGTGGCCGCCGGCATGGACATCGACATCCCGTTCGCGGAACGGCACATGTACGACTGGGTCCAGAGCACGGCCCGCGAGCGGGGGAACCGGCGCGCCGTACGGCAGCTGGAGAAGATCGGCCCGCCCCCGCACCTGGACCCAAAACAGTTCACTACCCGGGGCCGCTGGATAGCCAACTTCGGCGGCGTCACCGCCGGTGCGACCGGGAACAGCCTCGGGCGCACCCTGGCGGCCAGCCTGCTCCGCTCGCCGGACTACTCGCCTGCCGCGGCCGTCCGCACCGTCCGCGGCGTCACCTCCTCCCAGGCCGCGCTGCTGCCGCTGCTGGCCCACACCGACCTGGTCGCCACCATGCCTAAGCTGGACGTGCCGATCGTCCTCGCCCAGGGCCGTCTCGACCAGGTCGCCCCCGGCGCGGCCACCCAGCGCTTCTACGACGCGCTGACCGCCCCGGCCAAGCAGCTGATCTGGTTCGAGCACTCGGCGCACACCCCGCAGTACGACGAGCCCGCCAAGTTCCGCGACCTGCTCCTGACCCTGCGGGCCGGCGACCTGGCCGCCACCTGACCCCGGCTGGCCCGGGCCGGCCCGGGCCGCCCTGCCAGCCCGGGCCCGCCGGGCGGCGTGGCAGGGTGGTCGGGTGCCAGATGCCGGGCAACGGAAAGGGCGACCACACAATGGCCGATCGGCTGGAGCACGTCGCGGAGGACTGGGAGACAGCCCTGGCCATCGTGGCGCACCCGGATGACCTGGAGTACGGGGCCGCCGCCGCGGTGGCCCGCTGGACCGGCCAGGGCAAGCGGGTCGCCTACTGCCTGGCCACCAGCGGCGAGGCGGGCATCGACGACCTGCCGCCGGAGGAGTGCGGCCCGGTGCGCGAGGCCGAGGAGCGGGCCGGGGCGGCGCTGGTCGGGGTCACCGAGGTGGAGTTCCTCGGGTTCCCGGACGGGATGCTGGAGTACGGCCTGCCGCTGCGCAAGGCCTTCGCCACCGCCATCAGGCGGCACCGGCCGGACGTGCTGATCACGATCAGCCACCACGAGTCATGGGGGCCGGGCACGGTCAACCAGGCCGACCACATCGTGACCGGCCGGGCGGTGATCGACGCGGCCAGGGACGCGGGCAACCGCTGGGTCTTCCGCGACCTGACCGCCGCCGGCCTCGAGCCGTGGCAGGCCCGCCACGTGCTGATCAACGCCAGCCCGCAGGCCCAGCACGCGGTCGACGTGACCGGGACCTTCGACCGCGGCCTGGCCTCGCTCGCCGCCCACCAGGAATACCTGCGCCGCCTCGGCGAGCACGGCGACCCGGCCGGCTTCCTCACCCCGCTGGCCAAGTCCGCCGGTGAGCGCCTGGGCACCGGCTACGCCGCCACCTTCGAGGTCATCGGCGTCTGACCGGCCTACTCGGCGCGCAGCGCCAGCGCCGGGCTGATCCTGGCCGCCGCCTCGCCGGGCCAGGCCGCGATCGCGATCGCCACCGGGACCGCCGCCACGACCAGCAGGGCCAGCGTCACCGCGGGCATTGCCACCGCGGGCAGAACGCCCAGCTGGCGGGTGAGCAGCAGCCAGATCTGCCGTCCCGCGATCAGCCCGGCCGGCACCCCGACGGCCAGCGACACGGTCATCAGCGTGGCCGACTGCCAGGCCACCGCGGCGCGGACCTGGCGCCGGCTGAACCCGACCGCGCGCAGCACCGCGATATCCCGGCGCCGCCGCCGCACCGAAGTGATCAGCAGGTGCGTGATCGTCAGCAGGGCCAGCACGCCGAACGAGCCGCCCAGGATCAGCGGCAGGTTCTGCACCTGACCGAAGTTGATCACCTCCGCTGGGCTGGGCGGCCCGTCCATCGCAAACGGCCCGGCCGTGGTGACCCGCCGGGCCAGCGTGCCGTATGCGGCAGCGCCCGCGCCCGGGCGGAACCGGAGGAACACATGGTCAAACGGCGGCAGCTGAGCGCTGCGCGGGACCAGCCGGCCCAGCGCCCCGATCGTCAGGCCGGCGCCTTTGCCCAGGGTCAGCGTGTCGTCCAGGCTGGGGAACACGGCCACGCCCACCACCCGCAGGCGTGCCACCGGGCCGTTGCCGAGGGAGACCCGTACCGTCCCGCCCAGCGCCGTGCCGGCCGATCGCATGCTCTGGGCCCCGAGCACGATCTCCCCGCTGCTGGCCGGCAGCCGCCCGGCCAGCAGCGGGGTCGTGATCGGCTGGCCGCGCACCGCTTTCATCGCGATGCCATCCGCCTGGGTTCCGTTGATCAGCAGCGGCACCCCCGCGTACCCCTCAGAAAAGGCCGAAACGTCCATGTCGCTGCTGATCGTCCGGACGGCCCCGGACACGCCCACCCCGCTGAGGTTGGACAGCGAGGAAACCGACGCGTTCCAGGTCGTCCCGTACAGCCGCGGGGTCGCGGCCAGGTAGGTGAGGCTGGCCGCGAAGACTAGTGCGGCGGTCAGCGCGGCGATCCCCAGCGCCGCCCCGGCCAGCGTGCTGGAGACCGGTAGCGCGGTCCGGCCCGCGCCGCGCTGCAGGGCGAGCCGCACCCCGACCGCGCCGGACACCGGCCGCAGCCCGGCGGTGACCCGGGTCACGCCGGACGGCCGGTCGCCGGCCAGAGCCAGGGACGGCCCGGCCCGCCGTCCGGTGCTGCGCCAGGTCGGCCCGGCCGCGGCCACCACGACCAGCAGCAGCGTGCCGAGGGCCCCGGCCGTGAGGGCGGGGAAGTCGGCATCCAGGCCCGGGTACGGCTCGGCGACGCCGGCCAGTCCGACCGGGAAGAGCGGCGACAGCGCGACGCCGAGCACCACAGCGCTGCCGCCGGCCACCGCACCGATCAGCCCGGCCCGGCCGAGCCCCGCGGCCAGCAGCTGGGTACGGGTCAGGCCGAGGGCGCGCAGGCTGTCGTTCGGGCCAGACTCGGCAGCCACCAGCCGGGCCAGCAGCTGGCGGGCGATCAGCAGCCCGGTGATCGCGAGCAGCGCGGCCAGCAGCCATAGCGCCACCGCCTGCAGGTGGATGGACCGCTGAGTGTTGATCGACTGCGAGGCGATCGGGAAGGCCAGCGTGAGCCGCCCGTGGGCGAGCCGGGACGCGGCGTGCTGCACCGCGGTGACCCCACCGGTGCCCGCCCGCAGCCGCAGCGCGGCACCGATGAACATCACCAGCGGCTGCTGGCGGTGCATCCGCCAGAACGCCGGGGTCGCCCACACGATGTCCACCCCGGAGCCGAACTGGGGCGGGAACTCCGATGGTGCCGCGTCGATGCCCACCACGTGCAGCCGCACAGTCACCGGCGGGCCGTCCTGGGTGGACAGCGCCAGCCGGATCCAGTCGCCGACCGCCAGGTGGTGGCGCTGCGCGCCGGTGAACGAGACGTCGGCCTCGTCCGCCCGGCCGGGTCTGGGCAGGCGGCCGGCCAGCAGCTTGCGGTGCCACATCACGCCGGGAACCTGCTGATCCCGTGGCGCTATCAGGTCGTAGTCGGCCGGGCTGGCCACCGTGTAGCCGGTCATCGCGGCGCCCTCGGCCACCTGCGGCAGCCCGATCAGCTGACCGGGCTGCAGGCTGGCGAACGTGCGCGATTTGTGGCCGGAGGACGAGAACAGCAGCACGTCGGGGGTCCGGCTCCAGCGCACCAGGCGGGGGTAGGCCGCGTCGGTGCGCCGGGCGCCCGCCGCGACCGCGGTCACCGCCCCGGCGAACGCGCCGATCAGCAGCGCCAGCGCCACCCAGGCCCGCCATCGCCCGCGCCAGCCAGCGCGCAGGATCATCCCTGTCGCGGTCATCGGCCCCCATCCGTCCCGATGGCAGGCTATGCCCGCGGATCGCGCGGGGTAACGGTGGCCGCACGACGCATAACCGTCGTGCTAACACCACCAGATCGCCGGCTGCGCCGGGGGAACGGGCCCTCACCCCGGCGGGCACTGCGGGCCCTCACCCCGGCGCAGCCGGCGACCTGGCCACCGCGCCGCGGATCCCGGCTATGGTCGCCCCGGACGCGTTCGAGGTCGGAAAGGATCTCGCCGCCACCCCGGGCGCGGTGGTCCGCCGCACCGAGATCCTCGAGCTGATCCAGTATCAGCCTGCCACGCCGAAGGTGCACCGGTTCCCGGTGCTGATCGTCCCGCCGATGATCAACAAGTTCTACATCACCGACCTCGCACCCGGCCGCAGCATGATCGAGTACCTGGTCGGCGAGGGCTTCACGGTGTTCGCGATCTCCTGGCGCAACCCGGACGCCCGGCACCGGGACTGGGGCCTGGACGCCTACGGCGAGGCCGTGCTCGACGCGCTGGACGTCGCCCGGGCGATCACCGGCGCGGCGAAGGCCAGCCTGTGCGCGCTGTGCTCGGGCGGCATCCTGTCCGCCATGATCGCCGCCTACCTCGGCGACACCGGCCGGGCCGGCCAGCTGGCCAGCCTGTACCTCGGCGTGACCGTGCTGGACCAGACCGCCGAGGGCACCACCGCGGCGCTGATCGACGAGCCGACCGCCGAGCTGGCCGTGGCCGCCTCCCGGGCCCGCGGCTTCCTGGACGGGGCCGCGCTGGCCGAGGTCTTCGCCTGGCTCCGGCCCAACGACCTGATCTGGAACTACTGGGTCAACAACTACCTCCAGGGCCGGCCCCCGCCCGCGTTCGACATCCTCTACTGGAACGCCGACACCACCCGGATGCCGGCCGCGCTGCACCGCGACTTCATCCGGCTGGCCATGGCCGGCGCGCTGGCCAAGCCCGACGACGCGTCGCTGCTCGGCGTGCCGGTCAACCTGGCCACCGTCGGCACCGACGCGTACGTGGTGGCCGGCCTCGCCGATCACCTGTGCCCCTGGCAGTCCTGCTACCGCAGCACTCAGCTGCTCGGCAGCGATGTCCGGTTCGTGCTGTCCACCAGCGGCCACATCGCCTCGATGGTCAACCCGCCGGGCAACCCCAGAGCACGGTTCCAGGCCGCGCCCGAGCCCGCCCCCGGCGGCCGGCACGAGAACCCGGCCGACCCCCGCGCCTGGCTGGCCGCCGCCCAGACCACCGCAGGCAGCTGGTGGGCGGACTACGCGCGGTGGCTGGCCGAGCGCAGCGGCGGTCAGCGCCACCGCGGGGTGAAGCTGGGCGAGAAGAACTACCTGCCGCTGGACCCGGCCCCCGGCCGGTACGTCCTGGACCGGTAGCGGGCCAGGCGCCGATGAGAGCAGGCGGCCGGGCCGCGCCGGAGACCGTCCGCAGCATGGTCATCGACGGCCAGCCGCTGCGCGTCGCCGTCCGGCCCGGCAGGCCCGCCCGGCCCGGCCCGCCAGCCCGGCCCGGCCCGGCAGCCCGGCCACCGCTGCTCCTCATGAACGGCATCGGCGCCAGCCTGGACCTGCTCCAGCCGTTCGCTGACGCGCTCAGCCCGCAGACCGGGATTATCCGGTTCGACGTGCCCGGGGTCGGCGGCTCGCCGCTGCCGCGTCGCCCCTACCGGTTCACCGGCCTGAGCCGCCTGGTCGCGCACCTGCTCACCGCGCTCGGCCACGACCAGGCCGACGTACTCGGCGTCTCCTGGGGCGGCGGCCTGGCCCAGCACTTCGCCGCCTTCCAGCGCGGCCGCTGCCGGCGGCTGGTCCTGGTCAGCACCGCGACCGGCGCGCTGATGTTTCCCGCCCGGCCCGCCGTGCTGGCCCGGATGGTCACACCGCGCCGCTACCTGGACCGGCAGTACCTGAGCCGGGTCGCCGGGGACCTGTACGGCGGCTCGGCCCGGGCCGACGGCGCGCGGATCGCCGCCCAGCTGCACGCCGGCAGCCGGGTCGGCCCGGCCCAGGGCTACCTGTACCAGCTGGCCGCCGGGACGGGCTGGACCAGCGTCCCGTTCCTGCCGTTCGTCCGGCAGCCCACGCTGATCCTGTCCGGCGACGACGACCCGCTGATCCCGCTGGCCAACGCCCGGCTGATGCGGGCCCTGATCCCGGGCGCGCGGCTGCACGTTTACCACGGCGGTCACCTGGGCCTGGTCACCGAGGCCGCGTCGCTCGCCCCCGTGGTCGAGGAGTTCCTGACGGAGGACGTACGCCACGCCCAGCGCTGACGGCTACCTGATGCCGTCCCACAGCGCGCGCTCGGCGCCGTCCGGGTCGGCCACCTCACTGACCAGCTCGGTCAGCACACCCGTCGGCCTCTTGTCGATGGAATACGGTTTCCAGCCCGGCGAGCCATCGCTGATGAACGACACCCACGTGCGGTGCGCGGCGTCGGCGACCGCCTGCGACGGCTGGTCGCCGATCAGCTCGTGGACGTCGTCCCGGCCGGTGGTGCCGAACACGAACGGGATCTCCACCGCATGGCAGGCGCCCAGGCCCCGGTTCGCCTCCGGCGCCGGGTGGTCGAACCGGTACACCCAGGTCGGCGTCACCCCGGAGCCGGCCGGGCTGGCCGCGGCCGCCGCGGACACCCGGGCCTCGGCCACCCGGACCGCCGGGATCGCGAAGAACCAGTCGGTGATCACGGCGGCCAGCACGTCACCCGGGCTGGCCCCGGGCCGGGCCGCCCGGTACACCTCGAGCCCGGCGGCGTCCAGGCCGTACGCGCCCGCCGCGGCGGCCAGCATGTCGTCGTCGATCAGCCCGATGGTCCCGGCCGCGACCAGGAACAGCCGGGCCTCCTCCCGGTTCGACCCGATCAGCAGCGGGACCCGGCCGCCCTGCCCGGCCGCGATCGCCTCAATAGGCGGCGCGGGCAGCACGTCGCCGTCCACGACCGGCGCGAACGGCAGCAGGCTCAGCGCCAGGCTGCCCCACTTGGCCGGGTCCGGCGCCGTCTGCACCTCGACCACCAGGTCGGACGCGGCCCGGATGATCTGGTCCAGCGGCACCGCGGCGAGCGCCTCCCGGTCCGCGGGCACGCCGAGCGCGGCGGCCAGGTGGCCCGCCACCTTCTGCGCGGTCTCCGGGTCCAGCGCGTGCGCGGCCGCCCCGCTCTGCGCGATGGCCTGGGCGAAAAGGCCCTCGGACCGCGGCATGGACAGCAGCGTAGTGACGCTCATCGCCCCGGCTGACTCGCCGGCCACGGTGACCCGCGCCGGGTCGCCGCCGAACGCGGCGATGTTGTCCTGCACCCAGCGCAGCGCGGCGAGCTGGTCGAGCAGGCCCAGGTTGGCCACGCCGTCGCCGAGGTACAGGAACCCGGTGGCGGACAGCCGGTAGTTGATGGTCACGCACACCACGCCGGACCGGGCGAACGCGGCACCGTCGTAGGCGCCGACCGACCCGGACCCGTTCATGAACGCGCCGCCGTGGATCCAGACCAGAACCGGCAGGCCGGAGGCCCCCGGGTCCGGGGTCCAGACGTTCAGGTTGAGGAACTCGTCCCCGGCGATGACCTCTTCCGGGAACAGCTTCTGGTACTGCGGCGGGTAGTCGCCCTTGGGCGAGGTGGGGCCGTGCTCGGCCGCCTGCCGGGTCCCGGTCCAGGGCGCCGTGGGCTGCGGCGGCCGCATCAGGCCCGGGCCGGCCGGCGCGGCCGCGTACGGCACCCCGAGGAACGCGTGCACGCCACCGGATGTCCGCCCCTGCACCGCACCTGCTGCGGTGACC
>DASVBE010000100.1:0-23931 GCA_036375995.1 Streptosporangiaceae bacterium | reverse complement strand
AAGCAGCACCGGCGGCGGCTCAGTGCACTTCGTGTTCTATGCCACCGACGGCCAGGCCCAGCAGATCCTCGCCGAAGTCAGCACACAGGGTTTCGGCGAAATACGGCTATTCGGGTCTGCTGGTGAGGACGGCCTGCCAATCGACGGATCAACTGTGATCGGGCAATTCCGTATAGAGCAGGGCCTTCCCGGGAGCTGAGATCCGGCAGGGTACATCGGCTCTTCCGCGGCATAACGGGTATATCATCCCAGGATTGCCTGTCCTGCATGGCGCTCGCGATCGCGCTGGTGACCGCCAGACCCGGCGGGCACGCCCGTCCGGGATGCCATTTACCCCGGTACCGGCACCATGCCGGCCGGTCAAGCCTGCATGAACATGCGGGCGAGCCGGCGTGGGAAATATCCGCACATCTATGCCGCGATGCGAGCGTGTGCCACTGCGGCGGGCCTGTCCGAGGAAGGGCGTCAATCGTCGCGTGAGGGCGGTCCGGGTCGTCCTGTTCGGGCAGTCGCTTGCCGTCGTGCGGGCCGGATGCGGTCCTGCGCGGGCAGCTGCTGTCCGCTGGCGCCTGGTCGGCGGGCGATGACGACGCCGGCCAGGCACAGCGCCCCGCCGCCCATGGCCAGCCATGATGGCCTTTCGGCGAGCACGGCCCAGCCGCCGGCGATCGCTGCGACTGGGATGAGGTAGTTCAGTGCCGCGGCCTGCCCGGCGCTGACGCGGCCAAGCGCGAATGCCCAGGCGGCGAAGCCCAGGGCAGTGGGAACGGTGCCAAGGTAGATGACCCATGCGAATGCGGCCGGGTCTGCCCTGGAGGCGTCGGTCACGAGAGCCGGCCCGAACGGAAGGCAGGCCAAGGTGCCGGCTACGCACCCGAGCCAGGTCACCTGGAATCCGTTCACCCGGGTCAGGACCGGTTTCTGCACGATGACCGCCGCTGTGTAGGCGAGAACCGCGACCAGGCACAGCGCGATGCCTAGCGCGGGGCGTGTCCCGCTTCGCGTTGTCGCTACCCCGATCACGATGCAGCCCGCGAATGCGACGGCGCTGCCTGCGAGCAGTCGCCGCGGGAACCCCTCGTGCAGGAACAGCCCGGCGGAGATGGCGATGAGCAGGGGCCCGATGTTGATGATCATCGCCGCCGTGCCGGCGTCGACCAGGCGCTCGCCCGCGTTGAGGGTGATGCTGTAGACGCCGAGCCAGGCGATGCCGTAGACGCCGATCAGCAGCAGGTCCCGCTTAGCCGGCAGCGGCTCGCGCCGGGCAAGCGCGACGGCGCCGAGGATAGCGGTGCTGACAAGCAGCCGCCCGAGCGCGATCGATCCTGGCGACAGGGTGCGGTCCGCGGCGCGGATCGCGACGAACGCTGAGCCCCAGCTCGCCACCGTTATCAGCCCGGCGACGAGGGCGGGGACATCGATGGCGGCGGGCGCTGCCGTGCTGGCGGCCTTACTGGTCATGGCCCGTGCTCCCGGGCGCATCGCCGGGTGGCCCGGGAGGGGGAGTCGTCTGGAAGACCGGCCAGCACACCTCCGTCACGTGGCGGGACTCGTCGTCGGTATCGAGCTCTGTGACGAGGTAGTGCTCGCGGATCGGCCCGTCCACCCCGATCTCGTGCTCGGCCACGTACATGCCAAGCGCGCCGTAGGTTTGATCCAGGTCGGCCTGCGGACCGCGGTGAACGGCCACCGCCAGCTCAGCCGCCGGGATCTTCAGCAAACGCGTACGGCCGGAGGTGCCGGTCTTGTCGCCGACGGGGACGTAGGCGGTCACGTCGCCGACCTCGAGCTGGAAGAACTCCGCTGAGTACAGTGCCGCCCGCGGGCCTGCGGGCGGCGCGGACCCGGCGGCCAGGACGGCGTCGATCTCCCGCTGCGCCGCGCAAAGCCAGCCATCCAGGCCGGGAGACGGAACCTGGTCCACAATGGCCACTGCCCACGTGCTGCTCACCCGGCGGTGAGAGATAGCCATCGACAGCGGCGGTCGCTCCAGCAGGGAGCGCAGCGAGGCGACCACCGACTGGGTTGTCGCCAGCTGGGACTCCATCCGCTGCATGTGCGTGACGATGACCTGGTTGCGGGCCGCGGCGTCCGGGGCGTGCAGTACCTCCCGGATCTCATCCAAGGGCATGCCAAGGTCGCGGAACCGGCGGATGACCTGCGCGACCTGGACCTGCTCAGGAACATAGAACCGGTAGCCGGAGCCGGGATCGATCTCGGCCGGAGGCAGCAGGCCGACCTCGTGATAATGCCGCAACGTCGGCACGCTCAGGTGGGTCATCCGGGAAAAGTCACCGATCCCGACCCGCGCCGTCATCACCGCACCCCCCACCGCAAGACCCTGCTCAGCCTCGGGAACCTGGGCGAGCTCAAGCCCGGCCCCGCTGGCCGGCGAACGGGCCCGCCGGCCCGGGCCGCTTGCTGGGCCTGGCGGGCCAGCCGTCGCCGCTCCGCCCGGGCCGCCATCTCCTTGACCCACTCACGGCCGTTCATCACGACGAGGGCAGAAGGCATCATGCCAGGAGCGTGAAGTCTCCGGTTACCTGAGAGTCAAGCAGAAATCGCCGGTCGCGCACCCCGCACCACAGATCGGTGTACTCGATCCTCAGGCCGCGCTTCGGCTTGCCGTCAGCTGGGCGGACGCTGCTGCTCTGGCGCCACCATCCCGGAGCAGCCACGATCGCTGGCGTCCTGGCGGGCGGGACTGCGCCCGCGAGCATGCCGGCTCAGCTCTAGGCGAGCCCCGGGCTGAGCCTGGCTCAGGCTCCTGTCACCACCGCTCAGCCGCCTGATCAATCTCCCTAGAGATCACGCCTAACCCGAGCCCGAGTCCGCAGCGGCCCGTTCCCGCAAAACCGCCATGGGCGTGTCCACGCTTATCTCACCGGTGTAAGCCCGGTAGATGATGGCTGACTCGTGGCCCGCGCCGTGGTACAGGGCGACGTGCGCGACCGGGCCGTCGGTCGCGAGGTCGTTGCGCTCCCAGCCGTGCCAGTTCCGGTCGGCCAGCGGGAAGTTGGAGCCGGCCACCTCGATTCGCAGCTGATGGCCGGCCGGGAAGTAGTTGGCGGTCGTGATGCCCTTGATTTCGGCCCGGACGATCTCGCCCGGCACGAGCTTCTCCGGCCGGTCCAGGCCGTTGCGGTATCGCAGGCGCAGGCACGCGTCATACAGGTTGTACGCCGTCCCGTCGGGATAGACGTCGACCAGCTTGACGAAGACGTCGGTGTCCTCGACGTCGGCCGACACGTACAGAACCGCGCTGACGTCGCCCGCGATCGTGATCGGCTCGGTCAGCACCGGGGTGCTGTAGACGAGCACGTCAGCCCGGCACTCGACGCTGCGCTGGTCCAGGCACACTGGCGTGTCAATGGCGAGGTCCCCGCCGAGCGAGGGCACCGGGTTGTGCGGGTCGGCGACGAACGAGTCCGTCCCGGCCGCGCCGGGCGACGCCACCAGTGCGCCGTCGCCCCACAGCGTGTTCGCCGACCCACCGCTGGTCAGGTACAACGTGCGGTCCTCGGTCTCGGGCAGCGGCCAGGACTCGCCGGTCAGCCACGTCGCCGCGCCCATCAGGAACACCTGCACCTTGGGCATCGGCTGCCACGCGTCCGCTTTGTCCAGCAGGAACCGGTCGAACCACGAGATCAGGATGTCGTCGTAGGGGAACCGGCTGTCACCTACCGGCCGGTCGCCGAGCTTCGCGTCTGGCGCGGTCGTGAGCATCTGGCAGTGCGAGGTGGGCGCCATGATCAGGTACTGGTCCGGGTGGTGCTGCTGGAACTCGAACAGCTTCACCGTCTCGAACGCGCCGATGTCCATCCAGCCGTTGATATTGATTGACGGGGTCGCGCCGGTGAAACGGGCGTCGATCAGGTCCACGGTCTCCCACGACGGCCCGGTCGGGCCCTCCTCGAAGTAGATCTCGAAGCCGCTGAGCGGCGAGCCCATCCGTCGCAGCACGTGCCCGCTCGGCGCCTCGTGCGTGGACTTGTCCAGCTCCTTGGCGTACTCGGGTACCCGGAAGTCGGGCGCGCTGACTGAGAACCGGCGGAACGTGCGGGCCAGCTCGTCGCCCTCGGCCTCAGCCGGCAGCTTCGGCCGCAGCCGGACGCCGAACGGCGCGTGCCACAGCGCCCACGTCTTCAGCATCGGGACGCCACCGTGGTAGAAGGAGCCCTGCGATCCGGACACACCCGGGACGTCGCCGATGGCCGAGCCCGAGCTCATCGGCACGCACGCCGCCAGGGCCGGGTGGCCGATGGCCCCGAGCCGGAGCTGGTTCTCCGCCGTCGACGAGCAGCCGATCAGCCCGGCCTTCCCGTTCGACCAGTCCTGCCCGGCGATCCAGTCGAGGGTGTCCTGTGCGTCCTCCGTGGTCCTGGTCAGGAACCCGAACTCGCCCTCGGACCACTCGGTGCCGCGCTCGTTCTGCACGACCAGCACATAGCCGTTCTCGAACTGCGCCTTGGACAGCGGCTTGAACGGATCGTGGATCGACGTCTCCGCGTACGGGCTTCGGATCATGAGCGTCGGGTACCGGCCCTGCGCCCGCGGCCGGAAGACAACAGTCGCCAGCCGCACACCGTCCCGCATCGGCAGCATGATGTAGTCGACCCGGTACCGGATCGCGTCGGCACCCAGCTCGCGCACGGACTTCTCCAGCGACGTGGGCGGGAAGAAGTCGTTCCGGCTGGGGTCCTGCGCCGCTGCCATACCCCTGCTCCCTCTCCGTCGGGCCTGCTCTCCGTCGGGCCTGCTGCTCAGATGACGTGCACTACCAGGTGGGACGGGTACGCCGAGCCGTGAAAGATCGTCTGGACAGCGCGCACGGGCGGGCCCGGCTCGCCGCCGCGGTTGCCGTTGCGCTCGAGCTTGGGAAAGTCAGCCGAGCAGACGTCCACCCGCAGCCGGTGCCCGGCGGCGAACCGGTTGGCCGTCGCCGCCATGTTGATCTCCAGGCAGTAAATCGTGCCCGGTTCCAGCAGAGCCGGATCGCCCTCAGCGTCGCGGTAGCGCCCGCGCACAACGCCGTTCTGGAGCTGGACGGCCCGGCCGTCGGGGAACACGTCCGACAGCCGGGCGAAGAAGTCGGTGTCGGCCGCGGTCGAGCTCGCGTAGAGCACCAGTGACAGCGGCCCGACGACGTCGAGGTCCTCCGCCAGGGGCTCGGTGGTGAACGTCAGCACGTCGGTGCGCAGCTGCAGCTCGGTCACGTCGGCGCTGCCCGGCGGGTAGACCGCGGACAGGATGCTGCCGCCGACCGTTGGCGTCGGGTCCCGCGGGTCGTAGGTGTAGCGGTCCGGCTCCCACCAGTCCGGCGGCGTGTCCCAGCAGAGCGTGCCCGCCGGGCCGAAGTACAGCTCGCGCCGCCGGGCCTGGGCCGGCGGCCACTCACCGGCCGCGCACCACTGGTTGGCCCCCATCAGGTAGTACGTCACCACCGGCAGATCCGCCGCCGACCCGGTGCGGACCGCGTCGTGCCAGTACACCAGCAGGTCCGGGTCGTCGCGCCAGATCCGGTCGAGCTCGGGGCTGCGATCGCGGCCCTCGTGATAGCCGGGCGCCTGGTGCGCCGACGGCGTGATCAGCAGCCGGCTGGCCGCGCGCACCTCGGGCCGGCCGTGTTCCGCCAGCAGCTCCCAGGTGTGCAGCGCGTCGTCCAGGCACCAGTCGTACCAGCCGGTGATCATGAGCGCGGGCGCGCGGACGCCGGCGCACAGCCCGGCCTCGCTGGTGGCGGGCAGCATGTGCGCGTCGGTGTGCACCGCGTGCGGGAACACGCTGTCCAGCCGCTCGACGTCGCTGATCGTGATGCCGGCCGCGCCCAGCCCCAGCGCCAGCCGGATAATCCCGGCCCGCTCGTCGCTGCCGGCCTGGCAGTAGTGCTCCCACAGCGCGCGCCGGGCCGCGCCTGGCGGCAGCGGCGACAGGTGCGGGTAGCGCTCCAGCAGCGCGGGCCGCAACGGTGCCTGCAGCGGGTCGTTGAAGTACCCGGTGGCCAGCGTCTCGGCCAGCATGGCCCGTTCCATCTCGGCGAGGTCGACCGCCACCTTGCCGGCGCCCTTGCCGACCGTCCGCGAGTAGGCGTTGGCGAACATGTGGAACCGGACGCCGGTGCGCGCCACCAGCCCGAGGCCCGCGACCTCCGGCGCGATCGCCGACATCTGCGGGTGCATGGCCATGCACCACTGCGTCCCGCCGACGTAGGACCCGCCCATCGCTCCGAGGAAGCCGGCGTACCAGTCCTGGCCGGTCACCCAGCTGACGAAGTCCAGGCTGTCCGCGCGCTCGTAGACGTAGAAGTCCCACTGGTCCGGCTCGCTGTCGCCGGTACCGCGGCAGTCCTGTGCGACCACCGCGTAGCCGGCGCAGGCCAAAGCCAGGAACGTGGTCTCCTGGGTCGCGCGCCCGTAGGGGGTGCGCAGCGCGATGGCCGGCGCCTGGCCGGTGGGCGGCAGGTACACGTCGGTGGCCAGCCGGATCCCGTCGCGCATCGGCACCAGCACCGTCTGGAGGCTGATCGCCGCCGGCTCCCAGACGCGGGCCGCCGGGCGCGTCCCGGCCAGGACAGCGGCCAGGTCCGGGGCGACGTCAGCGAGCGGCTGCGGCTCCGGCGAGCTCCCGGCCCGATCGGCTGGACTGACCGCCGTCATGCCAGCAGCGTATGGCCGGCCCCGAGCGGGCCGCATGCGACAGAAGTGGCAGAAACGCCCCTCGCCGTACGACGGCTGTCCACCCTGGTCCTGGCTTCATCGGATGCCGAACTTCCGGCTATCTTTCTCCGGCTCCTGTCCGTTGTGCGCGCCCGCACGCAGTCCGCAGAATCGGATGCCGTGACCCAGACCGGAATCGTCCCAGCCCGGCCGGAGCCGCCCGCCGCGCTGTGGCTGGACGGCGGCACGCTCGCCGACGGCACCGGCTGTGACCCTGTGCGTAATCCCGGCATCCTCGCCGAAGCTGGCCGCATCACCCGGCTCGGCGGCACCCGGCCCGCCGGCGCGGAGGTGGTTGACTGCAGCGGCCTGACGCTGACGCCGGGCCTCATCGACGCGCACGTGCACATGGCCTGCGCGCCATTCGACTCCAGCCTGCGCTACGACGTCTCGGTGGCCGAGATGGCCGCGGACATGTTCGTGAACTGCCAGCAGACGCTGGAGGGCGGTTTCACCACGGTGCGCGACACCGGCGGCATCGACCGCGGGCTGGCCGACGTCATCGCGGCCGGCAAGATGCCGGGCCCGCGGATCCTGCAGTGCGGCCCCGTGCACAGCCAGACCGGCGGCGGCGGCCAGATGGGCGCGGAGTGGGAGCCGACCCACCTGTGGGACCAGCACGCGATCCCCGGCCTGGTGACGTGGGCGCTGCTCGCTGACGGCCCGGACGAGCTGCGCAAGAACGTCCGCGAAGGCTTCCGCCGCGGCGCCACGTTCGTCAAGCTGCTGGTCACCGGCGCCGTCGTCGCGATCTCGAGCCAGCAGCCCAGCGACACCCAGTTCACCGTCGCCGAGATCGCCGTCGCGGTCGAGGAAGCCAGCGCCAAGGGCACCTACGTCACCGTGCACGCGCACAACAACGGCGGTATCAGGGCCGCGGTCACGGCCGGGGTGCGATGCGTCGAGCACGGCTCGCAGATCGACGAGGAGACCGCAGCGCTGATGAGCGAGCACGGCGTGGCGCTGGTGCCGACGCTGTCGATCATGGAACAGCTGGTCGCGGACCCTGCGTCCATGGGGCTCGCGCCGGGCTACGCCAGCCGGCTCTCGCAGCTCGCCAGGACCGCGCGGGACGCGGTGCTCGCAGCCCGCGCCGCCGGGGTACGGGTCGGGCTCGGCTCGGACCTGCTGGGCCCGGACCAGCGCGACCGCGGCCGGGAACTGGTGCACCGGGCCAGGCTGGAGACCCCGATGAGCGCGCTGGAGTCCGCCACCCGGGTCAACGCCGAGATCATCGGCCTTGGCGACTACCTCGGCACGATCGAGACCGGGAAGATCGCGGACATCGCCGGCTTCGCCGGCGACCCGCTCAGCGAGCCCGAGCAGTTCGCCGACCGGGACCGGGTCGCGCTCGTCGTGCAAGGCGGCCGGGTCGTCAGGTTCACACCGCGCAGCTAGGAGGACACCATGCCGGAACGGCCGGAATTCCAGCAGCCACCGCTCGCCGTCACACTGCCGAGAACCGACTACTTCGAGCTGGATTCTGTTCACGCTGGTGACCGGTTCGCCGTCTGGGTCACGAGGCCGGTCGACTACGAGCGCAGCGAGGAGACGCGGTTCCCGGCGATCTACGTCACCGACGGAAACGTCGGCGCGGCCATGCTGTCGCCGTACGCGGAGCACACCGCGTTCGACCTGATCAGCGGCTTCCAGCAGTACCTTCAGGTGACTATCGGCTACCCGCCCGACAAGGCGGCGGACTGGCTGACGCTGCGCAACCGGGACCTGGTCCCGGCCGGCGAGCCCGCCCCGCCCAGCATGATCGCGGCCGTCGCCGCCGACGCGGAGACGGCGGGCTGGACGCAGGCGGAGCACGATGAGTACATACGCTCCATCCACGAGGGCCGCGCCGCTCAGTTCCTGGCCTTCCTCGAGGAGGAACTGCGGCCGGTCATCGACGAGCATTACCGCACCGATCCGGCCGGCACGGGGCTGTTCGGCTACTCCTACGGCGGGCTGTTCACGCTGTTCGCGCTGATGCACGAAAGCCGGGTGTTCCGCCGGTACGGGGCAGGCAGCCCGGGCGTGCTCGTCGCGGACAGCCAGATCTTCCGGCTGGAGCGCGGCGTCGCCGAGCGCGGCCAGGGCTTCGGCGGCGTGCAGCTGCACCTGACCGTGAACGAGCTGGAGATCACCGGGCGCTCGCACGTCTACCGTGACCTTGGCATCCAGTTCGCGCGGCTGGTCGACCGGCTCTGGCTCAGCGGTCACGCCGGGCTGGAGTTCACCGCCCGGATCCTGCCGGCCGACTCGCATATGACCGGCTTCACCCAGGCGTTCCTCAGCTACCTGCGGGCCTGCTACGGCGCCCCCGTGCCGCCCGGCGGCGGCCTGTGACATTCATCCGGGCTGCTGGCCCGCCCGTCCACTCGGCGGCCCGGAACGTCCCCTCCTCCTGAGGGCTCCGGCCCGCCCGGTCCGGAAGTGGTCAGCTCGCCACGTAGATGCGGCTGAGCCAGTTCTGGTTGTAGTACAGGCCGGTGAAGCCCTTGTACACGTACTTGTTCTGGATGGCCATGACGTCGTTCTGCCAGAACAGGCCGAAGTACGGCAGATCCTGCTGGGAGATCGTCAGCACCTGCGACAGGTCCTGGGCCCGCTCGGCGTTGGAGGACGCCGCGTTGGCGTCCTGGATCAGCTTGTCGACCTTCGGGTTCTTGTAATTGGCCAGGTTGAAGTTGTTCTTGACCGCGTTCGCGCTCGGGTAGATGAGGTTCATGTAGTCGGCCGGGTCGGCGTAGTCCGGCAGGAACAGCAGGCAGACGATGCCGAGATCCTTGTGCGCGTAGATGTTGGCCAGCCAGTCGTTCGACGGGACCTGCGAGATCGGCATCGTGATGCCGATCTGCTTGACCGTGGTGCTGAGGCTCTCCAGCGCCTTGAGGACGGCGGGCTGGTTGTTCGGCACCAGGATCTTGTTGGTCGTGAACCCGTTCGGGTGGGCCGACTGGGCCAGTTCCTTCTTCGCGTTCTCGATGCTGAACGGGTAGGACGGCAGCTTGGCGTACATGCTGGCGACCTGCGACTGCGGGAGCACCGAGCCCCACTGCTGGGGCGGCACGACGCAGTCCGCGGGCGTGCCGTTCCCGCCGAGGAACGCGCGCACGTAGCCCTCCCGGTCGCACGCGTACGCGATCGCCTTACGGACGTGCAGGTCGTCGAACGGCGGCGTGCTCGTGTCGAACGTCAGGGCGCAGATTTCCATGCCGGAGGTCGAGTAGGTCTGGACCCCGGACATCTTCTGGTAGTTGGCCGCGTCCTGGACCGGCACGGTCAGCGTGCCGGCGGCCTGCCCGGACTGGATCGCCAGCTGCAGTGTCTGGGTGTCGGAGATGCAGCTGAACGTGCAGCTCTGCACCCGCGGCTTGGCGCCCCAGTAGCCGTCGAACCGCTCCACCGTGGCCGCGGTGCTGCTCGGGTACGAGCTGATCTTGTACGGCCCGGTGCCCATGATCCGCAGGCCGCTGCCGGGCGAGCCGAGCGCCTTGCCGATCTTCTCCGCGAAGGCCTTGGACAGGATCGGCGCGAACACCAGGGAGTTGGCGATCGTCGGGTCGGCGTGCTTCAGTTTGACGGTGACCTCGCTGGCGCCGGTCTGCTTGAACGAGGCGACGTTGGCGAAATAGCCGGCGATCTGCGACGACACCTTCGGGTCGATGTGCCGGCCGAGCGAGAACACGACGTCGTCCATCGTCATCGGCGTGCCGTCCCAGAACTTCACGCCCTGGCGGATCTGGAGCACGTACTTCAGGTTGGGCTCGTCGTACTTCCAGCTGGTCGCCAGCAGCGGGACCAGGGTCAGCTTGTCGGACACCCCGAGCAGCCCTTCCATCCCGCACACCGCGACGCACTGCGAGTTGGACTCGAACGCCGTGGCGATGTCCAGGCCGACGATCGTCGAGGTGTTCAGCGCCCACTGCAGGCTCGGGATGTCCGCGTCCGAGGTATTGCCCGGGGCCGAGGACGTGCTGCCGCCCGGGGAGCCGCTGGATCCACCGGACCCGCCGGAGCTTCCGCACGCGGCGAGCAGGCCGGGAACGGCGAGCGCCGCGCCGCCGAGCCCGAGGCTGCGCAGCAGCTGACGGCGGTCCAGGTGCAGCTGGTCCAGGCGGAGCGGCTCGTTGGGTCCAGGGTCACCAGCAGCCATTGTCAGTCACATCCCTTGGTCCGGAAAGCGTGCGTAACTACCGCCCCTTCTGTGCGTTCCGAAACAGTACGTCTGCGTCCGCGGGCCCGGCACGCTACCGAAGTGGGAGAATCCGGCCCCGGTTTGCTACTGCTGTCCAGCGCCACGCTGCGGCGGTCTGCCGAACAATGGGTTCATGTCACCGGCCCCCGATCACGACGCCGTCGTGATCGGAGCCGGGTTCGCCGGCCTCTACATGGTGTACCGCCTGCGCGAGGACGGCTTCCGCGTGCTCGGCGTGGAGGCGGGCGACGGCGTCGGCGGCACCTGGTACTGGAACCGCTATCCGGGCGCGCGCTGCGACTCCGAGTCGATGTACTACTCGTTTTCCTTCCTGCCCGATCTCGAGCAGGAGTGGCCGCTGGAGGAGCGCTATCCCACCCAGCCGGTCATCCTGCGCTACCTGCAGACCGTCGCCGAGCGGCTGGACCTGGGAAAGCACTTCGTGTTCGGGGCCCGGGTGGACAGCGTCCGCTACGACGATCAGGCCGGCCGGTGGACGGTGCGGGCCGGTGACCGGCTGGCCGTCACCGCCCGGTACGTGATCACCGCGACGGGAGCTCTGTCCGCGGCCAGCCGGCCCCAGTTCCCCGGGGCCGGGCTGTTCGAAGGCGAGCAGTACTCGACCGCGAGCTGGCCAGCCGAGCCGGTATCGCTGGCCGGACAGCGCGTCGGGCTGATCGGCACCGGATCCTCCGGCGTCCAGGTACTGCCGGAACTGGCCCGCCAGGCGCAGTCGGTCAGGGTGTTCCAGCGCACCGCCCAGTTCGTCACCCCGGCCCGGCAGGAGCGCCTCGACCCGAACCTGGTGGCGCTGTGGAAGGCCAACTACCAGGAGATCCGGCGCCGGACCAAGTGGACCGCGGGCGGCATCCCGATCCCGTCGCCGGTCCGGTCGGCGGGGGAACTGTCAGCCGCGGAGCGGACCGCGCTGTGCGAGGAGGCCTGGCGGCGGGGCGGGATCTGGTTCCTCGACGGGACGTTCAGCGACGCCGTCACCAGCCTGGAAGCCAACGCGATCGTCGCCGACTTCGTTCGCGCCAAGATCGGCGAGATCGTTACTGACCCGGACACGGCAGAGAAGCTGAAGCCGTGGACGCACGCGTGGGGGACCAAGCGGGTCCCCGTCGGCTCGGACTACTACGAGACCTACAACCGGCCGAACGTCAGCCTGGTCGACCTGCGCCAGGACCCGATCGAGGAGATCAGGGCCCACGGGATCAGGACCCGGTCGGGTGAGCATCCGCTCGACGTCATCATCTACGCCACCGGGTTCGACGCGCTGACCGGGTCGATCGAACGGCTCGCAGTCGAGGGCCGGGACGGCGAGCGGCTCGAGGACGCATGGGCCGGCGGGCCGCGTACCTACCTCGGGCTGATGATCCCGCGTTTCCCGAATCTGTTCACGATCACCGGGCCGGGCAGTCCCGGCGTCGTCACCAACGTTCCGGTGGCGATCGAGCAGCACGTCGAGTGGATTGCCGGCCTGCTGGGCTACGCGCGCAAGCTCGGCCACGAGAACATCGAGGCGACACCCGAAGCGGCCGCCGAGTGGACCGCGCACGTGCAGGCTGTCGCCGAGACGACGCTGTACCCGACGGCCGACAGCTGGTACATGGGCGCCAACATCCCCGGAAAGCCGAGGGTGTTCCTGCCCTACATCGGCGGCCTGGATGTGTACCGGCACCGGTGCGACCAGATCGCGGCCGGCGGATACCCGGGCATCGCGCTCGGCGGGCCGGCCGGCGGCCGGGTCACGGTGGCGGCACCGGCCAAGGTGCAGGGAGCGGCGGAGGCGGGTCATGACATTGGATTACGCGACGGCGGCGCTGGTCGCCCAGTACCGGGCTGATCCCAAGGCCCCGGGCGTGCCGGTGGAGCAACTCCGCCAGGCCCGCCGGGCTGCGGCTGCCCGGATCCCGCCCGAGCGGGTCACCGACACGCTGATCCCCGTCGCGGGCGGCACCATCCCGGCGCGCGTGATCCGGCCGGATGTCCCGCCGCGGGCCGTCATCGTCTTCTACCACGCCGGCGGGTGGGTGCTCGGCGGCCTGGACGAGTGCGAGGCCGAGGCCGGGGCCCTGGCCCAGCACACCGGCTGCGCGGTCGTCTGCCCGGCGTACCGGCTCGCGCCGGAGTACCGGTACCCGACCGCGGTGCAGGACGCGTGGGCGGCACTGCGCTGGGCGGCGTCAAACGGCGCGCAGATCACCGGCGAGCCCGCGGGTCCGCGACGGCCGCTGATCGTGGCGGGAGAGAGCGCGGGCGGCAACCTCGCCGCCGTGGTCGCCCGCTGGTCGGCCGAGCAGGGCGGTCCTGACGTGCTGCTGCAGGCGCTCATCTGCCCCGTTACCGACAGCGACACCGGCAGCCTGTCCTACACCGATCCGGCCAATCAGCTGCTGCTTGACCGCGACGAAATGATCTGGTTCTGGGACCAGTACGTGCCCGACCCGGCGGCCAGGCGGCATCCGGATGCCTCGCCGCTGCAGGCGGTGTTCCTGACCGGCGTCCCGCCCGCGGTGATCCTGACCGCCGAGCATGACGTGCTGCGGGATGAGGGCGAGCTGTACGCCATGCGGCTGGTCCAGGCGGGGGTGCCGGTCGAGCACCGCCGGTTCGCCGGGCAGATACACGGCTTCCTCGGCCGGATCGGCGTGCTGCCGGGCAGCGCGGACGGCCTGCGCTACATCGCCGAGCATGCCGGGCGCGCCCTCGCCGCCCCGGCGGCCGCATTCCCGGCAGCCGCATCCCCGCCAGCCACAGCCCCGCCAGCCACAGCCGTCAGCGGGCCGGCGGGCTGAACGTGTCGCAGTAAACAAGCCCGCCGTCGATGACCAGCTCGGCGCCGGTGATGAAACGGGCGTCGTCGGAGCACAGGAACGCGACGCCGGCCGCGATGTCATCGGGCTGGGGCATGTCGCCGAGCGGCACCCGGGCCGTCGCTTCCCGCACGAGCTGGCCGGCCGGCACGCCCTGGGCCTGCGCCGTCTGGGCGATGTAGCCGTCCCACAGCGGAGTCCTGACCTCGCCGGGGTGCACCGAGTTGCACCGGATGCCCAGCCGCTCCTGCGCGCAGTGCTGGGCGACCGACTTGGTCAGCTGCCGGACAGCGGCCTTGGCCGCCCCGTACGCGGTCGAGTCCGGCGTGGCCAGCAGTGCCGCGATCGACGACATGTTGACGATCGAGCCCCCGCCGGTGTGCCGCATCGCGGCGATCCCGGCCCGGCAGCCGAGGAAGACGCTGTCCACGTTGACCGTGAAGATCTGCTTCCAGTCGGCCAGCCGGGTGTCCTCCGGGCTCACCCGGTCGGCCGCGCCGGCGATGCCCGCGTTGTTGACCAGGATGCTGACTGGCCCGGCCAGCTCGGCGGCCCGGGCCAGCACGAGCGGCCACTGCTCCTCGCTGGTGACGTCCTGATACAGGAACTGCGCGCCGAGCCCGGCCGCGACCTGCTCGCCCAGTTCGCGCTGCACATCGGAGATCACGACCGACGCGTCCTCGTCCGCTAGCCGGGCCGCGATCGCCCGGCCCAGACCGGATGCGCCGCCGGTGACCAGCGCCATCCGCCCGGCTAGCCGTCCCATGACCGTCCCTCCCGGCCGGGCCATCCCAGCCAGATCAGTGGAAAACCGAGCCGCCGTCGACGTTGATCGCCTGACCGGTCATCGACGTCATGACGGCCAGGAACACGACCGCGGCGCCGATCTCCCTCGCCTCCTGCGGCCGCTTGATCAGCTGCCAGTCGTTCACCATCTGCTCGGTGGACATCTGCCAGGCCGCGCCGACGTCCGCGATCATCTGCGTGGGCACGACGCCCGGGCAGACCGCGTTGACCCGGATGCCGTACTGAGCGACCTCCTTGGCCAGCGACTGGGTAAACCCGATGACCGCGAACTTGGACGAGGAGTAATGCGCCCCGCCGGCCACCCCGTCCTTGCCGGCCGCCGACGAGATGTTGACGATCGCCCCCGCACCCGCCTCCATCATGGCGGGCAGCACCGCCCTCGATACCAGGAACGGGCCCCGCGCGTTCACCGCCATGATCCGGTCCCAGTCGCTCACCGCGAGGTCGGCCACGGTCGCCATGCTGATCACGCCAGCCACGTTGGCGAGGATGCCGATCTGCTCCCCGGACTCGCGGACGGCCCCGATCAGCTGGCCGACGGAATCCGGGTCGGCCACGTCGACGGCGAACGCCCCGGCCGCCGCGGCACCCAGGACGTCCGCCGTCTGCCGGGCCGTCCCGGCGTCGATATCGGCCGCGATCACCCGGGCCCCGGCCGCGGCCAGCTCCTCCGCGACGCCCCGTCCGATGCCGCGCCCGGCGCCGGTGACCAGCGCCGTCTTGCCGGCCAGCGGCTGTGCCCACGGGGACGAGAACGCGAACGCCCCGGCGGCGGGCCCGGCCATCAGCCCGCGTCCGGGTCGGCGTGCCCGCGGATCACCGGCAGCACCACGCATGAGGCCAGCCCGCGCGAGTGGTGCACTTCCTGGTTGGCGACCACGACCGTCGCGTCGGTGAAGAAGTTGTCCGCGCCGGAGTTCGTGTTGCGGTCGTACTGGGTGAACCACGAGCTGGTGATTTCGACCCGGATCCGGTGGCCGGGCAGGAACCGGACGCCGCAGGCGTCCATCGTGAACTCGAACGGCACCGGGGTGCCCGGCTGCAGCAGCACCGGGGACTCGAACGACTCCCGGAACCGGGCCCGCAGGCAGCCCTTGCAGATGAGGCGGGCGGTGCCGTCCGGGTGCACGTCGACCAGGCGGGCGTGCCAGTCGGTGTCGCGGGCCGAGGAGGACGCGTACAGCCGGCAGGTGACCCAGCCGACCACGTCCAGCGGCTCGTCCAGCGGCTCGGTGGTGTAGCACAGGCAGTCGTCGCCGATCGTCGCGAGCCGGTCGTCGACCGGGCCCTCGCGCAGGTTCCACAGCACCCGGGTCGGGTTCGCCGGGTCGTAGCGGTACCGGTCGGCTGGCTCGTCGCCCGGCGGCTCGGGCGACAGGGCCCCGTCGCCGCGCAGGCTGTTGGCGTGGCCGCGGGAGTGGAAGTAGAACGGCACGTGCTCGGTTCCCGGCAGCGGCCAGCTGTCCTCGGCCCACCACTGGTTGGCCCCGATGACGAACACGTGCACCGGCTTCTCGCCCTCGATGCCGTTGGCCTTGCCCTTGAGGTAGCGGTCGAAGAACCGGGTCACGTAGTCGTCGAGCTCGATGACGGCGTGCTCGCCGAAGTCGACACCCGACAGCGTGCGCTGCCGGTTCACCCAGTGCGGCCACGGCCCGATGACCAGCTTCTGGTGGGCCGCGGCCGGGCTTGCCTGCATCGCCTCGAAGTTGTCCGGCCCGCCGGGGAAATTCATGTCCCACCAGCCGGTGATGTTCAGCGCCGCGACATCCATCTCGGCGTGGTTGCCGTAGGCACCCTGGCGCCAGAAGTCGTCGTAGACCGGGTGCTCCATCCAGTCGTCCCACCACGGCCAGCTGGCTCCGGCGCGGTCCGGCACCGACGACAGCGGCAGCGCGTCGTAGTAGTCCTGCTGCTCGGAGAACAAGTTCATGAACTCGGGCACCTGCCAGGACCGCAGGCCCATGCCGAGCGCCCACTCCGTCACCGGCAGCAGGAAGCAGCCGCCGAAGATCGGCTCGTTGCGCCACATGGTGCTCGGCGGCGAGACGAACGGCACGATCGCCTTCAGGTGCGGCGGCCGCCGGGAGGCGGCGTACCACTGCGTCTGGCCCACATACGAGCCACCGGTCATCCCGACGTTGCCGTCGCACCAGTCCTGGGCCGCGATCCACTCGATCGTGTCGTAGCCGTCGTCCGCTTCGTCGAAGTAGGGCCGGAAATCCCCGCCGGAGTTGAACCGGCCGCGGGAGTCGGCGAAGGCGACGATGTAGCCGCGCTGGGCGAGCTTCTCGTAGTCCTCGGACCGGGCCAGGGTCTTGTCGTAGCAGGTGCGCAGCAGCACAACCGGGAGCGGTCCCGGCAGCTCGGGCCGCAGCAGGTCCACCGCCAGCTCGACTCCGTCGCGCATCGGCACCCGCAGGTTGTGGGTGATCCTGGTCGTGCTGGTCAGCCGCGGCGAGATGGGACCGCGTGGCGGCTCGCCAGCGGCCGCCTGCTCGGCGGGCTGGTCGGCGAGGCTCACGTGCAATCAGCGGTCATGGCCGCCCCTTCCGGGAAAATCTCGCGTCTGGCCTACCCTGAGCACGCTAATGACGGCCGGGCGGGTAGTCAGCGGGCGCGATGTCGAAAACTTCCCGGCAATGCTGCGACACCTGTCGGTGGTGCCGGCCGATCCCGGAGCTGATCGTGGCTGTGTGACTGACACTGCGGACGCTGTTGTGGTCGGGGCGGGTGTGATCGGCGCCGCCACCGCCTTGGAGCTGGCCCGGGCCGGCCGCCGCGTCGTGGTCGTCGACCGGCTGCCGGGGCCCGGCCAGGGATCGACGAGCGCATCGAGCGCCGTCGTCCGGTTCAACTACTCCACCGCGGACGGCATCGCGGCGGCCTGGGAAGCCCACTTTCACTGGCTGAACTGGGCCGGCCACCTGGAGGCGCCGGACGGCGAAGGGCCGCTGGCCCGGCTCCGCCAGACCGGCATCGTCATGCTCGACGTGCCCGTCGTGCCGAAGAAGCGCGTACTGGAGATGTACGACGAGATCGGCGTCCCGTACGAGGACTGGGACGCGGCCACGCTCGGGGCCCGGGTGCCGGGCATCGACACCGGCCGGTTCTGGCCGCCGAAGCGGCTCGACGACGACGCTTTCTGGGCCGAGCCGGACGGGCAGCTCGGCGCGTTCTGGAACCCGGACGGCGGTTTCGTCGATGACGCCCAGCTGGCCGCCGCCAACCTGGCCGCCGCGGCGCAGCGGCGGGGCGTGACATTCCGGTTCCGCAGCACGGTCGCCGGCATCCGCCAGGCCGGCGGCCGGGTGACCGGCGTGGACCTGGCCGGCGGGGCGGCGCTGTCCGCGCCGGTTGTCGTCAACGTCGCCGGGCCGTGGTCGTCCGCGCTGAACCGGATCGCCGGCGTCGGCGACGACTTCACGATCTCGGTGCGGCCGGTGCGACAGGAGGTGCATCAGGTCCCGGCACCGCCCGGCTACAACAACGGCGACCAGCTTGGCCCGGTGATCGCCGACCTGGACCTCGGGACGTACATGCGCGGCACGCCGGGTGACGGCCTGCTCGTCGGCGGGACCGAGCCGGAGTGCGAGCCGCTGCAGTGGCTGGATGCGCCCGAGGACGCCGCCCCCCATCCCACGGCCTCGATCTACCAGTCCCAGCTCACCAGGGCCGCGCGCCGGCTGCCCGGCCTCAGGGTGCCGGGAACGCCGCGTGGCATCGCGGGGGTCTACGACGTCGCCAGCGACTGGACGCCGATTTACGACCGGACGGCGCTGGACGGCTTCTACGTGGCGATGGGGACCAGCGGGAACCAGTTCAAGAACGCACCCGTCGCCGGGGGGTTCATGGCCGCCATCGTCGACGCGGTCGAGAACGGCCACGACCACGACAACGACCCGGTGCGCTACCGCGGGGAATACACCGGCCGCACCGTCAACCTGGGAACGTTCTCCCGCAAGCGCCCGGTCAACACCGCGTCCAGCGGCACCGTGATGGGCTAGCGCGGGGCAGCAGCGGAAGGAGAGCGAGCGTGCACCCGGACCGGATAGCCGGCCTGCGCCGTCAGATGGCGGCCGCAGGCCTCGACTGTGTCGTGATGTACCCGTCCGCGAACTGGCGCTACGTGTGCAGCTTCGCGCCGGTCGCCAACGAGCGGCTGTGCCTGCTGCTAGTGACCGCCGAGCACACGGCAATCGTGCTGCCGAACTTCGACGCCGAGGAGATGACCGCGAGCGCCCCGGGCGCGCTGGTCTCCGGCTGGTCCGACCTGGAGGGGCCGGAGCGGACCCTGGAACGGGTGTGGGCGCAGATCGGGGGCTCCCGCCTCAGCTCGATCGCCATCGACGACGGCATGCCGTACCTGTTCACGCGCATGCTGCTCGCCGTCGCCCAGCCCATGTCACAGCGGCTGCTGACGGTCAGCCTGCCCCGCTACCGCCTGGTCAAGGACGCCGCGGAGATCGAGGCGATCCGGACGACGGCCACGATCATCGAGAAGTCGATCGCCGCGGCCGCGGCCGCCCTGGCGCCCGGCCTGTCCGAGCGGGACCTGGAGCGGATCATCAAGACCGAACTGCTCGCCGCCGGCGCCGAGACGCTCGACTACACGCTCGTGCAGTTCGGCGCCAGTTCCGCGATCCCGCACCACCTGGCCGGGGACCCGGTCCTGGCGGCCAACGGCAACGTGCTGCTCGACATCGCGGTGACCCACGGTCAGTACTTCGCCGACATCACCAGGAACCTGTCCCTCGGTCCGCCGCCCGGCAAGTACGCCGAGGTCTTCGAGATCGTCCGGTCCGCTCAGGCCGCCGGGGTGGCCGCCGCCGTGCCGGGCGCGACCATCCATGACGTCGACCAGGCCTGCCGGGACACGATCACGGCCGCGGGCTTCGGGGCGGCGTTCTTCACCCGGACCGGGCACGGCCTGGGCCTTGAGGTGCACGAACCGCCCTCGGTCGTGGCGGGCAACACGCTCGTGCTGGAGCCGGGGATGGTCATAACCGTCGAGCCGGGGATCTACCTGGCCGGCGAGTTCGGGGTGCGCATCGAGGACACGGTCGCCATCACTGCGACGGCCGCGGACCGGCTGAGCGCATCGGACCGGGCGCTGGTCATCGCGGGCTGACGGCCGCCGGAGGCAGTCGGGGCGATACCGGTCAGGCCGCGCCGCCGTGCGCTAAAGCGGCCGGCGGCATGTCGGGCAGCAGGTGCAGCAGGCGGGCTAGCTTCAGGCCGAGGTGGAGGGACAGCCGGTCGGTGCCGCTGGCCATGTTCATGCCCGTGAGCAGCTCGATACGGGACAGCCGGTAGTACAGGCTGGTCCGGTGGACGTTCAGCCGGGCGGCGCTGGCCCGCGCATCGCCGGCCGAGTCCAGGTAGATCTCGAGCGTGTCGACCAGATGCCCGGTGGTGTCCTTCTCGATCAGCTGCCGCAGTCCGGCCGGGACCGCGTCCGGCGGCAGGCTGCCCAGCGGCAAGTGCACGAGCAGCCCATAGATGCCCAGCTCGTCATAGCAGACGACCTCGCCGAAGCCGGACACGGCCTCGGCGACGCGCAGGCTGACGTCGGCCAGCGCGCACGAGCTGTGCGCGGCCTCCAGCCCGCTGACCACCGGCCCGATGCCCACCCGGACGGGCTGGGGCTCGGGTGAGATCCGGGCCAGGCTGGCGCACAGCCGGCTGGCGTGGCTGCGCAGGATCTCCGCCGTCGGCGGCCGGGGCGTGGCCGCGAGCAGGAGGCCGTGACCGCCCGACATGGTCACCGCGATGGCCTCCATCGGCATCAGCTGCCGCACGAGCCGCTGGAGGGCAAGGTCGAGCTCGGCCGCGGCGTCGGCGTTGCGGTCCAGAACCTCGGCCGCGACGCGCACCGCCAGCACCACTACGTTCCAGGTCGCGGGCAGCCGGCCGGTCGCGGTGAGCTCGGCCGCCGCGTGCGACCGCACGCTGGCATCCTCCGACACCAGGTCACGCAGCAGCGCCTGCTCCCGGCTGCGGCGCAGGTCGCCGAGCAGCAGCTCGCGGTGCATGATCTGGCCCGCGGCCGCGGCGGCGTCCGTGGCCATCTGGAGGTCCGCGTCGGTGAGCGTGTGCTCCTCGTCGATCAGCCAGAGGTAACCGAACAGGCGGCCGCCGCAGCGCACCGGCACGGCGACCCGGCTGAACAGGCCGCGGTCGGGCCAGGACGGCACCCGGACCGGGCCGTCGGCCTTGGCGATGCCCGCCTTCAGCACGTGCTCAAGCACGTCGGCGGGAATCTGCATGGTCAGTACCGACGTGATCCGGGTCTCGTCCACCTGGTCGTGGGCCTCGTCATGCGCCGTGTGAACGAGCAGGTGCATGCGGGGATCGTCGATCGCCACTGCCCGCTGAAGCTGCGCGGCAAGGCCATCGCACACTGCCCGCAGCTCATCTTGCACGTATGCCTCACCGGGCCCATTCGACAACTGTCCGATCAATACTGCCTCTTTGCCACTGCGGTCGGAAGCCCCTGATAAGGCCCGATATCTACAGTCGGAAGAGGACCCGGGCCCGGCGGCACAGACAGGCGGCTGATCGCATGACCCTCGATTTCGGCCAGCGCGACCTGCGCGGCACCGAGCTTCACTCCGCTGTCGAGGAGCATTTCCGGCGGCTGCACGAGCCTGCCTTCGGCCGGCCGAGCGCCGCCGCGGACCCGGACGCACGGCCGGACGGCGCCGCGATCGCGTTCACCGGGACGGTCTTCACCGAGCTGGCCGGGCACGGCGCCGGCCGGGTCTGCGTGGCCAAGGACGGCACCGTCACGATCCTCACCGAAGGCCCGGGGGAGCAGCGGTATCCGCGGTTCTCGCCGGACGGGTCCCTGCTGGCCTACCTCTCCGACTCCGGCCAGGCCGGTGACTTCCAGCTGCGCATCCGCGACCTCGCTGCGGATACCGACACCGCACCGGAGACGGTGCCGGGGACCGTCGAGTACCTGCAGTTCGCGCCCGACGGCCGGCACATCCTGCTGGGTGTGGCCGGGCACGGCGCGGATATGTCCGGCGGCGAGGGGTCAGGCACTACGGCCCGGGAGGCGGACGGCCTGCCGGACTGGATGCCAGTGGCCGACGCCGGCCCCACGGAAGACGAGTGGCGCTCGGCCTGGGTCGTCGACGTCGCGACCGGCCAGGCCCGCCAGGTCAGCGCGGAGGGCACGAACGTCTGGGAGGCGGCCTGGGCTGGGCCGGGCGCGCTGCTGGCGGTCACCAGCCCGGACCCGGGCGAGGGGGCCTGGTACACCGCGAAGCTGTACCGCATCGACCTGGCCAGCGGGGCCGCCGAGCTGCTGTACACGCCGGAGCAGCAGCTCGGCTGGCCGGCCGCGGCGCCGTCCGGGGACCGGTGGGCATTCGTGACCGCGACCTGCTCGGACCGCTGGATCGTGGCCGGCGACCTGCACGTCGCCGACGCGGCCAACCAGGGCGGCGTCGTCGTGGACACGGCTGGCGTCGACGTCACCTGGCTCCAGTGGCTGGACGAGCAGCGCCTCGGCTACTTCGGCCTGCGCGGGCTGACCACCGTGGCGGGCATCTACGACCTCGCCGCGGGGAAAGCGCAGGAGACCTGGTCGGCCACCCAGACGTGCGGCGACCGGTATCCCCAGGGCCGGTTCCTGGCGGACGGCTCAGCTGCCGTCGTGCTGCACGGCTACACCCGGTATCCCGAGCTTGCCTTCGTCCGCGACGGCGGCACCACCACCGTGGCGTCGCTGCGGCATCCCGGCGCGGACTACATCAGCAGCGTGGCAGGCACCGTCGAGCCGGTCCGCTGGCAGGCGCCCGACGGGCAGGAGATCGAGGGGCTGCTGTGCGTGCCGGACCGGCCGGGGCCCCACCCGCTGATCGTGCACGTCCACGGCGGACCGGTGTGGGCCTACCGGGACCGCTGGTCGATGGGTTATGTCTACACGCCCCTGATGGTCAGCCGCGGGTACGCAGTGCTGCACCCGAACCCGCGCGGCAGCGGCGGCCGCGGCCAGGATTTCGCCCGGGCGGTGCTCGGTGACATGGGCGGTGCCGACACCTGCGACTACCTGTCCGGCATCGACGCGATGGTCGAGCGCGGGATCGCCGACCCGGCCCGGATCGGCGTGACCGGCGGATCCTATGGCGGCTTCATGACCGCGTGGCTGATCACGCAGGACCAGCGGTTCGCCGCCGGCGTGCCGATGGCGCCGAGCACCAACTGGTACTCCCAGCACCACACGTCCAACATCCCGCACTTCGACACGCTGTTCCTGGCCGACGAGCCGCGCGCCCGCAGCGGTAAGTTCCTGGACCGCAGCCCGCTGATGTTCGCCGGCCAGGTCACCACCCCCACCCTGCAGACCACCGGCGCGCTGGACCGGTGCACCCCGCCCGGCCAGGCCGTCGAGTTCCACCACGCGCTGCGCGAGTGCGGGGTCGAGTCCGCCCTGGCGATCTACCCCGGTGAGGGCCACGGCGTCCGCAACTTCCCGGCGCTGATCGACCAGTGCACCCGCATCGTGGGCTGGTTCGAGCGGCACATGCCGGCCTGACGGGCTGCGTCATGGCCGCGCAGGTTGTGGTCGCCGGCGCCGGTGCGGTCGGGCTGAGCTGCGCCTACTTCCTCCAGCGGGCAGGGTGCGAGGTCACGGTGCTCGACGCCGGCCGGGTCGGGGACGGGGCCTCGTGGGGCAACGCCGGGTGGGTATCGCCGTCCCTGTCGGCACCGATCCCGGGCCCGGCCGCGGTGGTGACCGCGCTGCGCTCGGTCGGCAAGCCGGACAGCCCGCTGTGGCTGGCGCCGCGGCCGGATCCGGCGTTCGCCCTGTGGGGTCTGAGCTTCCTGCGGCACTGCACGAGGGCCAGCAACGAGCGCGGGCTGGCGGCGACCGCGCTGCTTTCGAAGGACGCGTTCCGGTTCTACGACGTGATGCGGGCCGATGGCCTCGCCGTCGACCTGGAACGGCGCGGGCTGCTGTTCATCGCCCGGTCGGCGGCCGAACTGGACGCCGAGCTGGCCGAACTCAGCCGGGCGGCCAGCCACGGAGTCGCGGCCGGGATCACGCGCCTGTCCGGGGACGAGTGCCGGGACCGGCAGCCCGTCATCGGGCCGGACGTGGCCGGCGGGGTCTTCGTCGAGTCCGACGGGCACCTGGACCCGCGGCAGCTGACGGCGGCGCTGGCGGCGCTGGTCACCAGCCGCGGCGGCACGATCCGGGCCGGCACCGCGGTGCGGGGTTTCGCCGTCCGCGACGGCCGGGTCACCGCCGCCATCGTGGGCCAGCACAGCGCGGGCCAGCACAGCGCGGGCCAGCACAGTGCGGGCCAGCACGGGGCCGGCCCGGCCACTGCGAGCCGCGGCAGTGGGGGCGAGGAGATCACCGCCGACAGCGTCGTCATCGCCG
>DASVBE010000351.1:0-3366 GCA_036375995.1 Streptosporangiaceae bacterium | reverse complement strand
GCTGCGCCGCAGCCGGGAGCGGATCGCGCAGCTCAGCGGCGGTGACCGGCTGTTCGTGTCGGACGAGATGGCGGCCTTCCTCGGCCGCCTGCGGGAGATCGGGGTGAGCGCGCGCGGCGTGCAGCTGGAGCGCGACCTGTGGATCCTGCTCCAGTCGGTGTCCCCGGCCCAGGCCGCGGTCTGGTTCGCCGACAAGCGGGAGTCGCTCGCCGATCCCGAGTTCCAGGCCATCTACCGGGAGTTCGACGCCGCGTTCGGCTGGCCCGCGGACGACCCGCGGCTGCCCGCGCTGGCCGGGCGGGCGCACCGCTGGCTGGCCACCCGGGCGGCCCGGGCCGCCGGGGCCGGCTCGGCCGCACCGGCCGCCCGGGCCGCCGGGCCGGCCCTGGACCCGGCGGTGACCGAGCTCATCGAGAGCTCGGCCACGGCGTCGCCAGGCTGGGAGCGGCTGGCCGAGCTCGGCCGGGAGCTGCGGACCGGTGAGTCTGACCCGGCCGGCCCGTCTCAGTAAGCAGACACCCGGAGCAAAGGAAACCGCCATGACCGAGCCGAAGACCTTCACCCTGGATGTGCCGGGCGCGGTGCTGCACTACGACGTGCGCGCGAACGACGACAGCGACCACCCGGTCCTGCTGATGATCGGCTCGCCGATGGGCGCCGAGGGGTTCACCACCCAGGCCGGCCACTTCACCGACCGCACCGTGGTGACCTACGACCCGCGCAGCTCCCAGCGCAGCCAGCGCACCGACGGGGCGCTGGAGACCACCCCGGACGAGCACGCCGATGACCTGCACCGGCTGATCACCGAACTCGGCGCCGGGCCGGCCGACATCTTCGCCAGCAGCGGCGGCGCGGTCAACGCGCTGGCCCTGGTGGCCAGGCACCCCGGGCAGGTCCGCGTGCTGGTGGCGCACGAGCCGCCCGCCTTCCAGGAACTGCCGGACCGCGAGGAAGCGCTGGCCACCACCACGGCCATCCGCGAGCTGTTCTACCGGGAGGGCTTCGGCCCGGCCATGGCCAAGTTCATCGCGGTGGTCAGCCACGAGGGCCCGCTCCCCGACGGGTACGCCAGCCAGCCGGGCCCCGATCCGGCCATGTTCGGCCTGCCGGCCGGCGACGACGGCAACCGCAACGACCCGCTGCTCGGCCACAACATCATCACCTGCACGCACTACCGGCTCGACTTCGGTGCGCTGCGGGCCGCGCCGACCCGGATCGTGGTCGGTGTCGGCACCGCGTCCGCCCAGCAGCCCGCGGGCCGGGCCGGCGCCGCGGTGGCCGCGCGGCTCGGCCTGGAGCCGGTCACGTTCCCCGGCGGCCACGACGGCTTCCTCGGCGGCGAGTACGGCGGCATGGGCGAGCCGGACGCGTTCGCCGCGGTCCTGCGCCAGGCCCTGGACGGTTAGGCGCCGGGCCCTGACCCGCCGGGCGGCCCGCCGCGTGCCTCGCATGCGGCGGCCACCCGGCGGGTGTTTTTTACGGGTTACGGGATTTGCCTGGCCGGTGCCGCACGCAACGCCCGTCAAACACCCCGTCAAACACCCGCGGGGTTAGCTGCCGGTATCCACAGGGCGCGGCGGGACGCAGCCGCGCCCTACCTGACCGGGAGGACAGCCAATGCCGCTGTACATGGACGTGCACACGATCGAGGGCGGGGTGACCGAGGCGGATGTGGCCGGCGCGCACGCGGCCGACCTGGAGAAGCAGGACGCGCACAATGTGAAGTACCTGCGCTACTGGGTGGACGAGGAGGCCGGGACGATCTTCTGCCTGGTCGAGGCGCCCAGCGCTGACGCCGCCAGCACCGTGCACCGCGAGGCGCACGGCCTGGTCGCCGACGAGATCTACCCGGTCAGCGAGCACAGCTAGCCGCCGGCGGAGCCGGCCAGCGAGCCAGCAAGCACTGCCATCCTGTTAACCGTGAGCCTCACCATCCAGCTCCTCGGGCGGCCCTGCATCAGCAGGGGCGCGGACGAGGTGTACCGGTTCCGCAGCCGGAAGAGCTGGGGGCTGCTGGCTTACCTGATGCTGAGCGAGCGGCCGCCGACCCGGAGCCAGGCCGCCGCGCTGCTGTTCGGCGACGCTGACGACCCGGTCCGGGCGCTGCGCTGGAGCCTGTCCGAGATCCGCCGCGCGCTGGGTGAGGACGGCTCGGTCGACGGCGACCCGGTGGTGCTGCATCTGGCCGCCACCGTGGTGGCCGACGTCCGGGTGGTCACCCGGGGGTCCTGGCGGGACGCGGTCGCCCTGCCGGGCCTGGGCGCGGACCTGCTGGACGGGATGGCGCTGCGCGGCGCGACCGCGTTCGAGACCTGGCTGCTGGCCCAGCAGCGGCATATGGCCGCGGCGTCCGAGGCGATCCTGCACGAGGCCGCGCTGGCCTCGATGTCCGGCGGCGCGGTCGAGGCGGCGATCGGTTACGCGGTCCGCGCCGCGGCCATGAGCCCGCTGGACGAGAACCACCAGGCGCTGCTGATCCGGCTGTACCGGATGGCCGGCGACGGCGGCGCCGCGGCCCGCCAGTACGCGGTGTGCACCGAGGTGCTCGCCGCCCAGCTGGGTGTCTCCCCCGGCCCCGCGGTCCAGGCCGCGCTGCGTGAGCCGCTGTTCCCGCGGGACCCGGCCGCGGACGGCGCCACGATCGAGGCGCTGGTCGAGGCCGGAACCGCGGCGGTGGCGGCGGGCGCGGTGGAGTCCGGGGTCGGCTCGCTGCGCGCCGCGGCCGGGCTGGCCGACCGCGCCGGGGCCACCGGGCTGCGGGTCAGCGCCCGGCTCGCACTGGCCGAGGCGCTGGTGCACGCGCTGGGCGGCCGGGACGAGGAGGGGCTGGCCGCGCTGCACGAGGCGGACCAGATCGCGGCGGCCAGCGAGCTGCCCGAGCAGGTGGCCAGGGCCCGGGCCGGGCTGGGCTACGTGGACTTCCTGCGCGGCCGCTACGACCGGGCCGAGCGCTGGCTGGCCGACGCGCTCCGGTTCGCGGGCGGTTCGCCTGCCGTGACGGTGCAGGCCATGACCTACCTGGGCACGGTGGAGAGCGACCGGGCCGCGTACCGCCGGGCCGCGACCCTGCTCGGCCAGGCGGCCCAGCTGGCGGAGGAGACCGGCCAGCCCCGGCGGCAGGCCTACGGCCTGGCCATGCTGGGCCGGATCAGCCTGCTCCGCGGTGACCTGGACGGCGCGGCCAGCCGGCTCGACTCGTCGATCGCGCTGGCCGCGCGCGACCACTGGCTGGCCTTCCTGCCGTGGCCGCAGGCCCTGCGCGGTGAAGTGCAGCTGGCCCGGGCCGACCCGGCCGGCGCCGCGGGCTATCTGCAGCAGGCCTTCGCCCGGTCCTGCCAGCTCGGCGACCCGTGCTGGGAGGGGATC
>DASVBE010000313.1:0-10332 GCA_036375995.1 Streptosporangiaceae bacterium | reverse complement strand
CGCCCTCAAGCGGCCCGCAGCGAGCGGCTAGCACAGCACGGTAGCGTCATGTTTCATGCCGGAGGCCTCCCTTCCGAGTCCTAGCCACGCGCTGTGGCACCTGGGCCCGGTGCCGCTGCGCGGTTACGCGCTGTGCGTGCTGGCCGGCATCCTGGTGGCGCTGGCGGTGGCCAGCCGGCGCTACCGCCGGGCGGGCGGCCGCCCGGGGCTGATCCTGGACGTGGCCACGCTGGCCGTGCCGGCCGGGCTGATCGGCGCCCGGGTCTACTCGATCGCCACCGACTGGTCCCAGTACTTCGGCCACGGCCAGGACTGGACCGGGATCTTCCGGCTGTGGGACGGCGGCCTCGGCGTCATCGGCGCGATCGCCGGCGGCGCGGCCGGGGCCTGGCTGGCCTGCCGCCGGGCCGGGGTGGCCCTGGCCCCGGTGGCCGGCGCGGCCGCGCCCGCGCTGGCGTTCGGCCAGGCCATCGGGCGGTGGGGAAACTGGTTCAGCCAGAGTTTGTACGGGCGGCCGGTGACGATGCCGCTGGCGGTGGAGATCGCCCCGGCGCACCGGGTGCGCGGATACGAGAATTTCGCCACTTTTCAGCCGGCGTTCCTGTATGAGTCGGCCTGGGATGTGCTCGTCGGGCTGGCGGTGATCTATGCCGCGCGGCGCTTCCTGCTCACCGGGGACCGGACCTTCGCGCTGTACGCCGGGCTGTACGCGGCGGGCGCGTATCTCGTCGAGTCGCTGCGGGTCGACGCCGCGCCGCACCTGGCCGGGCTGCGGTTTGGCCAGTGGGTGCTCGCCATGGTGTTCCTCGCCGCCGCCGTGTACCTGTACCTGACCAGGGGAAAGGCCGGCCCGGACGAGCTGGGGCCAGCGGCGGGCCCGGGCGGCGGCGCGGCCGGTGTGCCAGCCGGAGCACGGCCCGGGCTGCCCGCGGCGAGCTAGCGCCCGGGCTGGCTCATGGGCTGGTGCCGGGAGCGGGACTCGAACCCGCACGCCCTCTCAGGCAGACGCTTTTGAGGCGTCCATGTCTACCGATTCCATCATCCCGGCGTGGTCTGCGGAAATATTAAGTTTTGTTTCCCCGCGGGCGATCCGCGGGGTCTGGCCAGGCCAATGTACCGGCCTTTGGGTACGCTCAGCGGGTGACCCAGCCGTCCTTTCGAGTTGTGATCGCCGAAGACGAAGCGCTGATCCGGCTCGACCTCAGGGAGATGCTCGAAGAGGAAGGCTACGTCGTGATCGGCGAGGCCGCTGACGGCGAGAACGCCATCACCCTCACCCAGCGCCTCCGTCCTGATCTTGTCATCCTGGACGTGAAGATGCCGGTCCTGGACGGGATCTCGGCGGCCGAGCGGATCGCCGCCGACCATCTCGCCCCGGTCGTCATCCTGACCGCGTTCTCCCAGCGTGAGCTGGTCGAGCGGGCCCGGGACGCGGGCGCCATGGCCTACCTGGTCAAGCCGTTCACCAAGGCGGACCTGGTGCCGGCCATCGAGATCGCGGTCAGCCGGTTCCAGGAGATCTCCGCGCTGGAGTCCGAGGTCGGCACGCTGCGCGACCGGCTGGAGGTCCGCAAGCTGCTCGACCGGGCCAAGGGCCTGCTGCAGGCGCAGCGCGGGATCACCGAGGCGGAGGCGTTCCGGTGGATCCAGAAGAACTCGATGGACCGCCGGATGACGATGAAGGCGGTGTCCGAGGAGGTGCTGGCGGCCGCGGCCGCAGCGGAGGCTGACGGCCCAGCTTCGGCCGGGGCGGCGGCCGGGGCGAACGGCGGAGCCGCCGAGGGAGACGGGACTGCGCCCGGCGCCAGCCCGCCGGCCAGCGAGAACGCCCCGGGCCCGGCAGAGACGGGCTAGCCGAGGATTGAGCCGGGGCAGGACCCTGGAACCCCCGTGGCGGGCCCTGCCCCGGCGTTAGCGCCGGTGCCCGCTCGCGCGGGCACCGGCCGGACGCGGCGGGCCTTTGGTGCCATGTCGGCCTTCCCCGGGCCGGCACGTTCTCTACTCGGCGGCCGCGTTCTGCACCCACGGTAGCGACGGCGCGGGGCGGCACGCAAAGCCGTCGGCGTACCTGCGCGGGATTGCGCTAATCGTCCGTTCGGTGACCCGTTGCCGGGCCGTCGCCGCCGGTGCCCGGGTGGCTACCGGGAGCCGTCAGCGGGTGGCCGGGCGGCAGGTCGCGCAGCAGGCAGGTCAGCCGGGCGGTGCACACCCGGCGGCCCTGGCCGTCGGTGATCACCACCTCGTAGCTGGCCATCGTCCGGCCGCCGTGCAGCAGCGTGGCCACCCCGGTCACCTCCCCGCTGACCGGCCCGCGGTGGTGGGTCGCGTTGATGTCCACGCCGACCGTGGTCTTGCCGGGCCCCGCGTGCAGCACCGCGCCGAGCGAGCCCAGCGTCTCGGCCAGCACGCAGGACGCGCCGCCGTGCAGCACCCCCGCAGGCTGCGTGTTGCCGGCCACCGGCATCGTGCCTACCACCCGCCCGGCGGACGCCTCGACCAGCCTGATCCCCATCCGGTCCACCAGCGTGTTCCGGCCCGCGGCGGCGAATGCCGCCCGGACCTGCTCGGGCCACTGAGCCGCCGGGCCGGCCTGTGCTGGCGAGTCCGGTGCTGCCGCGTCCTGCGTCACGGCCACCTCCGTTCCGGCGGCACGCCGCCTGGCTTCGGCGGCAAGCCGCCTGCCTGCCGTAGCAGGCAGCCTAGGATTGACAGATGGCTGCCAAGACCCCGGCCCCGCCGGCCAGCGCGCCGTCCACGCGGGACCGGCTGCTGCTCATCGACGGGCATTCCCTGGCCTACCGGGCCTTTCACGCGCTGCCGCCGGAAAACTTCGCCACCACCACCGGGCAGCCGACGAACGCCGTGTACGGCTTCACCGCGATGCTCATCAACGTGCTGCGGGACGAGCACCCGACGCACATCGCGGTGGCCTTCGACCGGGGCGAGAAAACCTTCCGGCACGAGCAGTACGTGGACTACAAGGCGAACCGGTCCGAGACGCCCGCGGATTTCCGCACCCAGCTCAGCCTGATCTTCGAGGTGCTCGACGCGCTCGGCATCCGGCGGCTGTCGGTGCCTGGCTACGAGGCCGACGACATCATCGCCACGCTGGCCACCCAGGGCGCCGCGGACAACATGGACGTGCTGATCGTGACCGGCGACCGGGACACGTTCCAGCTCGTCACCGACGACGTGACCGTGCTGTACACCCGCCGCGGCATCAGCGAGATGGCCCGGATGACCCCGGCCGCGGTGCAGGAGAAGTACGGGCTGACCCCGGCTCAGTACCCGGACTTCGCCGCGCTGCGCGGCGATCCCAGCGACAACCTGCCCTCCATCCCCGGCGTGGGGGAGAAGACCGCGTCCCGCTGGGTGACCGAGTTCGGCTCGCTGGCCGCGCTGGTGGACCGGGTCGACGAGGTCAAGGGCAAGGCCGGGGACAAGCTCCGCGAGCACCTCGGCGACGTGATCCGCAACCGGCAGCTGACCGAGCTGGCCCGCGGCGTCGAGCTGGAGGTGGCCCCGCGCGAGCTGGTCCCGGTGCCCTGGCAGCGCGAGAACATCCACCAGCTGTTCGACACGCTCCAGTTCCGGGTGCTGCGGGACCGGCTGTACGCCACGCTGCCGGACGGCATCACCGGGACCTCGGGCGGCGGCACCCCGGCCACCGGCGAGGGCTTCGACATCGACCTGACCGTGCTGGAGCCCGGCACGGTGGCCGGCTGGCTGGCCGGGCACGCGGCCAGCGGCGGCCGCACCGGGCTGGCCCTGGACGGCCAGTGGGCCCGCGGCACCGGCACGGTCACCGGGCTGGCCCTGGCCGCGCCGGACGGCACCGCGGCCTGGCTCGACCCGGTGGCGCTGACCGAGGAGGACGACCAGGCGCTGGCCGGCTGGCTGGCGGACTGGGACCAGCCCAAGGCGCTGCACGACGCCAAGGGCCCGCTGCACGCGCTGGCCGCCCGCGGCTGGCAGCTGCACGGCCTGACCAGCGACACCGCGCTGGCCGCCTACCTGGCGCTGCCCGGCCAGCGCTCGTTCGACCTGGCCGACCTGGCCCTGCGGTACACCCAGCGGGAGCTGCGCGACGCCGCCGCCCCGGCGAGCGGGCAGCTCACGCTGGAGCTGGCCGGGCAGGACGAGGACCCGAACGCGGCGGCGGCCGCGCTGGCCATGCGCGCGATGGCGACCAGGGAGCTGGCCGACGCGCTGGACGAGGACCTGGCCAAGCGCGGCGCCGGGCCGCTGCTGCGGGACGTCGAGCTGCCGCTGATCGGCGTGCTGGCCGAGATGGAGCAGGCCGGCATCGCCGCCGACGTGGACCACCTGGCGGGCATGTCGGCCCGGCTGGGCGGCGAGGTCAAGGCCGCCGAGCAGGGCGCCTACGCGGCGACCGGGCACGAGTTCAACCTGGGCTCGCCCAAGCAGCTCCAGGAGGTGCTGTTCAACGAGCTCGGGCTGCCCAAGACCAAGCGGATCAAGACCGGGTACACCACCGACTCCGAGGCGCTGACCGGCCTGGCCGAGCGCAGCGACCACCCGGTGCTCGGCTACCTGCTGCGCTACCGCGACGTGGCCAAGCTGAAGAGCATCGTGGACACGCTGGTGCCGATGGCCGGCGCGGACGGCCGGATCCACACCACCTACAACCAGATGATCGCGGCCACCGGGCGGCTCTCCTCCACCGACCCGAACCTGCAGAACATCCCGATCCGCACCGCGGAGGGCCGGGAGATCCGGCAGGGCTTCGTGGTCGGCGATGGCTACGAGTGCCTGCTTACCGCGGACTACAGCCAGATCGAGCTGCGCATCATGGCGCACCTGTCCGGGGACGAGGCGCTGGCGGCCGCGTTCTCCTCCGGGCACGACTTCCACACCGCCACCGCGTCCCGTGTGTTCAGCGTGGACCCCGCGGACGTCGGCCCGGAGCTGCGCAGCAAGATCAAGGCGATGAACTACGGGCTGGCCTACGGGCTGTCCGTGTACGGGCTGTCCCAGCAGCTGCGCGTCCCGGCCGAGGAGGCCAGGGGCTACATGGCCGAGTACTTCGAGCAGTTCGGCGGGGTGCGGGACTACCTCCAGGCGGTGGTGGCCCAGGCCCGGTCCGACGGCTACACCGAGACGATCATGGGCCGCCGGCGGTATCTGCCCGACCTCACCTCGGACAACCGGCAGCGCCGGGAGATGGCCGAGCGGATGGCGCTGAACGCCCCGATCCAGGGCTCGGCCGCGGACATCATCAAGGTCGCGATGATCGCGGTGCACGGCTCGCTGCGCCGGGAGAAGCTCAGGTCGCGGATGCTCCTGCAGGTGCACGACGAGCTGCTGTTCGAGGTCGCGCCAGGCGAGCTGGACGCGCTGACCAAGCTGGTCACGACCGAGATGTGCGGCGCATTCGAGCTGACGATCCCGCTCGAGGTGTCCACCGGTACCGGCCGAAGCTGGGCCGACGCGGCCCACTGAGGGGGCTGATGGCGTTACCAGCGGGGTCCTTGAGATTGACCCGCTGTCTGGCCTCTCATATCCTGGCCACTGCGCTATGTTAATCGCGCAGTCCGCCATGGTCAGGCAGCGCAGCTTGCGGGGCCCTCTCACGGCAGGCCGCAGCCGGTCACACTGGCCAGGCAAAACACAATTCCTGGCCGCCCGTGGCAGGCGTCTTTCATGGCGCGTGTCCGCAACCCAATGTCCGTACCCGGAGCCCACCGACACATGACGACCAGCAGCACCGAGACCCAGCCGACGACGCCCAAAGTGGCGGTCAACGACATCGGATCCCAAGAGGACTTCCTCGCCGCGATCGATGAGACCATCAAGTACTTCAATGACGGCGACATCGTGGAGGGAACCGTCGTCAAGGTCGACAGGGATGAGGTCCTGCTCGACATCGGCTACAAGACCGAGGGCGTCATACCGTCCCGTGAGCTGTCCATCAAGCACGATGTCGACCCGCATGACGTGGTCAAGAGCGGCGAGCACATCGAGGCCCTGGTTCTCCAGAAGGAGGACAAGGAGGGCCGGCTGATCCTGTCCAAGAAGCGCGCCCAGTACGAGCGCGCCTGGGGCACGATCGAGAAGATCAAGGACGACGACGGCGTCGTGACCGGGACGGTGATCGAGGTCGTCAAGGGCGGCCTGATCCTGGACATCGGCCTGCGCGGCTTCCTGCCGGCCTCCCTGGTCGAGATGCGGCGGGTCCGTGACCTGCAGCCGTATGTCGGCAAGGAGATCGAGGCCAAGATCATCGAGCTGGACAAGAACCGGAACAACGTGGTTCTGTCCCGCCGGGCCTGGCTGGAGCAGACCCAGTCCGAGGTCCGCCAGAACTTCCTCAACACCCTGCAGCGCGGCCAGATCCGCAAGGGCGTCGTCTCCTCGATCGTCAACTTCGGCGCGTTCGTCGACCTGGGCGGGGTGGATGGCCTGGTGCACGTCTCCGAGCTGTCGTGGAAGCACATCGACCACCCCGGCGAGGTCGTCGAGGTCGGCCAGGAGGTCACGGTCGAGGTGCTGGACGTGGACATGGACCGCGAGCGGGTCTCGCTGTCGCTGAAGTCCACCCAGGAAGACCCGTGGCAGCAGTTCGCCCGCACCCACCAGATCGGCCAGGTCGTGCCCGGCCGGGTCACCAAGCTGGTGCCGTTCGGCGCGTTCGTCCGGGTCGAGGAGGGCATCGAGGGCCTGGTCCACATCTCCGAGCTGGCCGACCGCCACGTGGAGATCCCCGAGCAGGTCGTGCAGGTCGGCGACGAGATCTTCGTCAAGATCATCGACATCGACCTGGACCGGCGGCGGATCAGCCTGTCGCTCAAGCAGGCCAACGAGGGCACGATCGGCGAGGCGCTGGGCGAGGACTTCGACCCGACGCTGTACGGCATGCCGGCCACCTACGACGAGCAGGGCAACTACGTCTACCCGGAGGGCTTCGACTCCGACTCGGGCGAGTGGCTGGAGGGCTTCGACGCCCAGCGCGAGGAGTGGGAGCGGCAGTACGCCGAGGCCCGGTCCCGGTACGAGGCGCACCAGGCCCAGGTGGCCGAGGCGCGCAAGTCCGAGGCCCAGACCGACCGGGGCGACGGCGGGCACGAGACCAGTACCCGGTCGCCCGAGCCGGAGGCCCAGGGCACGCTGGCCTCCGACGAGGCGCTGGCAGCCCTCCGCGACAAGCTGTCCGGCGGCCAGTCCTGACCGGGTAGTTTCCGTTTCGCTGACGTGGCGAGCTGCCCCGGGACCGCCCGGGGGGCTCGCCACGTCCGGTCCGGGCAGGACACACCCCTGGGGGCCCCGATGCTGCGGGTAGGACTGACCGGCGGGATCGGCGCGGGCAAGAGCGAGGTGGCCCGCCGCCTGGCCGCGCACGGCGCGGTGCTGATCGACGCGGACGCGGTGGCCCGCGAGGTGGTCGCCCCGGGCACCCCCGGTCTGGCCGAGGTTGCGGCCGTGTTCGGCCCCGGCGTGCTGACCGCGGACGGTGGCCTGGACCGGGCCCGGCTCGGTGACCTGGTGTTCGCCGACCCCGGCCTGCGGGCCAAGCTGAACGCGATCGTGCACCCGCTGGTCGGCGCCCGGATGGCCGAGCTCGAGCAGGCCGCGCCCGCGGCCTCGATCGTGGTCCACGACGTGCCGCTGCTGGCCGAGAACGGGCTGGCGGCCGGCTACGACGTGGTCGTGGTGGTGGACGTGCCGCCGCGGATCCAGGCCGACCGGCTGGTCCGCCGCCGCGGCATGACCAGGGAGCAGGCCCAGGCCCGGATGGCCGCCCAGGCCAGCAGGGACGACCGGCTGGCTATCGCGGGCATCGTGATCGACAACTCCGGGTCGCTGGCCGAGCTCGACCGCCAGGTCGGCGAGCTGTGGACCGAGCTGCGCCGCCTGGCCGCCCAGCGCGGCTAGCACTGTCGGAGGGTGCGCCTACAGTGGGGCCGTGAGACGTCCCTGGAGGGTCCCATGCGCCCGGTAACTGACCTGCAGCGCCGCGTCGCCCCGTTCGAGGTCATCACCGACATGGTGCCGGCCGGCGACCAGCCCGGCGCGATCGCTGACATGGAGCGGCGGGTCAGGGCGGGGGAGAAGCACACCGTTCTGCTCGGCGCCACCGGCACGGGCAAGACCGCGACCATCGCCTGGCTGGCCGAGCGGCTGCAGCGGCCCACGCTGGTCATGCTGCCGAACAAGACGCTGGCCGCCCAGTTCGCCAATGAGCTGCGCGAGATGCTGCCGAAGAACGCGGTGGAGTACTTCGTCTCCTACTACGACTACTACCAGCCCGAGGCGTACGTCCCGCAGACCGACACCTACATCGAGAAGGACTCGTCCATCAACGACGAGGTCGAGCGGCTCCGGCACTCGGCCACGAACTCGCTGCTCACCCGCCGGGACACGATCGTGGTCGCCTCGGTGTCCTGCATCTACGGCCTGGGCACCCCGCAGGAGTACGTGGACCGGATGGTCCGGCTCCAGGTGGGCGGCACGATCGACCGCGACCAGCTGCTCCGCAAGCTGGTCGGCATGCAGTACGTGCGCAACGACCTGTCCTTCACCCGGGGCACGTTCCGGGTCCGCGGCGACACGATCGAGATCATCCCGGTCTACGAGGAACTGGCCGTCCGGATCGAGATGTTCGGGGACGAGATCGAGCGGCTGCTCACCCTGCACCCGCTGACCGGGGAGGTCGTCACCACCGACGACGAGCTGTACGTCTTCCCGGCCTCGCACTACGTGGCGGGCCCGGAGCGGATGGAGCGGGCCATCGCGGGCATCGAGACCGAGCTGGCCAGCCGGCTGGCCGAGCTGGAGCGGTCGGGCAAGCTGCTCGAGGCCCAGCGGCTGCGCATGCGCACCACCTACGACGTGGAGATGCTCCGCCAGGTCGGCAGCTGCTCGGGGATCGAGAATTACTCGCTGCACATCGACGGCCGGTCGCCCGGCACCCCGCCGAACACCCTGCTGGACTACTTCCCCGAGGACTTCCTGCTGGTCGTCGACGAGTCGCACGCCACCGTGCCGCAGATCGGGGCGATGTACGAGGGCGACGTGTCCCGCAAGCGGGTGCTGGTCGAGCATGGCTTCCGCCTGCCGAGCGCGATCGACAACCGGCCGCTGACCTGGGAAGAGTTCTGCGAGCGGATCGGCCAGACGGTCTACATGTCGGCCACCCCCGGCCCGTACGAGCTGCAGCGCGCCGGCGGTGAGGTGACCGAGCAGGTGATCCGGCCGACCGGCCTGGTCGACCCGGAGGTCATCATCAAGCCCACCAAGGGCCAGATCGACGACCTGGTCCACGAGATCGGGCTGCGGGCCGAGCGCAACGAGCGGGTCCTGGTCACCACGCTGACCAAGAAGATGGCCGAGGACCTCACCGACTACCTGCTGGAAGGGGGCATCCGGGCGCGGTATCTGCACAGCGAGGTGGACACGCTGCGCCGGGTCGAGCTGCTCCGCGAGCTGCGGCTGGGCGAGTACGACGTGCTGGTCGGCATCAACCTGCTGCGCGAGGGCCTGGACCTGCCCGAGGTGTCGCTGGTGGCGATCCTGGACGCGGACAAGGAGGGCTTCCTGCGGTCAGGCACGTCGCTGGTGCAGACCATCGGCCGGGCCGCCAGGAACGTGTCCGGCCAGGTGCATATGTACGCCGACAAGGTCACCCCGTCCATGCAGCGGGCCATCGACGAGACCAACCGGCGCCGGGAGAAGCAGATCGCCTACAACACCGAGCGGGGCCTCGACCCGCAGCCGCTGCGCAAGCGGATCGGCGACATCCTGGAGCTGCTGGCCCGCGAGGACGCCGACACCGAGAAGCTGCTCGGCGGGTCCGGGCGGCAGCAGAGCCGTGGCAAGGCACCGGTCCCCGGGCTGTCGTCCAAGGCCCGCACCCGGCGCGACGGCGAGGGCGCCGCGGCCGGCCAGGGCGGCCCGGCCCGCGACGACCTGGTGGCCCTGATCACCAGCCTGACCGACCAGATGCACGCCGCCGCGGCGGAGCTCCAGTTCGAGATCGCGGCCCGGCTCCGCGACGAGATCAAGGATCTGAAGAAGGAACTCCGCGGCATGCAGGCGGCCAACGTCTAGCTGTGCTGGCTGGCGAGCGCAGGGCCGCTTGAGAGGCGCTGCCTTCCCTCCTCGCTCCCTCGGCGCTCCTTCGTCGCGCCTCATCGCTCGTCGGGAAAACAGCGCCGCGGCCCTGCGCTCGCTGGCCGGCTTCGCCGGCGGCTAGCTGGTTCCCGGCCGGCTCCGCCGGCCGGGAACCAGAGGCGGGACGGGTGCGTCCAAGGTACGCAAGCACGCGACGACGAGCTCAGGACGGCGGGGCCGGCTGACTGCAGTCTCCCGCCA
>DASVBE010000270.1:0-5199 GCA_036375995.1 Streptosporangiaceae bacterium | reverse complement strand
CGCGGGTACAGCCCGTTGCTGGCCGCGCTGGCCAGGTCGGTGAACAGCACCACCCCGTCCGCGCCGGCGTCCAGCGCGGCCTGGCTGACGGCGGCGGTGGCCGCCGCCGCGTAGCCGTGCCGCCGCTGGCCCGGCGGGGTGTAGACGGGCCCGACCCGGACCACCCCGGCGGCCGGGCGTTTGACCCCGGCCACCGCCACCGGGATCCCGCCCGCCTCCCAGAGAATCATTCCGCCGTAGCTGAGCTCGTCGTCCACCGTGCCGCGCAGCGGTCCGGGCGTGTCGCCGGTCTCGGTGGCAAAGTCCGCCAGCCAGGCGCAGAGCAGGTCGCGGTCGGCCGCGGTGGCCACCCGGGCGGCCCCGGCCGGCGGGCCCAGCGGGGTCAGCGTGCCCAGCCGGAACAGCCGGGACCGGCGCGCCAGCCGGGCGCTGGCCTCGGTCAGCTCGGTCCAGGCCGCGGCGAACCGGGTCGCGTCGCGCTGCTCCGCGGCGACGCCGAGCGGGTCATGGCCCCGGGCCAGCAGGGCCCGGGCCAGCGGCGGCGCGGCGCCCGGGGGCAGCGGGGTGAGCAGCATCAGGTAGGGCGGCGTGTGAAACAGAGTGGCGGTCACCGGCCCGGCGCCCGGCCGCCACCAGCCGAACAGCGCGCCTGGCGAGCCGAACGCGGCCATACCGCGGGCCTGCAGCGTTTCGGCGGCCGTCAGCTCAACGGTGTGCCGCACCGGCTCGGAACGGAGGAAACCGCCCGCCGCAGCGAGGTACTCCGCCAGGTCCTCGGTCAGCGTCCAGGCCATGCCTCATCCTTGCTGACCGGGCTGTTTCCGCCTAACGGGTTTCCGGCCCGCCCGGCCCGGCCTGGGCGCTGGGCCGGGCCGGCCAATCAGCCGGCCGGGCGGCCAGCCGCCGGGACAGGCCGGCCCGGACCGCGGGCCACTCGTCGATCAGCACGCTGAACACGACCGAGTCGCGGAACGTGCCGTCCTCTCGTTTGAGGTGCCGCCGCAGCACGCCCTCGCGCTGCGCGCCCAGCTTGGCGATCGCCGCCTGGGACCTGGTGTTCAGCGTGTCCGTCTGGATCTTCACCCGGCCGTAGCCGCAGCCCTCGAAGCAGTGCGCCAGCAGCAGCAGCTTCGCCTCGGGGTTGACCTGGGTGCCCCACCAGCGCGAGCCGTACAGGGTGTTGCCCACGTGGATGCCCTCGTTGGCGAGGTCGGCCTCCAGCAGTGCGGACGTGCCGACCAGGGTGCCCGCCGGGCCTAGTTCCGAGTCGGTGATCAGCCGGATCGCGTAGGCGAACCGGCCGCCCCCGCCCCGGCCGTCGGCCTGGCCCTGGCCCACCAGGAACCGGGTCCTGACCAGCGCCCGCGAATCTTCGGCCGAGACCGGGCGCCGGTGCATCACATAGCCCTGCTCATACACCCTCGGGTCGCTGAGCAGCGGGTACATCTCGTCGATGTCTGCTTCGCCGAGCAGGTCGAGCCGGACCCAGGTCCCGGTCAGCGGCTCGCCGGTCGGCAGCCTCGTGGCCTGCACGGGCTCAGCGTAGCCAGCGGCGGGCGGCGGCCGCCGCTGGGTTTCCCGGGGATCCGCCTGCGGCGGCTACCCGTTCCCGTGGCCCTGGCCGTTGCCGTTCCCCTGGCCGTTGCCGTTCCCCTGGCCGTTTCCCTGGCCCTGGCCCTGGCCGTTGCCGTTTCCGTGGCCCTGGCCGGTGCCGCTGCGGTGACCGGGCCCGTTGCCGTTGCCCTCGCCCTGGCTGTGGCCATAGGCCAGGCCGGTGCTGCTGCCCTGCCTGCTGCTGTCGCCGTTGCCCGGCCCGTGGCGGGGCCGGTTCCGGTGGCCATTCCCGTTGCCTTGGTCCTGGCCGTGCCCATTGCCCTGGCCGTTCCCCTGGCCCGGGCCCGTACCGGGGCCCTTCCCGTGACCTGGCCCGGCTGGCCAGTCCCCGCCGGTGCTGGCGGTGCTCCTCCGCACCGGCGCGGGCGGCGGGTCTGGCCTCGCCGGCGCGGCCGGCAGCCGCACGGCCGCGCAGTAGGCACTGACCGCTGTGGCGCCGCCCGCCGCCTGTGTCGCTATCCGCCGCAGGGCGGCGGTGAGCGCGGTGCCCTGGTCGTGCTGCCTGGCGTGCTGGTAGGCCGTGCACAGCAGGGACCCGGCTCCGGCCCGCACCACCGCGGGCCGAGCGGGCGGCCGGGGGAGCGGCGCGCCGATGATGTGGTGGGCCAGGTCCTGAGCCGGGCGGGGGAGTACGCCAGCCTGGGCGGCGATTACGGTGCTGAGAGCGGCGACGGCGGTCAGCGCCGCGGCGGCCCGGCCGGCCGCGGCGGGCCAGGACGGCGTCCGTGGTCCCGTTCCGGCGGCCGGGCCACGAAACCGGGCGGACCGGGTTACCGTGCGCGTGAACGCCCGCCGGGCCGCCTCCTCCCCGGTTAGGTCGCCTGGGCCCACCGGGCCAGCCAGCTGCCCGAGCACCGCCGCGACGGCAAACGCGGCTTCGGGGGAGTCCGGGTGCGGGTCACCGCCGGCCAGGATGACATCGAGGACATCCCCGCCCAGGTCCGGTCCGGTAGCGTTGCCGCGCAGGAACCTTCATCTCCCGAAGTCGGTTGCCCAGATCGGTCTCAGCTGCGTCATAGCGCAGCCAGCCTCCCGTATCACTGAGGGAAACGCCGGGGGCGTTCAGCGCGTTACACCGGCCCGCTCGAGCCGGGCCGCCAGCCGCCGCAAACCGCGGTGCGCCGCCACCCGGACGGCGCCCGGGGTCTTGCCCACGATGCGCGCTACGTCGACCGTGTCCAGCCCGGCTACCACCCGCAGCATGATGATCTCGGCCTGCTCCGCGGGCAGCGCCGAAACGATCGCCAGAGCCGATTCGGTGGAGATCCGCTCCAGCGCGAGGTCGGCCGCGTCGGGGGTGGTGAGCCCGATCTTGTCTTCGCTGTCCGGGAGCGGCACGGTGCGGCGGCGGGCCCTGGACCGCTGCCAGTCGATCACCTGGCGCCTGGCGATGGTGAACAGCCAGGCGCGGAACGCGTCCTCGTCACCCTCGAAGCCGGTCAGGTGGTTGACCACCCGCAGCCAGGTCTCGCTGGCCACGTCCTCGGCGGCGTCGGGGGCCAGGACGTGGAGATACCGCAGCAGAGCGGGCTGGATATCGCGGAACAGGCAGGTGAACGCGGTCTCATCGCCATTCTGGGCCGCGGCCAGCGTGGTCCGAAATGCGGCGCCTATCACCTGGTGGCACCCCCCGGGGGGCCGGGCCGCCGCCTGGACTGCACGAGATGCCGCAGGCCGTTGCAGGCCGGATTCCCCGGCTGCCTCCGTGTAACGCCTGCAGCATTCCCGCCGTTCCGCAAGTAGTTCACGGTGCGCTGGCACGCCCTACGGGGGCGGCTGGCCGCCGGCCGCACACCGGGATGACTACTTGGGAGGACATCACGTGGCATGGGGCGGCACGATGCCCAGGATCCGGGACTTCAACCCGTGGCGTCGCCCTGACGTGAACACGCTGGCCCCGCACGGCGGCGGAGCTACCCCGCTCCGGGGCACTGCCTGGCCAGCGGAAACCATGTGCGGGACGACCCCGGAACAGCTCGCGGCCAACGCTCTCTGAGCGGTTCCCAGGCGAGTGGCGTCCCCGGGCTGACCCGGTGCAACGACTTACGGAAGGGGTTCCTATGAAAGGCGGTCCCCAGGCAGCCATGGCTCTGGCCTTCGGCTACCTGCTCGGCCGGCGGCGCAAGCTGCGGATGGCCACGATGATGGCGGGCGGCATGGCCGTCGGCGCCGTCGGCGGCATCGGCGGCATTGCGCTCCGGCGGGGCGCGAAGGCGCTCGGCAACACCGAGATGCTCAGCAAGGTGAGCCCGCAGCTCGGCGAGATCGCCGACACGGTTCGCAACGACCTGCTCGACGCCGGCAAGGCGGCCGCCATGGCGGCGGTTACCGGCCGGATCGACTCGCTGACCGACACGCTGCACGACCGGGCGGAGACGCTCCGCAACCCGGTGGACACGGCAACGGACGAGGTCGGCAAGACCGCTGGCCGGGCCGGCAAGGCGGCAGGCGGCGCGGGCCGCGCAGCGACCGGGCGCCTGCGGCGCCGCGGCCGGCCGGCCGAGGACGACGAGGCCGTCGAGGCTGAGGACGACGAGGGTGCTCCGCTCGACGAGGAGGAGCCCCGCGCCCGCGACGAGCGCGACGAGCTCGACGAGGACGAGGAGGAGCCCCGCCGTCGCGGCGAGGATGACCTCGAGGACGAGTACGACGAGGGCTACGAGGCCGAGGACGTGGCGGACGACGAGGAAGCCGCGGATCCCGGCGACGAGGACGAGCCTGAGGCCCGGCCGCGGCGCAGCCGGTCGGCCAGGACCAGGTCCCCCGTCTCCCGGACCAGGAGGTAAGGACGATGGCTCAGCAAGATCGGACACGATCCCGCAGTGAGCCGATGGACCGGCTCAAGGCGGAGGCCGGGGGCCTGATTGGCGCCCTCGGTGACCGCGCGATGTCCTCGGTGCGCGGCAAGGTCCAGGGCGCCACCGGCCGGATGACCGACTACGTCGAAGGCGGCGCGGGACCGGGCCTGATGGCCGCGGTCACCGGGGCCAAGAAGACGGCCGAGGGCAAGGGCCCGGTCCGGTCAATGCTCGGCGCCGGGCTGGCCGGGGCGAAGGAGAAGGTGAAGGGCCTGTTCGGCAAGGGCGGCGGCAAGGGCGGAAAGAAGCTCAAGGTCACCAACATCGTCGAGTCGATCGACGTGGGCGCGCCGGTGACACTGGTCTACAACCAGTGGACCCAGTTCTCCGACTTCCCCAGCTTCATGAAGAAGGTGGAGAACGTCGAGCAGCCCGAGGAGGTCAAGCTCAGCTGGAAGGCCCAGGTGTTCTGGTCCCACCGGACCTGGGAGGCCACCATCCAGGAGCAGGTGCCGGACGACAAGATCATCTGGCGGTCCAAGGGTGAGAAGGGCCATGTCGACGGCGCGGTGACCTTCCACGAGCTGGCGCCCAACCTGACCCGGATCCTGCTCGTCCTGGAGTACCACCCGCAGGGGCTGTTCGAGCGCACCGGGAACATCTGGCGGGCTCAGGGCCGCCGGGCCCGGCTCGAGCTCAAGCACTTCAGGCGCCATCTCATGTCCGAGGTTCTGCTCGATCCCGACGAGGTCGAGGGCTGGCGGGGCACGATCCATGACGGCGAGGT
>DASVBE010000152.1:0-5744 GCA_036375995.1 Streptosporangiaceae bacterium | reverse complement strand
CGGGCTCATCGCCTCGCCGGCCGCCGCGCAGCTGCTGCCGCACACCGGCCGGATACGAATGACAGTGCTGCTGCACATGCCACTGGCCACCGCCCCCGGCACACACCGTGACGCCAGCGCGCAGCGCTCCGAACGGGTCGTGCTCCGCGCGGCCACCAGCGTGGTCGCTACCAGCGAATGGACCCGCCAGCAGGTACTGACCCGATACGCGATCCCGGCCCGCCAGGTGCACGTCGCCCGGCCCGGTGCCGACCGGGTCGCCGCCCGGCCCCGGCCCGTCCGCGGCCAGCTGATCTGCGTCGGGGTTCTCAGCCGCCACAAAGGGCAGGACCTCCTCGTCGAGGCGCTGGCCGGCCTTCAGGACCGTGACTGGCACTGCGTGCTGGCCGGACCGCTCGACCGCGACCCGGACTTCGTTGCGCAACTGCGGGCCCGTATCACGCGCCTCGGCTACGGCCACCGCGTCCGGCTCACCGGCGTCCTGACGGGCGCGGCGCTCAGCCACGCGTACACCACCGCCGACCTGCTCGTTGCGCCGTCCCGGTCGGAGACCTACGGCATGACCGTCACCGAAGCGCTCGCCCACGGCCTGCCCGTCATTGCCGCCGATGTCGGTGGCCTACCCGAAGCGCTCGGCGCCACCGCCGATGGCACCCGGCCCGGCCAGCTGGTCCCTCCCGGCGATCCGGCGGCCCTCGCCGCCGCGCTCGGAGACTGGCTGGGTGACGAGCGGCACCGGCAGCGGCTACGGGCCGCCGCACGACAGCGGCGGCCGGCCCTGCGCGGCTGGGACCAGACCACACAGGAGGTAGCACACGCCCTGTCTCAGGGTGGGCGGTAGGGGATACCCCCGAGAAGGGTCGGGGTAGCACCAGTCCCGGTTCGGGGTGTGGCCCTGATGTGCCGGGCGTGGCCGGCGCGAAACGATCAGAGCATGGCCACCGCACTGCTCGACCGCCCCGCCCGGGACCCTGCGACCGCCCCGCTGCCCGGCGCCGCCGGCCTGACCGCGCTGCCCGGCGCCGCGGCCGTGGCGCCGGTGACGGTGGCCCCGGCCGCCCGCAGGCGCTGGGCCCGGGCCGGTGTGGTCACCATGCTGGCCGCCGGCGCGGCCGTGTTCGGTGCCGAGCTGAGCCAGGCCAATCTGGCGGGCATGCTGGCCCGGGTGCAGCCCTGGCAGGCCGCCGCGGCCGCCGGGTGGATCCTGCTGTCGCTGGTCGCGGCGGCGTACAACCTGACCGGGTTCAGCGCGGTACGGGTGCCGCTGTGGCGCAGCCTCCAGGCCCAGCTCGCGATCAGCGGCCTGCGGGTGCTCACCCCCTCGGCGGTCAGCACCCCGGTGGTGGCCACCCGGTTCCTGATCCGCAGCGGCTCCCCCGCGAGCGACGCGCTGGCCACCGCGGGCGCGGCCCAGGCCGTCCAGCTGGTGGCAACTTTCGCGGTGGTGGCGGGGCTGGCCGCGTTCTCTGGCGGCAGCGGCCCAGGTCTGCCCAGCCCGGCCATCGTGGGCGCGATCGCGGCGGGCCTCGCCGTGGCGCTGGCCACCGCGCTGCTTGCGGCCAGGCGCAGCGAGCGGGTCCGCCGGGTGGTCCTCGAGGCCAGGGCGAGTGCCGCCCGGCTGGCCCGGCATGCCCGCTGGCACCCCGCCCAGGCGCTGGGCGGCCTGCTGGCCTCGGCCGCGCTGACCCTGACCCACGTCCTGGCCTTCGCCGCCTGCGTGGCCGCGGCCGGCGGGCGGCTGCCCGTGCTCACCGTGGCCGCGATCTACCTGGGCGCCGCCACGGCCGGGTCGCTGCTGCCGACCCCGGGCGGGATCGGCAGCGTGGAGGCCGCGCTGATGGCCGGCCTGACCGCCGCTGGTGTGAGCATGCCGGTGGCCACCGCGGCGACCGTCCTGTCCCGCCTGGTCGCAGTCTGGCTGCCGGCCATCCCCGGCTGGTGGGCCGTGCTCCGGCTGCGCCGGGCTGGCCTGCTCTGACCGGGACGGCGTCTGCTGGCTGCACGACTCGGCGTGCCGGGCTGGCTGGGCCGGGTCTTCATCGCCCTCGGCGCTGTTGGGCTTGCGTTCTTCCTCGCGGTGCAGGTGCTCGCGCTGAAGGACAGCGCGGTTCTGCCGCACGGCATCGGCGCCCTCGAGCGGGGAGCCGCCTACCCGGTGCTGGCCACCGAGATCATCGCCGGGGTGGGCCTGCTGGTCGAGTCCGCGCGGCTGCGGAACAGGTCACCGCAGGACAGTGGTCGCGCTGCCGCGATCGCCGCATGACCGGCACGGCTTGGTTCGCAGCCTCGCCACCGGATGACCCGGGCGGCCGCTGGCTACTGAAGCGGCCCGTAGAACGCCTGCAGGTCCGCTGCCAGCTGGGCGGGTGCCTCCATCGCCGGGAAGTGCCGGCCGCGCGGGAACTCGCTCCAGTGCGCGCCGGCCGGCGCGGGGACGAGTCTGCGTACCGTCTCGTCGGCACCGAAGACCGCGAAGCCTTGCGGTACGGCCGGCGGGGTGCCCCAGTCGGAGGAGTGCGCCTGCTCGTACAGGGTGTGCGCGGCGCTGGCCCCGGAGCCGGTGAACCAGTACAGGCTGACCGTGGTGAGCAGCTGGTCGCGGTCCACGGGCAGGTCGGTCCACTCGTGGACCTTCTCGGCGATCCAGGCGAGCTGCAGCAGCGGTGAGTCGGTGAGGCCGTAGCCGATGGTCTGCGGCCGGCTGTTCTGGATCGCCAGGTAGCCGGAGCCGTCCTTCCTGAACGCGTCCATCCGGTCCAGGATCAGCTTGCCGGCCGGGTCGCTGGCGTCGAGCCGGCCGGCCATCCCGGGGAGGAATGTGGCGGTGGCGGCTGCGGTCAGCGGATCGGTCACCACGTGGACGCCGATCACATGCTCGCTGTCCAGGCCGGCCACTAGGCCGGACACGCCGGCGCCGATGTCGCCGCCGTGCACCCCGTACCGCTGGTAGCCGAGCCGGTGCATCAGCTCAGCCCAGGCGCGTGCGGTGCGGCCCATCGTCCAGCCGGTCGCGCTGAGCGGCGTCGAGAAGGCGTACCCGGGCAGGGACGGCGCTACGACATGGAAGGCCTGGCCCGCGGCCGGGCTGGTCAGCGGCTCGATCAGCCGCAGGAACTCGGCGACGGAACTGGGGAAGCCGTGAGTGACCAGCAGCGGCTTCGCGCCGGGCTGGCCAGATCTGACGTGCAGGAAATGGATGCGCTGGCCGTCGATCTCGGTGGTGAACTGCGGGTACTGGTTGAGCTGCGCCTCAGCAGCTCTCCAGTCGTATTGCGTACGCCAGTACCCGGCCAGCTCCTTCAGGTCGCCAAGCGGCATGCCGCGGCTCCACCCCGTGCCCGGCAGCTCGCCAGGCCACCGGGCGCTGGCGAGCCGGTCGTGCAGGTAGCCGACGTCGGCCTGGGGGATCTCGATACGGAAGGGCCGGATGCCGTCGCTCATCGCGCTCTCTTGCCTCATATGAGGAAGGCTATGAACAATAGAGGAAAGGATCGTTCCTAGATAGCCAAGAGGATCGGAGCATGCCCGGAACTTCCGCGCGGCTGCTGCGCCTGCTATCCCTGCTGCAGGCCCGGCGCGACTGGACGGGCACCGAGCTCGCCGCCCGGCTCGGCGTCACTACCCGCACCATCCGCAACGACGTGGAACGGCTGCGCGGCCTCGGCTATCCCGTTGCTGCCCGGCCGGGTGCCGCCGGCGGATACCGGCTCGGCGCGGGGGGTGCCCTGCCGCCGCTCCTGCTCGACGACGAGGAGGCGGTGGCGGTCGCGGTCGGTCTGCGGGCCGCTGCGGGCAGCTCGATCGTGGGGATCGAGGAGTCCTCGGTGCGTGCGCTGGTGAAGCTCCAGCAGGTGCTTCCCTCGCGGCTGCGCCGCAAGGTCAGCGCCTTCCAGTCGTCCGCGCTGGCCCTGCCGGCCCGCGGCCCGCAGGTGGACCCGGAGGTGCTGACCATGATCGCGAGCGCGTGCCGGGACCACTGGCTGCTCCGGTTTGACTACCAGGCGCATTCCGGGACGGCCGGCCGGCGCGTGGTCGAGCCGTACCGCCTGGTGAATGACCGGCGGCGCTGGTATCTGGTGGCCTGGGACACCGGCCGGGACGCGTGGCGTACCTTCCGGGTCGACCGGATCGAGCCGCGGCCGCCGGCCGGGCCGCGCTTCACTCCCCGCGCGCTACCGCCCGACCGGGAGATCGCGGCGCAGGTGGCACGCGGAATCGGCGAGGCGACCTGGCGTTACCGGGCGCGGGTGATCGTGCATGCGCCCGCCGCGCACGTGCGGGGCCGGATGCCGATCCCCGTGGAAGTGGAGTCCCTGGGCGAGAACCAGTGCGCGTTTGAGCCGGGCTCGGACCATCCGGAGATGCTCGCCCTGTACCTCGGCTTGCTGGACGCGGACTTCACGATCGTCGACTCGCCTGCGCTGATAGCCGCGCTGAGCAGGCTGACCAGGCGCTATCAGCGCGCGATCGGCTCCCGCGGGCAGGCCTCTGACTAGCCGGGCCACCGCACGCTGGCCGGTGGCGATCGGTCAGCCGGGCGGCGGGGCCGGGGACCACACGCCGAACCACTGCTCGGCGCCGTACTCCTCGAACCGTTCCACCTCGGTGAACCCCAGCTTCGCCGCCAGGCGCATCGCACGGTCGTTGGCGGTCTGGGTGCACAGCACCACCGGCTCACCAGGAAGCGCGCCGGCGAACCAGCCCAGTGCCGCCGCGCACGCCTCGGCTGCGTACCCCCGTCCCCACGCCCGCGGCAGGAACAGGTAGCCCAGCTCGGCCTCCCCGCCATCGGGGCGGAAATGACCCCGGCGCCCTGCGTCGCGCCGGTCCAGCGTGATCATGCCGATCGTCGCCCCATCCAGATCGGCCACGAAGAAGCCAGGGCGCCGCCCGGGCACCTGCGGCACCGTGCGCTCGAGCTCATCACGCGACTGAGGGCCGCCGATGTAGGTGCCCACCTCCGGCGAGGAGAACAGCTCGATGAGCGCCGCACGGTCCCGGGCTTCGGTTTCACGGAGCACGAGCCGATCGGTCCTGATCGGGTCCGGTGGCCAGGGAACGGGTCCGAGCTCAGCCATGGCGGGCAAACTATCACCCGCCCGCCTGCCCTACCGTGGACGTATGGCCGCATGGGGCAGCAACCTTCCGCCCGCGCTGCCCCCGCACGGCACGGTGATGGCCTGGGCGCGAGGCTGCCGGTGTGATGAGTGCGAATCCGAGTACCAGCGTTTCGTGTCCGGGCTGGCCCGGCGAGGGGAACTGAGGTTCCCTGCTCAGCCGGAGCCCCGCAAGCTGGACGCCGACACCCGGGCCCGGCTGGAGCCGGCGGTGAGCGGATCTGAGTGCCCCGTCTGCGGCGCGCTGCGTCATCAGCGGTGCCGCAACCTGGCGTTTCCCCAGCATTTCAGCCCGACGCATCCGGAGCGCAGAAGCGGTCTATGACACGATGCCACGATCGCCGCGGAAGCGCTCGTCCTGCCCCTGGATGGCGAGCGCCCGTAACTCGCGTTACTACCAGCCGAACCCGATCGCGCAAGACGACGCAGCGATACGTGGGGCTGGTGTTCACCCAGATGGGGGGAGGTGCCAGGGCACGGCGCAGACGACGATGGCGGCATGGCGCGGGGCAAGCGGCCAGCCGACCCGTCTCCGGTGACGCCGCTGCGGGCTGCGGTACGAGGCGAGCACTGGTGGCCGGTGGCCTTGGCGATCATTGTCGTCGTCGCCACGCACGTGGCGCTGCC
>DASVBE010000237.1:0-5035 GCA_036375995.1 Streptosporangiaceae bacterium | reverse complement strand
GGGCCGCGGCGCTGTTTTCCTGACGAGCGATGAGGCGCGACGAAGGAGCGCCGAGGGAGCGAGGAGGGAAGGCAGCGCGCATAGCGGCCCGGAGCGAGCCAGCCAGCACAGTGCGCCCGGACAACTGGTTTTCGACCATGTCGAGTTCAGCTACCCGGGAGGCGGGCGGCCGGTCCTGCGCGACGTGCACCTGGTGCTGGCGCCCGGGGAGACCGTGGCGCTGGTCGGGGCCACCGGGTCGGGCAAGACCACGCTGCTGAACCTGGTCCCCCGGCTGGCCGACGTGACCGGCGGGGCGGTCCGGCTGGACGGCACCGACGTCAGAGACCTGGCGCTGCCGCTGCTGCGGTCCCGGGTCGGCTGCGCGTTCGAGGACCCGACGCTGTTCTCCGCCAGCGTCAGGGAGAACGTCACGTTCGGCGCCGCGGACGCCGCCGAGGAGGACGTCCGGGCGGCGCTGGCCGCGGCCCAGGCGTCGTTCGTGTACGAGCTGCCCTGGGGGCTGGACACCAGGATCGGTGAGCAGGGCATGGCGCTGTCCGGCGGCCAGCGGCAGCGGGTGGCGCTGGCCCGGGCCATCCTGTCCCGGCCGTCGGTACTGGTCCTCGACGACCCGCTGTCCGCGCTGGACGTGCACACCGAGGCGCTGGTCAGCGAGGCGCTCAGCCGGGTGCTGGCGCAGACTACCGCGCTGGTCGTGGCGCACCGGCCGTCCACCGTGCTGCTGGCGGACCGGGTCGCGCTGCTGGACGAAGGGAGGATCGTGGCCAAGGGCACCCACCGCGAGCTGCTGGCCCGCCACGCGGGCTACCGGGCGCTGATGAGCGCCGCCGACCCCGGCGGTGACGGCCCCCCGGGCCAGGGCGGCCCCGATTCAGGCAGCACTGATTCAGGCAACCCGGGGGACCCGGACAGCACCGCCGGGCACGGCCTGACGGGAGCGCGGCGATGACCGCGACGACCGGGCAGGCCTGGCGGGGCATCGCCGCCGAGGACGCCGACGAGATCACCGCCAGCCTGTCCGCGCTGCTCCGCCGCCGCGGCCGGCGCCTGCTCCAGGACCTGCTGCGCCCGCACCGCGGCCGGGTGCTGGCCATCCTGGCGCTGATCGTCATCGCCAACCTGGCCGCGCTGGCCGGGCCGTGGCTGGTCGGCATCGGCGTGGACCGGATCCCGGCGGTGCTGCACGGGCACGCGCTCGGCCCGCTGGTGCCGGTCATCGTGGCCTTCGCCGTGGCCGTGCTGACCCAGGCGGTCGCCACCCGCAGCTTCATCGCGGCCATGGGCCGCCTCGGCGGCAGGGTCGTGCTGGAGCTGCGGACCCGGATGTTCGCCCACTTCCAGCGGCTGCCGGTGGCCTTCCACGAGCGGTACACCTCGGGACGGGTGATCTCCCGGCAGGTGTCCGACGTCGACTCGATCGCCGACCTGTTCGACGACGGCCTGGACTCGCTGGTGTCCGCGGTGTTCTCGCTGCTGCTGGTCGGCGCGGGCATGGTGCTGCTGGACTGGCCACTGGCGCTGGTCGTGCTGTCCAGCGGGATCCCGCTGATCTGGCTGACGGTCTGGTTCCGCCGCGAGTCGTCGGTGGCCTACCGCCGCAGCCGGGAGACCATCGCCCAGGTCATCGTGCAGTTCGTGGAGACGTTCGGCGGGATCAGCGCGGTCCAGGCGTTCCGCCGGGAACGGCGCAACGAGGAGATCTTCGGCGGCCAGAACCAGGCCTACGCGGACGCCGCGCTGCGCTCGTCCCGGCTGCTGGCCATCTACTCCCCGGCCATCACGCTGGTCGGCAACCTGGCCATTGGCGCGGTGCTGCTGTACGGCGGGCTGCGCGTGCTGGACGGCAACATGAAGGTCGGGGTGCTGGTCACGTTCCTGCTCTACCTGGAGCGGTTCTTCGACCCCCTGCAGGACCTGTCGCAGTTCTACAACACGTTCCAGTCGGCGGCGGCCGCGCTGGAGAAGATCTCCGGCGTGCTGGACGAGGAGCCCGCGGTGCCCGAGCCGGCCCGCCCGGTCGCGCTTCCCCCGGTCGCACGGGCGCCGGCCGGCGGCGGGCGCGGCGGCCGGGAGGTGCGCTTCGACGCGATCCGGTTCGGCTACCGGGACAAACCCGTGCTGGACGGCTTCGATCTGGGCATCCCGGCCGGGCAGACGCTCGCCGTGGTCGGCGAGACCGGGGCGGGCAAGACCACCGTGGCCCGGCTGCTGGCCCGGTTCTACGACCCGGGGCAGGGCGCGATCCGGCTCGACGGGGTGGATCTGCGGCAGCTGTCCGACCGTTCGCTGCGCGCCGAGATCATCATGATCACGCAGGAGAACTTCCTGTTCACCGGGACGATCGCGGAGAACATCGAGCTCGGCAAGCCGGGCGCCAGCCGGGCCGAGATCCAGGCCGCGGCCGCGGCGATCGGCGCGGCGCCGTTCATCGAGGCGCTGCCGGACGGCTACGACTCCGAGGTCGGCAAGCGCGGCGGCCGGCTGTCGGCCGGGCAGCGGCAGCTGGTCTCGTTCGCGCGGGCGTTCATCGCCGCCCCGGCGGTGCTGGTGCTGGACGAGGCCACCTCGCTGCTGGACATTCCCAGCGAGCGGCTGGTGCAGGAGGCACTGCACACGATCCTGGCCGGGCGGACCGCGCTGATCATCGCGCACCGGCTGTCCACCGTGCAGATCGCCGACCGGGTGATCGTCATCGACCGCGGCCAGATCATCGAGGACGGCCCGCCCGCCGAACTGCTGTCCCGCGGCGACGGGCAGTACTCAGCCCTGCACGCCAGCTGGCAGCAGAGCCTGGCCTGACCAGCCTCGCTGACCCTTCCCTTTCGGGCGGCCTGTTTGCCCGGGCCAGCTGGCCAGGGCATCATGTCAGCGGAGGTCAGATGGCGGCTAATGGCGTGTCCCGATCGCCCGGCCGTCTCGGCGGCGAGCCGGGCCGTCCCGCGGCGGACGGCAAGGAAGAGCGGTTTGCGCGGCGGTGGCGGCCCAGGGGTCTGCGGCTGGCCCTGTCCGCGGTCCTGTTCGGTTACGCCTGGCTGGCCGCGAGCACCCGGCCGTTCACGTTCATGTCCCTGCTGGTCGTGCTGCTGCCCGGCGCGGTGGTCGCCGGGGTGGCGAGCTGGGGGCCGCCGGACCGGATCGAGGCCCCGGACCGGCTGGACATCGGCGGGTTCTCCTGGTGGCTGGTGATTGTCGCGGTGCTGTTCGAATGGGAGGCGGCCGGCTTCCGGGACAATTCCCCGTGGTGGCATCCGTCGCTGACCGAACTGGTCAATCCGATCATCGCGCCGTACCCGCTGCGGGCCATCGCGTTCTTTCTCTGGCTGATCACCGGATGGGCTCTGGTGAGGCGGTGAGATCACGATGGCAACCCGCGTCATAACGATCATCGGGTTCTGCACGGTGATCGCCGCGCTGGCCGTCCTGGAGATCGTCGCGCGGCGGCCCGGGTCGCGGGTGCCCGCACTCGGCGAATGGCTCGGCTACCTGATGCGCCCGAGAACTGGCCGGGTGCTGCTGCTGGCCGGCTGGCTCTGGCTGGGCTGGCACTATTTCACCCGCTAGCCGCAGCGGGGCCGCTCCGCCGGGCCCGAGGCCGGGTCCGCTAGGCTGGCGCGCGTGAAAAGGAAGACCGTCAGCGAGCAGGCGACAGCCAGGTTCGCCGAGGACACCGCGCTGGCCGCCCGGTTCACTGAGCTGCTGAGCGCCGCCCAGGCCGCGGATCAGGCGCTGCGCACCGCGCAGGCCGAGCGTGCCCCGCTGGCCGAGCAGCGCGCTCTGGCCCTGGCCCTGGACACCGCGCTGACCGACGCGATGCGGTCCGCCTACGCCGCGCAGCGCGCCGAGATCGGCCCGCACGGCTACGACGACCGGATCGTCCGGCGCAAGGCCAAGGCCACGCCCGCGGTGCACGCCTGGACCGACGAGGCCGAGCGGCTTCTCACCCTGCGGGAAACCCACCGGCTTACTGGTATCCCCCAGGTCGCCCGCACTAATGCCGCCTGACGGCGGAATTTAAGTTCATATTCCGGCCCATTTGCCGGGCCTTCGCCGGCGCGTCTTGCCGCCTAAAACCCGCCGGTCATGCGAGTTATGAGCGCGCCTGGCCATGGGTAGTGACGAAGTGCCAGAACGTGCTACCAGGAAAGCTACAAAGGATGGTCCTTAAAACCGTCACAGTTAGCTATGCCGCAAGCGCACCCCTGCTGGCACAGTAGTGTGTGACGAAGATCTCAACCAGCAAATGACCAGGAGGCACGAGTATGTGCCCGCACACGCCACCGTGCCCGGAGCCCAAGGCCCCGGACCGGGAAGCGGCTAAAACCATCATCAGCCATCCGGAGCAGGGCTGGAGCCTGCTGTGCAACGGCGTCGTCATGTTCGAGGACACCGGCGAACTGCTCCCCGACGGAAACTGCATTGCCCCGCACCGGCCCACTGACCTGAAGCTGGACCTGCACGTAACCGCGGTCAAGCGGTCGCCTGCCGCTTAGTACCGCCGCGAAGGGCCTGGCGCCCAGTCGGCCCAGGGGGCTCTCAGACAGCCGCCGGCCGGATCCCCAGGACCTCGCTCAGCCAACCCCGCACCGCGTCCGTCACTGCTGCCGGGCGCCGGGCCAGTGCGTGCCCTTCGCCGGGGAGGATCACCACCCGGCTGGCATCCGCCGCTGCGGGGTTACCGAACGGGTCGCGGTCGCCGCTGACCGCCAGCACCGGGCAGCCCGCGCCGCGTAGTTCGTCCAGCCGGGACTTGTCCGGCCGGCCCGGCGGGTGAACCGGGAAGGCCAGGGCCAGCACCGCGCGAGCCCCGGCGGCCCGGGCGGTCCGGCAGGCCACCCGCGCCCCGTTGCTCCGGCCGCCCTGCACGAGCGGGACCCCCGGGCAGGCTGCCCGCAGCGCGGCGACGATCTCCAGCCAGGCGGCGTCCTGGGCCGGCGCCGGCCCTGGCGCCCGCGCCCCGCGCACCCGGAACGGCTGGGTCACCAGGGCTGCCGATGCGCCGAGGTCCCGGCCGGCCTGCGCCGCGGCGAGCACG
>DASVBE010000203.1:0-5771 GCA_036375995.1 Streptosporangiaceae bacterium | reverse complement strand
CGGCCAATGCCCGAAAGATCACGGAAATTCGCTGCGGATGGCGGGCTCCCGGGTTCTGGGTAGGCTGCCCGCGTGGAATGGAGCCTGCTGGACTGCGGCCGGCGGGGGCACGTGACCTACGCCCCGGCTGAAACGGACCTCCGGGCGCAGCTCAGCGCCCTCACACCGGAGGGGCAGGCCTGGCGCTGCCTGCGCTGCGGCACCTTTGTCCCCGGGCCGGCGGACGGGTCAGGGCCGGCCGACAAGGCCCCGGCCCCGCTGCGCGGCAAGGAGATCCGCAGCGCGATCGTGCTCCGCATCTTCGCCGTCGAGCGGTTCCTGCGCGCGATCGTTTTCGGCGCGCTCGCCTGGGCGGTCTGGGAGTTCGGCGTGTCCCGGGCCTCTCTGGAGAGGGCCTTCGACAAGGACTATCCGGCCCTGCGGGCGCTGTTCCGCCAGCTCGGCTACGACGTCAACCACTCCAAGATCGTCGGGCTGATCCACAGCGCGCTGACGCTCCACCAGAACACGATCAAGCTGATCGCGGCCGGCGTCCTGGTCTACGCGCTGCTGGAGGCCGTCGAGGGCATCGGGCTGTGGCTGGAGAAGCGCTGGGGCGAGTACTTCGCGATGATCGTCACCTCGCTCGGGCTCCCCTACGAGATCTACGACCTGATCGACAGGATCACCGTCACCCGGGTGCTGTTCTTCCTGATCAACCTGGCCCTGGTGATCTACCTGGTCGTCACCCGGCGGCTGTTCGGGGTGCGCGGCGGCAAGGAAGCGTACGAGGCCCGGCTGCGCAGCGAGTCGGTGATCCAGGAGGCCAGGAACGCGATCGCGGCCGCGCACCCGTCGCAGGCCACGCCGGCCACGCCGGCCACGCCGGCCAGCGGCGCCGGGGGCTCAGCCGCTGACTAGCTCGTCGGCGGCCGTGTAGGGGTCCGTCTCGCCGGCGGCCACCCGCGCGGCCAGCTCGGCCATCCGCTGGTCGCCGGGCAGCGCGCCCATCCGCTCGCGCAGCACGGCCACCGCGATCGCGGCGATCTCCTCGCGGGCCCGGGTCTGCCGCCGCGCGGCCAGCTCGCCGGAGGAGTCCAGCCAGGCCTGGTGCTGCCCGATGCGCTCAACGAGGTCGTCCAGCCCGGCCCGGTCGCTGGCCGCCGCCGCGGTGCTGACGATCGGCGGCTTCCACCGCCCCTCCGGCCACTCCCCCATGGACAGCATCGTCCGCAGGTCCCTGACCACCTCCTGGGCGCCGGGCCGGTCGCACTTGTTGACCACGAAGACGTCGGCGATCTCCAGGATGCCGGCCTTGGCCGCCTGGATCGAGTCGCCCATCCCCGGGGCCACGATGACCAGCGTGGTGTCGGCCAGCGAGGCGATCTCCAGCTCCGCCTGGCCGACCCCGACGGTCTCGATCAGGACCAGGCCGAACCCGGCCGCGTCCAGGATGCGCAGCGCCTGCGGGGTGGCCCAGGCCAGCCCGCCGAGCCGGCCCCGGCTGGCCATCGAGCGGATGAACACGCCGTCGTCGGTCGCGTGGTTCTGCATCCGGACCCGGTCGCCGAGCAGCGCACCGCCGCTGAACGGTGACGTCGGGTCGACCGCCAGCACGCCCACCCGCTCGCCCGCGGCCCGGTAGGCGGCCACGAGCGCGGCGGTGACCGTCGATTTCCCCACCCCCGGCGAGCCGGTCAGGCCGATGACCCGGGCCTGCCCGGTGTACGGCGCGATCGCCTTCATCACCGCGCGCAGCTCCGCTGACCGGTTCTCGACCAGCGACACCAGCCGGGCCAGTGCCCGCGGGTCACCCGCGCGGGCCCGCTCGATCATCGTGCCCGGGTCCCCGGCGGCCCCCCGCCGCCGCGCCGTAGCCGCCGGCCCGGCGCCCGCCGCGGACGATTCAGTCACCGGCGATTCAGGCACGGGTGGCCGGCACCCGCAGCAGCAGCGCGTCGCCCTGGCCGCCGCCGCCGCACAGCGCGGCCACGCCCAGGCCGCCGCCGCGCCGGCCGAGCTCGTAGACCAGGTGCAGGGCCAGCCGTGCACCGGACGCGCCGATCGGGTGGCCGAGCGCGATCGCGCCGCCGTTCACGTTGACCCGGTCGTCGGGCAGGCCAAGGTCCCTGACCGACTGGATGGCCACCGCGGCGAACGCCTCGTTGATCTCGATCAGGTCCAGGTCCCCCACCGACGCGCCGGCCTTGGCCAGCGCCGCGCTGATCGCGCGGGACGGCTGGGAGTGCAGCGAGGTGTCCGGCCCGGCCACCACGCCATGCGCGCCGACCTCGGCCAGCACCCTTGCGCCTGCGGCCGCAGCGGCCACGGCGGACATGACCACGACCGCGGCCGCGCCGTCGGAGATCGGCGACGACGAGCCGGCCGTGATCGTGCCGTCCTTGCTGAACGCGGGCCGCAGGCCGGCCAGCGACTCGGGGGTGGTGTCCGGCCGCACGCCCTCGTCGGTGCCGAACATGGCGGGCGGGCCCGTGCGCTGCGGCACCGGCACGGCGGTGATCTCCTCGGCCAGCAGCCCGTCCTTGATCGCCTTGGCGGCCAGCTGATGCGACCGGGCGGCGAACTCGTCCTGCTCGGCCCGGGAAATGCTGAGTCGCTGATTGTGCCGCTCGGTGGACGCGCCCATCGAGATGTGCTCGAACGGGTCGGAGAGCCCGTCCCGCTCCATCGAGTCGACGATCTGCGCGGAGCCGTACTTGACCCCGGCCCGGCCGCTGGGCAGCAGGTGCGGCGCCCGGGTCATCGACTCCATCCCGCCGGCCACCACCACGTCGAACTCGCCCGCCCGGATCAGCTGGGCGGCCAGCGCGATCGCGTCCAGGCCGGACAGGCAGACCTTGTTGATGGTCAGCGAGGGCACCGTGAGAGGTATCCCGGCGGCCACCGCGGCCTGCCGGGACGGGATCTGGCCGGCTCCGGCCTGGATCACCTGACCCATGATCACGTACTCCACCTGGCGGCCCTGGATGCCGGAGCGCCGCAGCGCCTCCGCGATCGCGATGCCGCCCAGGTCCGTCGCGCTGATGTCGCTGAGCGAGCCGAGCAGCTTCCCGAATGCCGTCCTGGCCCCGCCTACGATGACTGGCTGCCGCATGCCTGCCACGATACCCATGACCGGCCAGGCCACCGCAGACGCAGGCCCGCCGGAGGGACGGAGGATCCAGGGTGCTGACCCGTATCGATCACATCGGCATCGCCTGCCGGGACCTGGCCGCGCAGATCAGCTTCTACCAGCAGGTGTTCGGCCTCGAGCTGATCAGCGAGGAGGTAAACGAGCCTCAGGGAGTCCGCGAGGCGATGCTGCGGGTCACCGAGTCCCCGGCCGGCCTGTCCTGCGTGCAGCTCCTCGAGCCCCTCGGCCCGGAGACCCCCGTCGGGAAGTTCCTGGCCACCCGCGGCGAGGGCGTCCACCACGTCGGCTACGGGGTCACCGACATCACCGCCGCGCTGGATGAGCTCGGCGGCCGCGGCCTGCGGCTGGTCGACTCGCGGCCCCGGCATGGCTCGATGGGCGCGTCGATTGCGTTCCTGCACCCGAAGAGCGTGGGCGGGGTGCTGACCGAATTGGTACAGGCAGCGCACCAGCCGTAACACACGCCTCGCTGGGTCTCATTAACATCACGGCCGGCCCGCACTTTGCCCTCAATTTATCGGACAAAATGCCCGCATACGGGCGGCAACATGGATCTACCCCCCGAGCGAACGCGAACACGCTTCCAACCGCCCAGCCGAGGGATAAGCTGCGGAGCACCGGGCAAGCGGCTCTGTGCCTGCCCGGGCAATCGGCTTTGACGCCGAGCGCCTGGGGGGACGGCGCACAGCCATATGAGTCTGGCCGGTGTCATACCCGTCTACCCAGGATTAGGCACTATGCAGCCCGACATTGACGCTCAGCTCAGCAACTTCTTCGAGGAAACCCCGCAGCGCGACTTCGCGAGAGTGATGCGGGGCTACGACCCGCACCAGGTCAACGAGCACCTGAAGCAGGTCGACAACGAGCTGCGCCAGCACCGCGATCAGGTCCAGGCGCTGCACCGGGAGCTGGCGGATGCGCATCGCCAGATCCAGGAGCAGGAACGCCCGACCTACTCCGGCCTCGGGTCACGGATCGAGCAGCTCCTCCGTCTTGCCGAGGAGCAGCAGAACGAGATCCTGCATGAGGCCCGGTCGGCCGCGAACGAGATCAACGCCAAGGCCAAGGTGGACGGCGCCGAGGTGCGCGCGGCCGCGGAGAACGAGGCTGCCGAGCTCCGCGCCAACGCCAAGCGGGAGACCGAGGACCTGCGCTCCTCCGCCGAGCGCGAGGCCGACGCGATCAAGACCAGCGCCCGCCGCGAGTCCGACGAGCTGACCTCGACCACTGAGCGCGAGGTGGCCAAGCTGCGGGCCACCGCCGACCACGAGGTGGCGGAGAAGCGCGCCGCGGTCGAGCGGGACATCGCCAAGCTGCGCACCACCACTGAGCGCGAGGTCGCCCAGCTGAAGGCGTCCTCGAAGCGGGAGCGGGACGAGATCCTCACCACCTCCAAGCGCCAGGCTGACGAGATGCGGAGCCAGGCGCAGCGGATCCTGGAGGAGAGCGAGGCTCAGCGGGCCCAGGCCGAGGCCGAGTTCGACATCCAGCTTGCGTCCCGCCGCGAGGAGGCGGAGCGGCAGGAGGCCGAGCGGCTGGCCGCGGCGCAAAGCGCCACCCAGAAGCTGGTCTCCGAGGCCGAGCAGCGGGCCGCGACCGCCGAGCAGCGCGCCGCCAAGGCGAGCAGCCAGGCCGAGCAGACCCGGCGCGACGCCGACCAGCACGCTCGCCAGCTGGTCAGCAACGCGAAGAAGAATGCGGACCAGATCCTCTCGCAGGCCAAGCAGCAGGCCGACCAGCTGCTGGCCGAGACCAAGTCCGAGGCCGAGCGGCAGCGCACCAGCGCCCAGCGGCACGTGGACGACCTGAACAAGCAGAAGGAGAGCGTGGCCGCGCACCTGGCCCAGATCAGCCAGCTGCTCGGCACCCAGATGCCAGGTCTGTCCGACGCGCTCAAGCCGGCCCCGGCGGTGCCCGCGGTCGCGTCCTCCCCGGCCCGCGCGGTCACCGCCGCCCCAGCACCCGCGCCGGTGCCCAGCAGTGCCACGCAGGCGCCGCGGCAGAGCACGGCCAGCGCGCCCAAGCAGGCGGCCGGCAACAAGCCGGCCAAGGCTGCCGACGGTGACGGCGAGGACTGGTGGACCGAGTAACCGCCTGACGTACCAGCGCAAAGCGCCCGGCCCGGGATCACGGGGCCGGGCGCTTTCGCGTCCGCGTGGTCTGCGCCCGGCGGGCTGGCCGGGACCAGGCCGGGCTCAGGCTGCGGTCAGACCTCGGTGGTCTGCCCGCCGTCGACCAGCAGCACCTGACCGGTCATGTACGAGGACGCCGGGCTGGCCAGGAACACCGCGGGCCCGGCCATCTCGTCCGCCCGGCCCCAGCGGCGCATCGGCACGTTCGCCACCCGGGCCGGCCCGGCCTGCGGGTCCGCCCAGATGTTGCGGTTCAGGTCGGTGGCGGTCCACCCCGGGCACAGCGCGTTGACCCGCACCCCGGTGGTCCCCCACTCCACCGCTAGCGTCCTGGTCAGCGAGATCAGCCCGGCCTTGGCCGCCCCGTACGGGGACAGCGCGGCGGCCCCGCCCACCCCGGCCACCGAGGCCACGTTGATCACCGAGCCGTCGCCGCGCTCGATCAGGTGCGGCCCGATCGCGTGCAGCACGTACACCGCGGAGTCCAGGTTGAGCTTCATCAGCTT
>DASVBE010000133.1:0-7767 GCA_036375995.1 Streptosporangiaceae bacterium | reverse complement strand
GGCGGGCGACACGGATGCCGCCGCCGCGGCGCCGGCCGCCGCCGCGACGCCGCCGATGAATGTCCTGCGAGTCAGCTCGGCCATGTGGGGCGGAACCTCCAGTTGCGTTTTTCGGGGCGCTGGGCGGACTGACGCTATGCGCGCCTGCCAACGGCCGGACGACAGCAAGCTGAACGCTGCTCGAAGCCATCCCGCCGGGAAGGAAACACCAGCGGCGGCGCGGTATATGAGCGCGGGCCCGGATGAGGGTCAGAGAACCGTGTCGACCGCGTCGAGGTAGTACCAGCGGCCGGCGTCACGGACGAACCGGGACCGCTCGTGCAGGACCTGCAGATCCCCCCGGTGCACGTAGGTAGCCCTGAACTCCACGATCCCGGTGTCGTCAGCCGCTGTCCCGGCCACCGTGTCGACGATCTGCAGCCCGCGCCAGCGCGGGTTCTGCGTCAGGTCCAGTGCGGCCGGCCGCGTCGAGGGGTGCCAGGAAGCAAGCAGCCAGTCCGCGTCACCGTCCCGGAACGCCTCGAACCGCGACCGCATCAGCGCCTCCGCGGTCTCCGGCCAGGCCCGCCCCGCCCATTCGGTCACGCCACCATCGTCGCAGCCAGCCCCAGCAGACAGGCAGCGGGTGTTTGGGGCCTCGCCTCTCCTGGCCGGGCCGCAGCGCTCGCGTGGCCGCGGTGTCTGCGGCCTGCCGCTAGTGCTCCGCAGGTCAGACTGAAACTGGTTTTTCTGGGCAGGAGCCGCCCATGGATGCCACGGAACCTGCCCGGACCGCCTCGGTGCTGCTCGCTTTCCGGGCCGAGAACATCCGGTCGTTGCGCGAGGAATCCGAGTTGTCGATGCTCGCGACCAGGCTCGCGGACGAGGATGCCGTCCGCGACGTGACCTGGCGTGAGGGCGGCCACCCGATCGGCATACTGCCTGTAGCGGGAGTCTTCGGCGCTAACGCCTCCGGTAAGACCAATGTCATCAAGGCGATGGATGACATGCGCGCGCACGTCCTGCACTCCTTCCGGGCGGGAAGCCCGACGGGAGGGATCTCCCGGCGGCCGTATCTGCTCGAGCCGGACAGGAACAGCAATCCATCGCGGTTCGAGGTAGACCTCGTTCTCAGTGGCATCTGTTACCAGTACGGGTTCGTTATCGACGACGAGAGCGTCCGGGAAGAATGGGCCTACCACTACCCGCACGGCAAGGCGGCCCGGATCTTCCACCGCCGGGGCAGCGATATGGAGTTCGGCACGGCCGGACGGGCCAAGAGCCGGGCGGTTGCCGAGTTGCTGCGGCCAAACGCTCTCTACCTGTCGACAGCCGCCTCGGCCAACCACGCTGCCTTGCTCCCGCTCTACGGCTGGTTCACGCGGAACCTTGTCCTTGCCGAGGAGACCACCCGCCAGCTCCGGCAGGCGCTGACTACCCAGTTGCTGAACGATGATGGCAGGCGCAAGCCGGTGCTCGCCCTTCTGCGCGCCGCGGCTATGGGGATAACGGGCGCGAAGACGCAGCCGCTCGACCCGGTGGCCGACGAACGCATACAGAAAGCAGTGCGGATCCTCATCGGCCTGGAATGTGACGCGGACGGGACCGACGAAGGGCCGAACCTCGAGGATCTTGGACTACGCCTCGTCCACCGGGGCCCAGACAGCGACATCGACCTCGACCCGCAGGACGAGTCATTCGGTACGCTCGTCTGGTTCGGCCTGGTGGGATCGGTTGTCGAGGCCCTTGCCCGCGGGACGGTCCTGCTGGCCGATGAACTCGATGCCAGCCTCCACCCCAATCTGGTCAGGCAGCTGATCCGGCTGTTCCAGAATCCGGATTCCAACCCGCGACAAGCCCAGCTGGTGTTCAACTCGCACGACATGACGATTCTCGGCGATTCGGCCGCTGACCGCCTGATCGGTCGTGACCAGATCTGGTTCACCGAGAAGGGCGACGACGGCAGCACGCGCCTGTACTCACTCGCGGACCTCGAACCGCGCAAGAACGAGGCCATCGGCCGCCGTTACCTGGCGGGCCGCTACGGGGCCACGCCGAACCTTTCCAGCCAGGAGTTCAAGGCCGCAGCCGAACTCGTCGGATCGGGCGATGTGCGGACCTAGCCGCCGGCCATGAGCGCGCTGAACAGGCGTGCGTAGCGCAGCAGATGCAGGTCCCCCAGGTACTGCTCGCGAACATAAGCGTGGGCCGCGCGCCCCATCTGGCTGGCTTGCCCTGGGTCGTCGAGCAGCCGGCGGACCGCCGCGCCGAAGGCGGCGTGATCGCGGGGGTCGGGCAGCAAAATGCCGGTGCCGTCGGCGATCTGGTTGATGATCCCGCCAACGGCCGACCCGACGACCGGCCGCGCTTTCCACATGGCCTCGGCCACGGTCAGGCCAAATCCCTCGGCGAGGCTCTTTTGCGCGATGACGGTGGCGTGCCGCTGCAGCGCGTTAACCATGGCGGCGTTTTCGTCGACGTCATCGAGCGGCAGGGTAACCAGCAGGATCCGGGCACGGGCCCCGGCCGGCAGATCACGCCACTGCAGCAGGCACTCTGCGAACACACCAGCGCCCTCAGGGTCATCGGCCACCCCGGAGACCGCCGGGCCGGCCAGCACCAGGTATCCGCCGCCGCCGGGGACGACATAGCGGGCGAAGCCCGCCATGACGCCGGGCATATCTTTAAGCCGGTCCCACCGCGACACCTGCACCACCAACGGATCACCGGCGGCGGGGCGGCCCTCACCGGTGATCTCCGCAGGCCTGGCCACCACGCTCAAGCCGCCATCGCTGCGCACAAACGAAGTCCGCTCGTCCGGCGCGGCACCATCGAGCACACCGATCCTGGCCAGGATCGCCCGCACCGTGCCGCTGTCAAGGTCCTGGTTCTTGGGGGAAAACGGGTCGATCGATGGCGGGATGATCCACGCCTTCTCATCCGGCACCCACGCTGGCACGTACTGCCGGCGGGAGAAGACATATCCCTCCGCGGCGGCCAGGTGCGGCCGCAAAAAGCCCCACGCCGCACGGGTCGCATCGTTGTGCCAGTCCACCCCGATATGGCAGCGCCATGCCACCCGCGCACCCGCACTCGCCAGCGCCGCCGCCAGCCCCGCGGTCTGCGGATCGTGCAGCAGCACCAGATCACCCGGCCGTATCCGGTCCAGCAACTCGACCGCGTTGGCGGCCAGCATCCGCGCGTAATGCCCGGCCTCGCCGCCGCCCAGCGGGCCACCGGCGGCCTGGCCATGGATCTGGTTGTGCAACCGCTTGGTGATCATGAAGAACTGGGCATCACCGGTGATTACCACCCACCGGATCGGGACGTCCAGGCCGTGCACGTACCCGACCAGCACCTGCAGCATCTCGGCCACTCCCCCGCCCACCGCGGTGGAACTGACATTCCAGATGGTGCGCCCGGCCAGCCGCCCCCGGAACTCATCAGCCACCCGAAGCAGCCGCGCATGCCGCTCGCTCCCGATAACCGGCCTCAGCCGGGCGACCGGGCGCGACGCCACCTCCACCGACTTAACCAAGCCCACGTCAGCTCCCCTCAGTCTTCAGCTCCCCCGCAACAACCCACACTGGTGGCCAGCCCACCCGCCAAAGCGGCATCCCTCCACCGCCCCACTCAACGGCACCGGCAGCCCACCAAGACCAGAATGCCCCGTTCGCGGCCGGCAAGCGGAGGGACTGGCCCAACGAGGGCAAACACAGGGCTTCCCCGCCGAGCGTGGGACACATCGCCGGGGCAGTCCCGTGCCTGGGGCGGCATGGCCGGGTTGCTCGTTTCCCGCCGCCGGGCCTGTGCCGCGGCCGGGTGAGCCGGTGTGCTCACCCGGCCGCGGTGGCGCTCAGGCCATCAGCCGCGCCCGGTGCAAGATGGCGGCCAGCTCGGCGGGCCGGCTGAGCATCGGCCAGTGCCAGGTCGGCAGTTCCTCAAAGCGCCACGCGCCGCCGGCCATGTGGCGGCACACCGGCAGGGCCGCGGCCATCGCCTGCACCTGCGCGATGCCCAGGCTCGACAGCACACCGAGCCGGGGCAGCTTCTCCCACGCCCCGGTGAGCCGCACCGGGGCGGTGGCGGTCGCCCACGGCTGGCTGGCCGACCGCGCGCACAGCAGGGCCACGACCGAGTCATCCACGCCGGGCACACCGGCCGCCAGGCCGGCCCACGAGGGCGGCGGCAGCCGCCACCCGTCACCCTGGCCAGCCACCAATGCCGCGTTGCGCTCGCGCTCGGCCAGCGGGGTGAACTCGGCTTGGGCCACCCCGTCGGGCAGCGGGCCTGTGTCGATATAGACCAGCTGGGCGACACGGTCGGCGGCACGGTCGGCCGCCGCGGTGATGACGCTGCCGGCGTAGCTGTGCCCGACGAGGACTACGTCGCTCAGGTCCTCGTAGATCAGGAGGTTGACCACGTCGGTGACGTGGACATCGAGGTCGGTATCGGGACGGGCCAGGTGAGCGCGCTCCCCGAGGCCGGTCAGGCTGATCGGGTACACATCGTGGCCGTGTCGCCGTAGTCCAGCGGTCACCGGACGCCAGGCCCAGGCGCCGAGCCAGAACCCGGGGACCAGTACGAATGTCGTCATGAACGGCACGCTACGATCAATACCGGACAGTTTCCGCCCGGATTTAGATGGGAATCTATGGCCAGGCCGACTGCGCGGGTGCTGGCCCTGCTGGAGATCCTCCAGTCGGGTGGCACATTCGGCGTGGCCGACCTGGCCCGCCGGCTCAGCGTCGACGAGCGCACCGTCCGCCGCTACGCCACCCACCTCACCGAACTGGGCATCCCGGTCGAGGCGCGCCGCGGCCGCTACGGCGGATACCGGCTTGCGCCGGGATACAAACTGCCGCCCCTCATGCTCACCGACGAGGAGGCGGTCGCCGTCGCCCTCGGCCTTGCCGCCGGACGGCGCGCAGGGCTGGTCACAGCCGGCAACGCCGCCACCGAGAGCGCCGCGGCCAAACTGCGCCGGGTACTGCCAGCAAGCCTCGCCCGGCGCATCGACGCCCTGCTGTCCACCATGGACGTCACCGGGCCGGTCCGGCAGCCCGCCCCGCCCAGCACCGAGGTACTGCTGGTGCTCGCGGAGGCGGCCAGCAGCCAGCGCCCGGTCCACCTGACGTACACCTCCTGGCATGGCCGCTCCGGCGAGCGTGGCCTCGACCCGTATGGGCTGGTCTTCCATAGCGGCCGCTGGTACGTCACCGGTCGCGACCACACGAGCGGATCCGTACGGACATTCCGGCTCGACCGCATCGGCGCCGCCAGCGCCACCCATGGGGCGTTCGAGATACCCGCCGGGTTCGACCCCACCAGCCATGTCCTCGCCGGCCTGGCGTCGGTGCCCTACGCCCACGACGTCTCGGTTCTGCTGCACACCAGCCTCGCTCAGGCACAGCGGCGGATCCCTCCCTCGGCCGGGACACTCACCGAGGCCGCCAACGGGGTGCGGCTGACCGCCCGGGCCGAGCACCTCGGCGGCGCCGCCCAGATGCTGGCCGGGCTCGGCTGGGCGTTCACAATCGAACGGCCAGCCGAGCTCAGAGCCGAGGTACGCGCCCTGGCCGCCCGCCTGCTCACCCACGCCGGCCCAGGCGAGTAGGCCGCCCGGTGGCCCGCCGGAACCGGCGGGCCAGCCATCGGCGCACCGGATTGCGGGAAGGGGTGGCTGGTGTGAAACGGCACAATGGGGTGCATGGCCAGCAACGATCGTGAGCTCGACGTGCTGCGGGCGCGGTGCACTCGTTTCCTCAACGGGCACGGCTGGCAGGATGCCGCCCGGCAGCTCGCGATGATCCCGGCAGACACCGAGCTGGACCGCTACGGCGAGGGCGGGGTGGCCGCAGACCTGGAGGCCGAAGTAGCGTCATTGCTGGGCAAGCCCAGTGCGGTGTTCTTTCCCAGCGGAACCATGGCTCAGCAGTCGGTCCTGCGGGTGCATGCGGACAGGCGCGGACGGCGAACGGTTGGGTTCCACCCTGCCTGTCATGTGGACCGGCATGAGGGGCGCGGTTATGAGCGGCTGCACGCCCTGACTGGCCGCCCCATCGGCGACCCGGACCGGCTGCTGACCCTGGGCGACCTGGACGCGGTGGCCGAGCCGCTCGCTGCGTTGCTGCTCGAGCTTCCGCAACGCGACCTCGGCGGCCAGCAGCCGGCCTGGGAGGATCTTCGGGCGCAGGCGGCGTGGGCGCGCGAGCACGGCGCGGCCGTGCACCTGGATGGCGCCCGGCTGTGGGAGTCGGCCGCCGGGTACGGCAGGGCACCGGGGGAAGTGGCGGCGCTGTTCGACACCGTCTACGTGTCGTTCTACAAGGGGATCGGCGCGCTGCCCGGGTGCTGCGTGGCCGGCCCGGCCGACATCATCGCCGAGGTCCGGGAATGGCGCCGCCGGATGGGGGGCACCCTGTTCGGCCTGTGGCCGAACGCGGCGTCCGCCCGGGCCTGCCTGGCCCAGCGGCTGCCACGGATGCCGGCTTACCAGGAGCATGCGCGGGCAATCGCGGCCGCGCTGGCCGGCCTGGACGGCGTCCGGGTCATCCCCGACCCGCCGCAGGTGCCGATGATGCATGTGCTGCTGCGCACCAGCCAGGAGGCGTTTGCGGCGGCGGCTCGCAAGCTCGCCGTCGAACGCGGGCTCTGGGCAGGCCACCCCAGGCCGCCGGTCACGGCCGATCCGCTGATGCTCAGAATGGAGATCAGCGTTGGGGACGCAACCTGCGCCCTGAAACCCGCCGAGATCCGCGGGATCTTCGCCGAGCTAGTGGGCGCGAACCAGCAGGACCTCAGCGGCTGAGCGAGGCCCGGCCTCATATTCAGAACCCGGAGCCGCGCCGCCGCGATCCGCTGGACCAAGTTCAGGAACGGCTGGTAGCGATCTCAGTCACCGGTCCCGGCCGGCTGCCGGAGGCCGGCCTGGCGACGAGCCGATCGTCCCGCCGCCGTGATACCTCAGCGCACCGCGGTGAGTGAGGTCGTCAACTGCCGGAACACGGCCGCGTCGACGTACGTCCCGGCGTGGCGGAGGGCGAGGACGGAGACGCCGACGGCCCCGTCGGCCACGGCACGGACCTCCTCCGCGCCGCTGGCGGCGGCGAGCCGGCCGGCGATCTTGAGACCGCGCCCCAGGATGCCGCCGCCGAGCACCACCGGACCCGAGACGGTGGGGGACCTGACGGCGGTGAGGGTCCGCGCGAGCGCTGCGACCGCGTCGTCGAGGATGCGGTCGGCGGCCCCGTCCCCGTCGACCTCGAACACCAGCCCGGCGTAGTCGGCGAGCCGGACCGGCGGGCCGGCGTACAGCGCCCGCACCACCGCCATGATCGGCTCGCGGTCGCCAGCATACGACGGCGCGGGCACGCCGAGCCGCGCGAGCAGCAGCGGCGTCAGCGCCGTGGACGGGCCACGGCCGTCGAGGTCGGCCAGGGCCGCGCGGACAACGCGTTGCCCGATCCAGAAGCCGGAGCCCTCGTCGCCCAGCAGCCAGCCGAGCGCGTCCGCGATGGCGACCTGGCGCCCGTCCTCCACCCGGATCGCGCCCGCTCCGGTCCCGGCCACGACGGCGTACCCGTCCGGCCGATGGGTGCCCGAGAAGTACGTCGCCAGCAAGTCGGACTCGAAGACCAGCGGCGCGTGGGTCGTGCTGTCGTCGTTCAAGACGACCAAGGAGATCCTGGCCTCGCCGTTCTCACTGCCGGCGCACTGGCAATTCGACAACTACGCCCATGCGTGGACCGACGCCGGGATCCGCCAGTTCTTCCTGAACACGGTCAT
>DASVBE010000031.1:0-14766 GCA_036375995.1 Streptosporangiaceae bacterium | reverse complement strand
CCCGTGCTCGCGGGAAGCCCAATCTCCCAGTCGGCCTGGCTCGCCAGAATGTGGCTCAGCAGCTGGATCTAGCGTCCGCCAGGGTCATTGACCTCGTGTCGTGCTGCTATTCGCCTTCGGCGCCGGGGTCGATTACCCATCGAATACCCAACTTGCTCAAGGCTTTTGGTCCCCTTCGGCCCTGGCCAGAGATGGTTAGCTGTGGCGGAACTCCACCACGTCGCCGTCCTGCATGACGTAATCCTTGCCCTCGATGCGCGCCTTGCCGGCCGACCGGGCCGCCGCGACGGAGCCCGCCGCGATCAGGTCGTCGTAGGAGACGATCTCGGCCTTGATGAAGCCCTTCTGGAAGTCGGTGTGGATCACGCCGGCCGCCTCGGGGGCGGTCGCGCCGATGGGGATCTCCCAGGCCCGGGTCTCCTTGGGGCCGGCGGTCAAGAAGGTCTGCAGGCCAAGTGCGCGGAAGCCGGCCTTGGCGAGCTGAGCCAGGCCGGGCTCACCGAGGCCCGCCTCCGCCAGCAGCTCGGCCGCCTCCTCCTCGGAGAGCTCGGCCAGGTCGGCCTCGGTCTTCGCGTCGAGGAAGATCGCCTCGGCCGGCGCCACCATCCCGGCGAGCTGCTTCCTTAGCCCTTCGTCCGACACTTCGCCGACGTCCATGTTGAACACGTAAAGGAACGGCTTAGCCGTCATCAGGTGCAGCTCGCGCAGCGCAGCCAGCGAGATCCCGGCGTCCGCCGCCCCGGCGAACAGCGTCTTGCCCGCGTCGAGCACCGCCACGGCCGCCTGGGCCGCCGCGGCCGTTTCGAGCTTCTCCGGGTCCTTGGTGAACTTGGTCTCCTTGGCCAGCCGCGGCGCGGCCTTCTCCAGCGTCTGCAGGTCGGCCAGGATCAGCTCGGTGGCGATCGTCTCGATGTCCCGCTCCGGCGACACGTCGCCGTCCACGTGGGTCACGTCGGGGTCGTTGAAGACCCGCACAACCTGGCAGATCGCGTCGGTCTCGCGGATGTGCGCGAGGAACTGGTTGCCCAGGCCCTGGCCCAGCGAGGCGCCGCGGACAAGCCCGGCGATGTCCACGAACCGCACGGTGGCGGGCACGATCCGGGCCGAGTCGTACAGGCTGGCCAGCCGGGCCAGCCGGGGGTCGGGGATGCCGACGATCCCGACGTTGGGCTCGATCGTGGCAAACGGGTAGTTGGAGGCCAGCGCGCCGGCCTTGGTCAGTGCGTTGAACAGGGTCGACTTGCCGACGTTGGGCAGGCCGACGATGCCAATGGACAAGCTCACCCGGCGAGTCTAGGACCGCCGGACCGCTGCCCGGGCCCGCGTGTCAGGCGGGAAATGTCACGCCGGGCTGCAAGCATGGAAATATGGACGCGACTGCGCTGCTTGCCGGGCTGGTACTGGGCCTCGTGCTGGGCGGCGCGCTCGGCTACCTGCTGGCCCGCGGGCGGCTGGCCGCGGACACGGCCAGCCTGACCGGGCAGGCCCGCGCGGCGCAGGAACGGGAACGGGCCGCGCAGGAGCGGCTTGCGCTGGTCGACGGGCAGCTCACCGAGCGGTTCCGCCAGCTGTCCGCGGACGCCCTTGATCAGAGCACCCGCCGGTTCCTGGAAATCGCCGAGGGCCGGCTGGCCGCGGCCAACGTCACCGCCGCGGGCGAGCTGGACAAGCGCAAAACCGAAGTCGCGCACCTGGTCGAGCCGCTGCGCGAGACCCTGGCCCGGGTACAGGACCAGCTGCGCGAGTCGGACCGGGCCCGGGACCTGTCGCACGCGGCGCTGGCCGAGCAGGTCAAGATCGCCCGCTCCGACTCCGCCCAGCTGCGGCTGCAGACCCAGGCCCTGGTCACCGCCCTGCGGCGGCCCGAGGCCCGCGGCCGGTGGGGCGAAATGCAGCTGCGCCGGGTGGCCGAGCTGGCCGGGATGAGCGCCCGGTGCGACTTCGAGGAGCAGGTCACCGTAGACGGCGCGGACGGCGGCACCGCCCGGCCCGACATGGTCATCCGGCTGGCCGGCGGCAAGAACATCGTCGTCGACTCCAAGGTCACCCTGGCCGCCTACCTGGAGGCCGCGGAAGCCGCCGCGGACGACATCAGGGAGCAGCGGCTGCAGGCGCACGCCCGGCACCTGCGCGAGCACGTGGACCGGCTGGCGGCCAAGTCCTACTGGGCCCTGCTCAGCCCGGCGCCGGAGTTCGTGGTGCTGTTCATCCCCGGCGAGGCGTTCCTCGCCCCGGCGCTGGAGCGGGACCCCGGCCTGCTCGAGCACGCGATCACCCGCCGGGTGCACATCGCCACGCCCACCACGCTGGTCACCATGCTCCGCACCGCGCAGTACGCCTGGCAGCAGGCGGCGCTGTCGGACAACGCCCGGGCCGTGTTCGACCTGGGCCGCGAGCTGTACGAGCGGCTGGGCGGCCTGGGGCGGCACGTGGACGGCCTGGGCAAGGCGCTGAACGGTGCGGTGTCCGCGTACAACCAGACGGTGGGCTCGCTGGAGAGCCGGGTGCTGGTCAGCGCGCGGCGGCTGAACCAGCTGGGGGTGACCGGCGCCGCGCTGGACCAGCCGCGGCTGATCGAGGACAGCACCCGGCCGCTGTCCGCACCCGAGCTGGACACCAGCGGCGGGCCGCAGCTGGTCGCCGGGCCGTCCGGGGGGCCCGCGCCGTTCGTCCGGCCCGACCCCTGCCTGGCCGACGCCGACGACAGCAACGGCGAGGCCGGCCCGGCAGGGGAAACCGGTACGCGGCCGGGCCCGGGTACGCTTCCCGGTCAAAGGGCGATTGGCGCGGCGAGCTGAGCCAGCCGGCCGTCCGGGGGCGGCGGCCGGGACCGGGAGGGATGCAGGAGGAGGCACGGGCGCATGGGGACGCGGACGCAGCATCCACCAGCAGGGTCTGACCAGGCACGGGAACACCTCCGGCCGGGCGAGGCCCGCACTGGCGCGCGCCGGGCCACGGGCGGCGGCCACGACCCGGCCGGCAACCACGACCCGGCCGGAAGCGGGGCCGGGGGCGGCAGCCGGGGCCAGGGCGGCAGCCACGACCGCGCCGCAGCGTCCCACGCGCCGGATCACGGCACGCTGCGGCTGACCGCACGGGGCGCCGTGCTGGCCATGTTCTCGATCTGCTTTCCCGGCACGCTGACCTCCGGCTGGCTGCACTTCCCGGTGCTGAGCGGGGCGAGCTTCGTCGCCGCCTGCGTGCTGGCCGCGCTGGCCACCCGGCGCGAGGACCTGCTGGTGGTGGTCACGCTGCCGCCGGTGGTGTTCCTGGCCTCGGCGATCTGCGTGGCCGCGGTGTCGTCCGACGGCGGCGGAGTGCTGGCCGCGATCAGCGGCATCGCGCTGACCCTGGGCCGCGCGGCGCTCTGGCTGCTGGCCGGCGAGGGCCTCGTGCTGCTGCTCAGCCTGTTCCGCGGGCTGCACCGGTGCGTCCGCGACCTGCGCGCGGACCTGCGCGGCGAGCCGTACTAACCGGCGGCCCGGCGCGCGGGGCTAGCTCCGGCTGCGGCGCGGGGACGGGCCGGACTTGCGCAGCTCGTGCGGCAGCGCGAACACGGTGCCCTCGCGGATCGTCTCGACCTCCTGCACGTCGCCGAAGCCGGCCGCGGCAAGCCAGTCCAGCACCCCGGCGACCAGGTCCTCGGGCACCGACGCGCCACTGGTGACGCCCACCGTGGTGCTGCCGTCCAGCCAGGCGGTGTCCAGCACGGACGCGTCATCCACCAGGTACGCGGCCTTGGCCCCGGCGTCGGTGGCGACCTCTACCAGCCGCACCGAATTAGAGGAATTACGCGACCCGACCACGATGACCACATCGGCCTCGGCAGCGATCTGCTTCACCGCGGTCTGACGGTTCTGGGTCGCGTAGCAGATGTCGTCGCTCGGCGGGTCGATCAGCAGCGGGAACCGCTCACGCAGGGCGGCGACGGTCTCGTTGGTCTCGTCGACCGACAGCGTGGTCTGGGACAGCCAGGCGACCTTGGCCGGGTCGCGGACCTGCACCCGGGAGCTGTCGTCCGGGCCGTCGACCAGATGGATCCGGGTCGGCGCCTCGCCGGTGGTGCCGACCACTTCCTCGTGGCCCTCGTGGCCGATCAGCAGGATGTCGTAGTCCTGGGCGGCGAAACGGCGGGCCTCGTTGTGCACCTTGGTCACCAGCGGGCAGGTCGCGTCGATGGTGTGCAGCCCGCGGGCCGCCGCGTCGTCGCGGACCTGCGGCGCGATGCCGTGCGCGGAGAACACCACCACGGAGCCCTCGGGGACCTCCTCGGTTTCCTCCACGAAGATCGCGCCGCGCTGCTCGAGCGTGCGGACCACGTGCGTGTTGTGCACGATCTGCTTGCGTACGTAGATGGGCGCGCCGAACCGCTCCAGGGCGAGCTCGACGGATTGCACCGCACGGTCCACCCCGGCGCAGTAGCCGCGGGGGCTGGCGAGCAGGACACGTCGCTTCGGCTCGGACATGATCCCCATGGTAGGTGGCTCCCGGCACCCAGCATCGCCAGACCCGACACGGCCGTCAGTGCTAGCCGCTCGCTACGGGCCGCTGCAGAGGCGCTGCCTGCTGTGCTTGCTGGCTCGCTGCGGACCGCTTTAGAGGCGCTGCCTGCCGTGCTTGCTGGCTCGCTGCGGACCGCTTTAGAGGCGCTGCCTTCCCTCCTCGCTCCCCCGGCGCTCCTTCGTCGCGCCTCATCGCTCGTCAGGAAAACAGCGCCGCGGCCCTCCGCGAGCCAGGGCCGGCTCCGCCGGCACGTCGGGTCGGCGTCGCTCGCCGGGAAAACAGCGCCGCGGCCCCCCGGCTCGCTGGCCGGCGCCGCCGGCACGTCACGCCGGCGTCGCTCGCCGGGAAAACAGCGCCGCGGCCCCCGCGAGCTTGGCCGGCTCCGCCGGCACGTCGGGTCGGCGTCCCTCGCCGGGAACAGCGCCGCGGCCCCCGCTCGCTGGCCGGTTTCGCCGGCACGTCACGCTGGCGTCGCTCGCCGGGGAAACAGCGCCGCGGCTCCCCGCGAGCCAGGGGCCGGCTCCGCCGGCACGTCGGGCCGGCGTCGCTCGCCGGGAAACTGGGCGGCGGCCTGTGCGAGCTGGGGCCAACTCGGCCGGCCCGGGACGGACTGCGCGCGGGTGATCGTCGTAACCTGATCATCCGGGCTGGCCAAGATCACCGAGGCTGGCGGTCAGGCGGCGGAGGTGGTCGCGGTGACGGCAGAGCATGACCTGGTCGTGCGGGGCGGGATGGTGGTCACCGCGGGCGGGCAGGGCGACGCGGACGTGGGCGTCACCGGCGGCCGGGTGGCGCAGCTCGGCGGCGAGATGCGCGGCCGCCGCGAGCTGGACGCGCGGGGCGCGCTGGTCCTGCCGGGCGGGGTGGACATGCACGTTCACCTGTCCCAGCCGCCAGCGGAGCCGGGCCAGCCGGCCTGGGTGGACGACTTCGGCAGCGGCTCGGCCGCGGCCATCGCGGGCGGCATCACCACGATTGGCAACATGACGTTCCCGCCCGAGGGCCTGACGCTGCGCCAGGCGCTGGACGCCGACGACGCCGCGGCGGCTGGCGCGTCCGCGGTGGACTACGTGCTGCACCCGGTGCTGCCGGTGCCGACGCCCGAGGCGCTGGCGGAACTGCCCGGCCTGGCCGCGGACGGGTTCAGGACCCTGAAGATCTTCATGGTCATGGACCAGTTCGAGGAACACGCGGCCGGGATGATCGACGCGATCCGCACCGCCGGGCGGCTGGGCATGCTGACCCTGCTGCACTGCGAGGACGCCGCGCTGGTCCGGTTCGCCGGGGAGCAGCTGGTCGCGGCCGGGCAGGGCGGGCTCGACTTTTACGCGGAGAGCCGGCCGGTGCACGCCGAGCGAGCGGCGATCCAGCGGGCGGTGGCGATCTGCGAGGCGACCGGTTCGCCGGTGTGCATCATGCACCTGTCCTCGGCCGAGGCCCTGTCCGCCGCCCGGGCCGGCCGGTCCCGCGGGCTGCCGGTGTACGTCGAGGCCCGGCCGATGTACCTGCACCTGACCAGCGAGCTGCTGCGCGGCCCGGACGCCGGGGCGTACGTCGGGGCGCCGCCGCTGCGCGAGGCTGCCGACGTGGTCGCGCTGTGGGCCGGTCTGGCCGACGGGTCGGTGCACACCGTGGGCAGCGACCACGCACCCTGGTCGAAGGAGGCCAAGGTCGACCCGGGCCTGGACGTGACCACGGCCCGGCAGGGCGTGTCCGACCTGGAGACCGCGCTGCCCATGCTGATGTCCGCCGGGGTCGCGGAGGGGCGGCTGTCGCTGGCCCGGTTTGTCGAGCTGACCTCGACCGGGCCGGCCCGGCTGTACGGGGTCTACCCGCGCAAGGGCACGATCGCGGTGGGCAGCGACGCCGATCTGACGATCTGGGACCCGCAGCTGACCCGCACGGTGGACGGCTCGGCGCACTACTCCCGGGCCGGCTACTCCGTCTACGACGGCTGGCAGGTCCGCGGCTGGCCGCGGTTCGTAGTCAGCCGCGGCGAGGTCGTTCTGCAGGACGGCCAGGTCACCGCCGCACCAGGCCGCGGCCAGCGGCTCCGCATGCAGACCCCCACCGAGCCGTAGCCGGTCCCCGGCCCGCGCCCGTCCGGACCCGTCCGGACTCGCCTGGACCCCGCCCCAGACACCCGGCCCGGATGCGATCGATGTAACATCGCTCGCTTCCTGGCGGTTTCAAGCGGTGTGCGCATCTTGGCGGGACCGGCCTGGCCGGCCGCGCTGGCGGGCCGGCTACTCGTGGCCCTGGATGGGCTGCGGCTGGTAGCGGGCCTCGAGGCGGGCCGTCTCGGCCCTGGTCAGCGCCAGCGGCACCGCGCCGAGCGCGTCGCTGACGTGACCGGGACGGGTCGCGCCGAGAACCACCGAGGTCACCGCCGGCCGGCCGAGCAGCCACGCCAGCGCCACCTGGGCGGGCGCGGCACCGCGGGCCGTGGCCACCGCCCGCACCTCATCCACGATGCCGAAGTCCGCGACGGCCTGGCGCTTCGCCCCCAGCGGGTCACTCCCTGACCGCACGGTCTCGCCCCCGCCACCCGGATGCCGGGTCCCGGCCAGGACGCCGCGGGCCAGCGGGCTGTACGGCAGCACGGCCACGCCCTGACCGGCGCAGAGCGGGATCATCTCCCGCTCCTCTTCCCGGTACAGCAGGTTGTAGTGGTTCTGCATGGCGGCGAACCGCGGCCCGCCGGCGGAGTCCGCGGCCTCCTGCGCGGCGGCGAACTGCCCGGCGTGCATGCTCGACGCACCCAGGTAGCGGGCCTTGCCCGCGCGGACCACGTCGCGCAGCGCGGCCATCGTCTCGCCTACCGGAACGCCGTAATCCCACCGGTGCACCTGGTACAGGTCCACATAGTCGGTGCCCAGCCGGCGCAGCGACGCGTCGATCGCGGCCATGATGTGCCGCCGGGACAGGCCGCGGTCGAAGGGACCCGGCCCGGTCGGGAAGTACACCTTGGTGGCGAGAACGTAGTCCTCGCGGCGGGCGAAGAACGTGCGCAGCAGCGTGCCGGTCACCTCCTCGCTGGTCCCGCCCGCGTAGGAGTCCGCGGTGTCGAAGAAGTTCACCCCGCCGTCGACCGCGGTGCGGACGATGACCGCCGCGGCGTCGTCACCGACATGCCAGGCCCGCCAGGACCCGTGGCCGGGGTCAGGGTTGCCGAAGCTCATCATGCCCAGGCAGATCCGGGACACCTGCGGTCCGCCGCGGCCAAGCCGCACGTACTTCATGTGCGCTGCCTTCATCACGCCTCCTGATGGTTGGCCCGCTCCCCCGCTGCCGTATTCCTGAAGGAAGATCAGCGCTGGGGCGGGCAGACTCCTGGCGGGCCGCGGGCGGGCGCGCGGGGGCGTCCCGGTGCACCGCCACCCCGGCGACGACCAGCCCGACGCCGGCGAGATCCGCCCCGGTTGGCACCTGGCGCAGCACGACCAGCCCGATCACCGTGGCCGCGGCCGGCAGCAGGGCCAGCATCAGCGCGAACGTGGCCCGCGGCAGCCGGGCCATGGCCAGCTGGTCGGTGACGTACGGGATCACCGAGGAGCAGAGGCCGACCCCGGCGCCCCACAGCAGCCAGGCCGGGTGGCGGAACGCGGGCAGCGCGCCGGCCAGCCCGAACGGCGTGGCCGCGATCATGGCCAGCAGCATGGCCGCGGCCAGCTGGTCGATGCCGGTCAGCTGGCCGCGTCCGGCCGGGCCATCGTTGGCGATCCGGTGCCCGAGCACGACGTAGAGCATGAACAGCGCGCAGTTGGCGAACGCGAACGCGAACCCGGCCGGCTCGCCCGCCAGCCGGATGTCGGTCAGCAGCGCGACCCCGCCCACGGCCAGGACCAGGGCCAGCAGGTTGCGCCGGGTGCGCGCGCCGGCCACGGCCAGCAGCACGGTGCCGAGGAACTCGATCGCGCCCACGGTGGACAGCGGCAGACGGTCGCAGGCCAGGTAGAACACCGAGTTCATGGCGGCGAGGACGGCGCCGAGGCCGGCCAGGACCCACCGTTGCCTGGTGGTGAGCCGTGGCCAGAGCCGCCACGGCCGGCGCCAGGCCGCGAACACCACGGCCGCGCTGGCGATCCGCAGCCAGGCCACGCCCAGCACGCTGACCCGTGCGAACAGCAGGACGGCGAGCGACGGGCCAAGGTAGTGGAAGATCGCGCTGACGCCGAAGTAGGACGCGGGCGGCAGCCGGGTCGCGGTCCGCGCGGCCCGGGCCCGGGCTTGGCGGGGGCTGGTCTCGGTTACGGGCACTGGTCCATACTCGGAGGACCTAGTCGGCTTGGCCATGCCGATCTAAAGGAAGAAGCCAGAGTTTGCCTTCAGAATCACGGGAAAGTGCCGATAAGGATTACGGTGGTTTGCACCCAGTCCTGGATCAGACCAACCGCCGTCTCCTCGCCGAACTGCACGCCGACCCGCGGATCAGCATGTCCGCGCTGGGCCGGCGGGTGGGGATGAGCGCCCCGGCGGTGACCGAGCGGGTGCAGCGGATGGAGCGGGCCGGGATCATCACCGGCTACCGGATGGAGGTGAGCCCGGCGGCGCTGGGTCTGCCGGTGACCGCGTTCGCCCGGATCCGGCCGACCGCCGGGCAGCTGCCCAGGATCGCCGAGCTGGCGGCCCAGCTTCCGCAGGTCACCGAGTGCCACCGGATCACCGGCGAGGACTGCTTCCTGGTCAAGGTGCACGCGCCGGCGGTGGACCGGCTGGCCGAGATCCTGGACAGGTTCCTGCTGTTCGGGAACACGGTCAGCTCGATCGTGGTGTCGTCGCCGGTGCCGCCGCGGCCGCTGCCGGTGCCGGGCGTCCCGGACGGCAGCACGGGCCTCAACAGCACAGGCGGGCCGGGCGGGAGCCTGGGCTGATCTAGTCCCAGCGCTGGGCGTTGTCGTCGGTGAGGGTTCCCGGCGGGTCGGGGACCACGCAGAACACCAGGCCGGCCGGGTCGCGCATGATCCACCAGCCGTTGGCCTCCCGGAGGCGGGTGGCGCCGGCCTGCTCCAGGCGGGTCACCTCGGCTTCGAGGTCGCTGGTGTGAATATCGATGTGAATCCGGGCCGGGCCGTCGCCGAGCCGCTGCACCAGCATGCAGATGTCGCCCGCGCCGGCGTCCAGCCGCCCGCCGTGGTACTCGGGGAACTTCCCGATGTGGTTCAGCTTCGACCCGGTGGCCGCGGCCCAGAACGCCAGCTCCTGATCGTGGTCGGCGTCCGGGACGTCGATCACGATCATGTTCACCCTGCTGAAGTGCGTCACGGCGCTAACCTAGCGCCCGGCCGGGCGGGGCGCGGGCGGCGGGTGGTGCCCGGCTTGCCGGTAGTGCGCGGCGAGCACGTCGTCGCCGAAGTCGCTGCGCGGGCGGCGCAGCACGGTGTGCGCGTGGTTGCCGTCGCTGGTCGTGCTGTCGTACTCGATCAGCAGGTCGTCGCCCTGCACCCGGTAGTAGTGCGCGGTGCCCGGCTGCGGCGGGCCCTCCCAGGCGAAGTACAGCTCGTGGCCGGCGATCCGGGCTGTCTCCCGGGCGGCCAGGGCGGCGGGCAGGCGGCTCAGGTACAGCGCGGTGAGCTGGCCGAGCAGGGCGCGGGCGTCGGGGGCGAGGTGGCTGGCCGGGACGCCGGCGGGCTCGATCCGCTCCTCGGCGCGGGCGCTGACCCCGGAGCGGATGTCGGGGGGCGGCTGGCTGGCGACCGTTGCGGCGGCCCTGGCCGGCCGGTCCATGGTGGCCAGCAGTTCCCTGGCCAGGTCCTCCTCGGGGGCCAGCGGCCGGGACACGACGCGGCCGGCCGCGCGTACGGCGGCGGGGTTGGCGCCGAGGAACACCGGGGCCGGGGAGATGCCGTCGCCGGCGAGGGTCATCGTGACCGACAGGTGGTGGCCCTCGAACCGCCAGGACCACGGCGCGGTGCCGGCCGGGTCACCGAACACCGCGACCCAGTAGTCATTGCTGTGACGCGCGTTCCGCCAGCCTTCGCGGCGGTCGAGTACCTCTTCCAGGGCGGTGACGGCCATGGCCTGGGCGTAGGCCGGCTCGCTCAGCCCGGTGGCGAGCAGGCGGTGGGCGGCCTTGCGGGCGGGCGGGCTGAGGGTGGCCAGGCAGGCGCCGGGCCTGGCCTCCGGCCGGTACTCCAGCCAGCGGCGGGCCTTGTCGTCGTCGAACGGCAGCGCGGCGAGGGTGCGCTGCTCTTCGGTCAGCAGCCCGAGCAGGGCGGCCGCGGCCCCGCGCATCTGGCCGGGGAGGGGGCTGGCGGGCAGCGCATCGGCAGGCATGAACCCGGTATAGCAAGCCGCGCCCGGATTGCGCACCTGAGAATTCGGCTGGCCGCAGGTCGCTGGCGACACATCGAACAGGCGTACGAGAAGTTGCTAGAAAGCGATCTTGGCGTTCTGTAGAGTGCTCGGGATGAGATCGCTGGCTGGCACCGATGAGGCCCGGGAGGCCAGCGGGGGCGGGGGTGGCATGGACGAGCTGACCTGCCTGGAAATCTGTGCTGGCGCTGGCGGCCAGGCGCTGGGGCTGGAACAGGCCGGCTTCCAGCACACGGCGGCGGTCGAGATCGACCCGGACGCGTGCGCCACGCTGCGGCAGAACCGGCCCGGCTGGAAGATCGTCGAGCAGGACGTGCACCACTTCGACGGGCACCCGTACCGGGGCGTGAGCCTGCTGGCCGGCGGCGTGCCCTGCCCGCCGTTCTCGATCGCGGGCAAGCAGCTGGGCGCCGATGACGAGCGTGACCTGTTCCCGCAGGCGCTGCGGCTGATCGAGGAATGCCAGCCAGCCGCGATCATGCTGGAGAACGTCCCCGGGCTGTCCACCCGGCGGTTCGACGGCTACCGGGACCAGGTGCTGGCCCGGCTGGCCTCGCTCGGGTATCAGGCCGACTGGCAGGTGCTCAACGCGTGCGACTTCGGCGTGCCGCAGCTGCGGCCGCGGTTCATCCTGGTCGCCCTGCGGCCCGAGGCGTTCCGGCACTTCCGCTGGCCGGTCCCGGACGGCCAGCCGCCGACCGTGGGCGCGGCGCTGGCCGACCTGATGGCCGCGGACGGCTGGCCCGGCGCGGCAAGCTGGGCTGGGCGGGCCAGCGGCATCGGGCCCACGCTGGTCGGCGGGTCGCGCAAGCACGGCGGCCCGGACCTGGGCCCGACCCGGGCCCGCGAGGCGTGGCTGCGGCTCAGCGTGGACGGCAAGGGGCTGGCCGACGCGCCGCCCGGGCCGTCACACCCGGCTGATCACCTGCCGCGGCTGACGCTGCCGATGGCCGCCGCGATTCAGGGGTTCCCGGCCGGCTGGCGGTTCTCCGGCCGTAAGACCGCGGGCTACCGGCAGATCGGCAACGCGTTCCCGCCCCCGGTGGCCAAGGCGGTCGGCGGCAGCATCCGGATGGCGCTGGCCGTGGCCGCGGCTGAGCGGGCCGCCGCCGAGCTGGCCGCGGCCGAGCTGGATGGCCCGGGCCGGTGGCTGCGCGCGGTCTGACCCTCTTCCCGCCTCCTGGGCCGGCGGCCATGACGGAGATCACCGACGGCGAGCAGCTGGCGTTCTTCGAAGCGCCGCCCGCGCCGGTGCCCGCGTTCGGCGAGGACCCGGCGCTGGATGCGGTGCAGGCCGAGCTCGAGCGCTGTGACCCGACCGGTGACCGGGTCGCCGGGGTGCTGCGGGACACCCTGGACCAGCTCTACGACGGCCAGCACACCGGCCGGTACAGCTACGACGACCTGCGCAAGACCGAGAAGACCCACATGGGCACGCTGGTCGAGATCAACCTGCAGAACCGGTTCGAGTTCGGCGACGGGGACGTCACCGACTACCGGATCGCGGGCCACGAGGTGGACTGCAAGTACTCGATGACCTGGGGCAGCTGGGAGCTGCCGCCGGAGGCGGAGAACCAGCTGTGCCTGCTGCTGTCGGCCCGCGACTCCGGCAGCTGGTGGGCGGCCGGGCTGATCCGGGTCCGGCCGGAGTACCTGCGCGAGCGGCCGAACCGGGACGCGAAACGCCAGCTGGCCACGGCCAGCCTGGGCCGGATCCGGCGGCTGTGGCCGGGCCATCAGCGGCTGACCCCGAACCTGTTCCTCGATCTCGATCCGGGAACCCTGAGCGAGATCCTGGGCGCTCGGGCGGTGCGCGGTCAGCAGCATGGGCAGGCCCGTACGAACGAGCTGTTCCGCCGGGTGCAGGGGCGGATTATCCGGCGCGCCGAGCTGGCGACAGTGGCCCGGCAGGACGACTTCATGAAGCGGGCCCGTGGCAACGGCGGGGCGCGGACGGCGCTGCGGGCGGACGGCATCCTGGTGCTCGGCCACCAGGATCCCGACCCCGAGGTCGCCCGGGCGCTGGGGCTGCCCGTGCCGCGCAGCGGCGAGTTCATCTCGGTCCGGGTGGTTCCGGCGGGCCCGGGTCACATCGGGGCATGCGCGGAGATCGCCGGCGATCGCTGGGTCCTGGCCCAGCGCGGCGACCCGGTGGTGACCGCACCAGCGGTCCCCCGCCGTCGGCGGGCTGTGGACTGATCGGTGGACGAAACGGTGGACAAACCCGCTGCTCTGGGGAGAACGCCGGCTGCCTTGTGGATGAACTGTGGATGGCTAAAAGATCTTGAAAAGGTGGCGGGCAGCCTCTTGTGCGGGCCGGATCGGAGGGCGTAGAAATGCACTCACCGCCGGAGACGGATACCGGCCCAGGGGCAACCCGGGGCACGCGCGGGGAGCTGGGAAACCGGTTCTGCGAGCGGGTATGTGGGACCGGCGGCCGGTCAGGCGGGGTACGGCAGTGGCTGGGCAACTAGCTGCTGGCGGGCCCGCAGGGCCAGGCGAGGCCCCTTCATCTCATACATGAAGGGGCCTCGTCGCCATTCTGCCTGACGCCGTCATTTTGCCCGATCATGGACCCGCTTACCCGGCGCGACACGCCCGCATCGCGCGGTATGCGGTGCTGGTCTCTGGGTTGGCCCGGGCGCCCGGGCGGCCCGTGCTGGCCGGCCGGGCCGGCGCCCTTGGCATGATCGGCTGAGGCGGTGGAGGGCCCACCGCCGTCCCGAGGCAAGGATGGCGCCCCGCATGGATGCCCCCATTGACCTGCGCTCCGACACCGTCACCAAGCCCTCGGCGGCCATGCGGCAGGCCATGGCCAGCGCCGAGGTGGGCGACGACTGGTACGGCGACGACCCGACCGTGAACGCCCTGCAGGACCGGGCCGCCGAGCTGGCTGGCCGCCAGGCCGCGGCGTTCCTGCCGACCGGGACCATGTGCAACCAGATCGCCATGCACGCGTTCGTCCGGTCCGGGCACTTCGCGGTGTGCGAGGCCACGGCCCATACGGGCCGGACCGAGGCGGCCGCGTCGGCGGTGCTGTCCGGCATCGCCTTCCGGCGTGTCACCGGTGCGGACCGGGGCCGGCTGACGGCCACGCAGGTCGACGACGCACTGGCTCCTGACCCGTCCGACGCCACGGTGACCGACCTGGTCACGATCGAGAACACGCACCAGGTCGGCGGCGGCTCGGTGCTGCCGGTTAGCGAGGTGCAGGCGATCTCCGCGGTGTGCGCGGCCCACGGCGTGCCGCTCTACCTGGACGGCGCCCGGATCTTCAACGCGTGCACGGTTACCGGCGCGGCGCTGGCCGACTACGGCACCGCGGTGACCGCGATGATGTTCTGCCTGTCCAAGGGCCTGGGCGCGCCGATCGGCTCGATCCTTGCCGGGGACCGCGAGTTCATCCGGGAGGCCAGGCGGCTGAAGATCCTCTTCGGCGGGGCGTGGCGGCAGGCCGGGATCCTGGCTGCCGCGGGCCTGGTCGCGCTGGAGGAGGGTCCCAAGCGGCTGCACGAGGACCACGAGAACGCCCGGCGGCTGGCCGAGGGGGTCGCGGAACTGCTGCCGGGCGCGGTGGACCTGGACGGCGTGGTCACCAACATCGTGTTCGCCAGCGTGCCGGGCGGCACGGCCCGCTGGGTAGCCGCGCTGGCCGCGGAGGGCCTGCTGGTCTCCACGGTGGACGGCCGGGTGCGGATGATCACCCACGTCGGTATCGGCGCCGGGGAGATCACCGCCGCTCTGGCCGCCTGGCAGCGCGCTGCCAAAGCGCTGACCCGCAGCCGGCCGGCGGCCGCGGGGCGCGGTTAGGGCCTGTCTCGAAGTCCCTGGCCGGCTCGCGGGCCCCCGCATCCCGCCTGGCGGCGTTGCCGGCGTCGCCCATCGCGGAGCTATGGGCGGTTCCTCCTCCGCCTTGCCAGCCGGGCGCGGGATGCCCGCTCCCTGATC
>DASVBE010000021.1:0-29660 GCA_036375995.1 Streptosporangiaceae bacterium | reverse complement strand
CGGGTCGTGCCGCATGACCTGCTGGAAGAGCAGGTAGGCCAGCGGGGCCAGGCTCATCGCGGTGCCCGGGTGGCCGTTGCCCGCCTGCTGCACCGCATCCCCGGCCAGCACCCGGATGGTGTCCACCGCCCGGACGTCCGTATCAGTCCAGCCTGCCTGGCGGGCCACGGGCCACGTCAGTGACCCGTCCCGGTGGGCTAGACCGGTGCGGCCGCTTGCTGGCTGCTGATCCACGCGAACCTCAATTCCTGGGGTGAGCCGACCGCCTACCCGGCCGGCCCGGGAGCAAACGGCGGCTCGCTGACCCGCCGGCGGAGTGGCGGGAGATTTCAGGGGTTACGGATGGCTGGCGCTGATTCACCTGGGCCGAGCCGGCCGCCTTCGTGGTTGACCCGGTCCAGCCCGGGTAGCGCCGTCCGGACATGCGCCAACCAGGAAGGCAGCCGCAGATGCAGGAGCAGACCGTGGTCATCACCGGGGCCAGCGGAGGCATCGGCCGGGCTACCGCCCGGCTGTTCGGCGAGCGGGGCGCGCGGGTGGTGCTGATCGCCCGGGGCCAGACGGGCCTGGACGCGGCGGCCGCCGACGTCGCGAAGGCCGGCGGCAAGCCGCTGGTCATCGCCGCGGACGTGGCCGACTACGCCCAGGTCGCCGCGGCGGCCCGGCAGGCCGAGGACTATTTCGGGCCCCTCGACGTGTGGGTGAACGACGCGTTCACCTCGGTGTTCGCGCCGTTCAGCGAGATCACCCCGGAGGAATTCCGGCGCGTCACCGAGGTCAGCTACCTGGGCTACGTGCACGGCACGAAGGCCGCGCTCGAGCGCATGCGGCCCCGCGACCACGGCACGATCGTGCAGGTCGGGTCGGCCCTCGGGCAGCGCAGCATTCCGCTCCAGTCGGCCTACTGCGGCGCCAAGCACGCGGTCAACGGGTTCACCTCGGCGCTGCGCTGCGAGCTGATGCACGAGGGCTCGGGCGTCCGCGTCACCGTGGTGCAGATGCCCGCGGTCAACACGCCCCAGTTCTCCTGGGTCCGGTCCCGGCTCCCCCGGCACCCGCAGCCGGTGCCGCCGATCTACCAGCCCGAGGTGGCCGCCCGCGCCGTGCTGTTCGCCGCCGATCACCCCGGCCGCAAGCAGTACTGGGTGGGCATGAGCACGACCGCCACCCTGGTCGCCGAGAAGTTCGCCTCCCCGCTGCTCGACCGGTATCTGGCCAGGACCGGGTACGACTCCCAGCAGACCGGCGAGCACGTCGCGCCGGGCCGGCCGGACAACCTGATGGAGCCCGCCGACGGCCCCGGCGGCCGCGACTATGGCCCGCACGGCGTCTTCGGCGATAAGTCGCACCCGCGCAGCGCCCAGGAATGGCTTTCCCAGCACGCCCGGCTGACCACCGCCGGGGCGCTGGCGGGCGTCACGGCGGGGGCAATGGCGGCCGGGTGGCGGGCCGCCAGCCGCCGGGACCGGTGACCGCCCGGGGCGGCCAGGCGGCCGGCAACGGCTGGCCGCCACGGGCCCTGCGGGATTACGCGTTCCTCGCCGACGGCGAGCGGGGCGCGCTGATCGGCCCGGACGGCGCGATCGTCTGGCTGTGCGTGCCCCGCTGGGACAGCCCGCCGGTATTCGCCGCGCTGGTCGGCGGCGGCGGCGGTTTCTCGGTCACCCCGGCCGACCCCTGGTATGTCTGGGGCGGGTACTACGAGCCGGGCACCCTGATCTGGCACAGCCGGTGGGTGGGCGCGGCGGTCACCGAGTGCCGCGAGGCGCTGGCCCGGCCCGCCGACCCGGACTGCGCGGTTCTGCTCCGGCAGATCCGCGCGGTGGACGGCCCGGCCCGGGTGAACCTGCGGCTTGACCTGCGCGGCGGCTCCGGCCGCCGGCCAGTCCGCGACCTGGCCCGGTCGGCCGGGTGCTGGACCGGCCGGGCCGGGCGGCTGTGGTTCCGGCTGTCCGGGGCGGGCCGGGCCCGCCCGGCCCGCGACGGCCAGGAACTGGCCCTGACCCTGACCCTGGACCCCGGTGCGCGCCATGACCTGGTCCTGGAGATCTCCTCCCGGAAGCTGACCGCTCCCCCGCCGGAGCCGGGCGTGGCCTGGCCCGCCACCGAGACCGCGTGGGCGCCGGCCGGCCCCGACTGCTCGGGCCTGATCGCGGCCAGGGACGCCCAGCATGCGTACGCCGTGCTCACCGGCCTGACGTCCAGCACCGGGGCGATGGTCGCGGCCGCGACCACGTCGCTGCCCGAGCGGATGGAGAGCTTCCGCAACTACGACTACCGGTACGCCTGGATCCGGGACCAGTGCTACATGGGCCTGGCCGTGGCCGCGCACGGCCCGCATCCGCTGCTCGACGGGACGGTGCGGTTCATCACCGAGCGGGTGCTGGCCGACGGCCCGGACCTGATGCCCGCCTACACGATCTCCGGGGACCCGCTGCCCCCCGAGCGCACGATGGCGGTCCGGGGCTACCCCGGCGGCGCGGCGGCCAGGGCCGGCAACCGGGTCACCGGGCAGTTCCAGCTCGACGCGTTCGGCGAGGTGCTCCAGCTTCTCGCGGCGGCGGCCCGGCTGGGCCTGGACGGTCCTGACACGTGGCGGGCGGCCCGGGTCGCCGCGGACGCCATCGGCAAACGCTGGGCCGAGCCGGACGCCGGGGTGTGGGAGCTCGATCCCCGCCGCTGGGCCCATTCCCGGCTGTCCTGCGTGGCCGGGCTGCGCGCGATAGCCCGGGAGGCCGGCCACGGCGCGGGCCGGCCCACGGCGGGCCACAGCACCGGCGCCCGGCCCGACGCCGGCGAGTGGAGCAGCCTGGCCGACCAGATCCTGGCCAGCATGCACGACTCGGTCCACCCGTCCGGCCGCTGGCAGCGGGCCCCCGGTGACCCGCGGGCCGACGCGTCGCTGCTGCTGCCGGTGATCCGCGGCGCCGTCCCGCCGGACGACCCGCGGGCGCAGGCCACGATCGCCGAGGTCGCCGCCAGCCTGGGCGACGACGGGTTCATCTACCGGTTCCGGCACGACGCCCGGCCGCTGCACGAGGCCGAGGGCGCGTTCCTGCTGTGCGGGTTCTGGATGGCGCTGACCGCGCTCGTGGCCGGCGATGAGGTCGCGGCCGGCCGCTGGTTCGAGCGCAACCGCGCCGCCTGCGGCCCGGCCGGCATCTTCACCGAGGAGTTCGACGTGCACCAGCACCAGCTGCGGGGCAACCTGCCGCAGGCCTTCGTGCACGCCGCCCTGCTGGAGAGCGCCGTTCGGCTGTCCCAGGTCAGCGGCAGTGCTCGTTAGCGGATGGCAAGCGCCAGGGTGCCGCCGAGCGCGGCCAGGCCGAGCACGGCCCAGGCCACGTAGTCGTTCACCACGCCGCTCTGCACCACGCGGAAGAAGCCGGACCGGCCCGGGCCCGGCCCGGGGGCCCGGCGGAGCAGCGGCAGCCGCCGCCGGTACAGCGCCAGGCCGGCCAGCACCACCGCGCCCGCCGCCGAGCCGAGGCCGGAGACCACGTCCGCGGCGGTGACCCCGGTCTCCTCCCGTGGTTCCGGCGCGGCCGGGTGCGCCACCCGTTCCCCGGACAGCACGGTGGCCGCGTATCCCGGCTGGTCCTGCATCCGCACCGCCCCGGCCTGCACCGCCGGGCCGAGCTGCGGCAGCAGCCCGATCACCACCGCCGCCACGGTCAGGACGAGCGGTGGGAGGAGCATGGTCAGCGGGCTCCGTCCCCGGCCGCTGGCGGTCTCGCCGGTCTCCTCGGACGCCTCCGCCGCGGTCTGCGGATCTTCACCGGGCGGGTCGCCCAGGCCGTAGAACACCCCGCCGGCCACCCGCAGCACCGCCCCGCCGACCACCACCGTGCAGGCCAGCAGCACCACCGGGACCAGCGCCGCGCCGTGCCCCAGGGCGGTTTCCTCGATCCAGCCCTTGCCGAGGTAGGTGGCGAACGGCGGCAGGTCGGCCAGGCCGAACGCGGCCAGCGTGAAGATCACGCCGGTCCACCGCAGACGGCGGCCCCGGCCGTGCAGCCAGGTCTCGTTCACCGAGCCCAGCCGGTGCAGCACGATGCCCACGCACAGGAACAGCGCGGCCTTGACCAGGGCGTGGCCGGCCACGTAGACCGCGGTGCCGGCCAGCCCCAGCGGAGTGAGCAGCGCGATGCCGCACAGGAAGATCCCGGCGTGGCTGATCGTGGAGAACGCCAGCAGCCGCTTGAGGTGCCGTTCCCGGAAGCAGAACACCGCCCCGGTCACCGCGGTGAGCAGCCCGAGCGCCAGGAACGTGCGGCTGACCGCGACGTCGTGGCCGAGCGCGGCCGCGAACATCGACCAGTACACCCGGGCCACCCCGTACAGCCCGAGTTCCACCATCACGCCGGAGAACAGCACGCACACCGGGGTGGGCGCGACCGCGTGCGCGTCGGCCAGCCAGAAGTGAAACGGCACGATCGAGCCCTTGACCAGCAGCCCGGCGATGATCAGCACGAAGGCCACGACGACCAGCCCGTCCGGCCGGTGCCCGGCCAGGTCCCGGCCGATCTGGGCCATGTTCAGCGCCCCGGTCCGCCCGTAGACGATCGCGATGCCGGACAGCGACAGGTACGCGCCGACGCTGTTGCTGATCGCGAAGTTCAGCGCGCCCTGGACCGGGCCGCGCTCCTCGGGCCGGTACGCGGTCAGCGCGTACGCCGACACGCTCATCAGCTCGAACCAGACGAACATGTTGAAGATGTCGCCGGTGAGGCAGAACCCGGCCATGCCCGCCAGGAACGTGAGCATGAGCACGTGGTAGAACGTGCCGACCTCGTCGAAGTACCGCCAGGAGAACACCATCGACGCGGTGACCAGCAGCGCGGCCAGGCTGGCCAGCCCGGCCGCGAGCGGCCCGGCCGCGAAGGCCACGCCGATCGCCGCCCCGTGCACTGGCCGGAACCCGGCGAACCAGTACACCTGGTCCCCGGCCGCGGTGCGCGCCATGATCACCAGCAGGATGACCGTGACCGCGGCGGCGACCGCGATCGAGGCCGCGTCGCGGGCCCGCCGCCAGGGCCGGAGCACCGGGCCGAGTGCGGCCAGCCCGGCCGCCGCGAGCAGCGGCAGCACGACCGGCAGCGGCAGGAGCTGGTCCACGGCGCCCCGGTCAGCCCTTGATCTGGACCAGCTCGTGCGGATCCAGCGTGCCGAACCGCTTGTGCGCCTGCACCGCGAAGGCCAGCAGCAGCGCGGTCACCGCCGCCTCGACGACCACGTCGGTCAGGGCCAGGGCCTGGACCACCGGGTCGACCGCGGGGGTATGCACCGGCACGTCGTAGAAGTACGGCGCGACCGCCCCGGTCCGGTAGCCGACCGCCAGCAGCAGCACGTAGGTGGACGACTGGACCACGATCAGGCAGATGATCTGGTGCACCAGATGGCGGCTGGTGACGATGCCGTACAGCCCGGCGACCAGCACCCAGGCCACGACCACGAACGGGAGGAAGCTCATGCCCGGCCCTCCCGCAGCAGCAGCGCCTGGTCCACCAGCTCGCCGATGATGAGCAGGAACGCCGCCCCGACCTCGATGCCGACCAGGAAGCTGATCAGCGCGATCGTGCCGGACGAGCTCACCGCCCCCGGCGTGCTGCCCAGCGGCAGGAAGTTGCTGAGCAAGGGCTGGCCCAGGAACAGGGCGGTGACGCCGACCGCGGCGAAGCCGCCCGCGCCCACCGCCCCGGCGATGTCGGCCAGGTCCTCCGGGCTGACCCGGCGGAACAGCAGCACCTGCCCGGCCAGGTAGACCAGCACGAACCCGGTGGTGAGCAGCACGCCGCCCTGGAACCCGCCGGACGGGCTGGTCTGCGCGTGGGTGGCCAGGAACCAGCCGAGCAGGATGGCCGGGCCGGTGAACGCCAGCGCCGCCGCGCGCAGCGCATCGCTGGCCGGCGGAGCGACCCGGTCCAGCGCCTCCTGGCGGGTGCTGATCTTGTCCTCGCCGCGCAGGTGGCGCAGTACGGTCGCCACCCCGGCGGCCGCGGTGAACAGGATGAATTCCTCGCCCACGGTGTCGAACCCGCGGTAGGAGAAGTTGACCGCGGACACCACCCCGGTGGCGTTGGTCTGGGCCACCGCGACCCGGTTGATGATGTCCCCGTACGGGCCCGGGTAGCGGCCGAAGCCGGGCAGCCCGGCCAGCCCCCACAGGAGGAACGCGGCCAGCACGGCCGCCCCGGCCAGGAACACCCCGCGGCGCCAGCGCTCGGTCATTTCTCCCGCCTCCGCACCCGCGCCAGGGTCAGCAGCAGCAGCGCGGGCAGCGCGACCGTGCCCACCGCCAGCTCGGACAGGCTCACGTCGGGCGCCTGGAAGACCAGGAACAGCAGCGCCAGCAGCAGCCCGTACGCGCTGAGCACGAGCACCTGGCGGACCGGGGAGCGGGTCAGCACGACGGCCGTCGCACCCGCGGCCGCGAGCACCAGGAGCACGGCCTGCAGCACGCCCATGACCCCGGCGGGCACGGTCCAGGGGGTGGTCACGGCGAGCAGCCCGGTCACCTGCGTTCCCGGTCCTGGCCCGCGCGGGCAAGATCCCGGCTCGCGCCGCCGTGCTCCCTGATCCAGATGGCCCGGACCGTGGCGTGCGCCAGGAACGGGCTGGCGATCACCATCACCGCTGCCACCAGCCAGGACTGGCCGGTACTGATCGTCCAGCCGGACTGCACTGCGATGGCCAGCCCGGCGAGCACCGGCGCCACCACCGAGATCGGCGTCACGTAGTGCACCTTCTGGCAGGCGTCCCGCATCAGCAGGACCCCGGCCGCGCTGATCAGTACCACCGCCACGGCCAGGCCGAGCAGCACGTCCACGATCACCGCCTGGGCCATCACCGCCACCGTTCCAGGAACCGCACGAACACCAGCCCGCCGCCGAGCAGCAGCACCGCCAGCAGGATGGCCAGCTCGAACTCGCCGGGCCGGCGGAACCCCTCGGCCAGCAGCATCAGCACAAGCACCGCGACGGAGCCGATCGCCTCGTACGCGACCACGGCCGACATCACCTCGGCCCGGCACAGCACCACGCCGAGCGGCACCAGCGCCACCAGCATGGCCATCGCCGCGATCACGAAGCTGGTCACCGGCTGGCCCCCGGCCCGCGCGGCACCAGCTCGTGCACCACCAGCACGTCCCGGCCGGGCTCCAGGGCGGCCGCGAACGCGTTCGGCGCCACCGAACGGCCGGCCACCAGCAGCACGCGCCGGGTCACCGACTCCGCGTCGGTCCCGCCGTACCGGGCCGGGAGCTCGCGCAGCGCGCTGGCGGGCTGCTCGCCGCGGGCCACCCGCCGCCACAGCGCGGCGAACACGATGCCCGTGTCGCGCAGCACGTCCCAGGGCAGCCGGGCGGCCGGGGCCAGCCACCGGGCCCGGAACCGGAACCGGACACCGGCGCGGGCGCTGACCCGCTGGGTGAACAGCGCGGCCAGGGCGGCGGCGCCGGCCCCGGCCAGCACCTCGTCCAGCGAGCCGGAATTGTCGAGGATCATCCAGAACGACATCAGCAGGACCCAGCACACGGCCCACGCGGCCGCCCCGCGGGCCAGCGCCCGGGCGGCCGTCCCGCTGCGCGGTGGGCTCGCCATGCCGTTTCGCTCCCCTCCTGGACCGGCCTGGTGACCCGGTCGCGGCTACCCGGCGCCCCGGATGGCAAACCCCGGCGGCGGCTGCGGTGGGGCGGCGGCGCCCGCTCCCCCGGCGGCGTACACCGTGATAAAGGTGCGGCTCATCCGGGGCCGCGCCGTGCCCGGGCGCCCGCCCCAGGGCGAGGTCAAGACCGTGCCGGGCGGCGGCAAAGCCGCCTGTCTGGCTGTTTAAGGCTCTCTCAGCGGGCAGGGAACTGTCCTCATGACAACAACTGGGAGGCACGCTCGCGGGGTACGGCCATGGACCTGACATCCCGGCTGCAGGCTGCCGAGGAGGCCGGGTCGGGGTTCACCGACGCCGAGCTTGTTGACCTTGTGCAGTCGCTGCCCGAGGGCAATGCCCAGCGTGAGGGGGCCTGCGAGGCGCTGGTCGCGCGCTACCAGCCGGTCATCCGGTCCTGTGTGCGCCGCTACCGGGGCCCGCGCGAGCTGGACGACGAGCTCATGCAGGTCGGCTACCTCGGGCTGATGAAGGCGATCAGCAACTTCGACCCGGAGATCGGCAGCAGCCTGCCCGCGTACGTCCTGCCGTGCGTGAGCGGCGAGATCAAGCGGTACTTCAGGGACCGGCGCTGGCACGTCCGGGTGCAGCGGCCGGTGCAGGAACTGCGGCTGCAGATCCGCGAGGCGACCGGCACGCTGACCCAGGAGCTGGCCCGGGTCCCGCAGCCGGCCGAGCTGGCCGAGCGCCTGCAGGTCAGCGAGGAGCAGATCACCGAGGCCCAGACGGCCGACCGGGCGTTCCAGGCCACCTCACTGGACGCCCCGCTCAGCAACGAGGACGGCGCGGCCACGGTCGGCGACCTGATCGGCGCGGAGGACCCGCGGATCGAGCAGGCGGTCGACCTGGAGTCGGTCCGGGTCCACTGGGACGAGCTGGATGACCAGTCGCAGGAGCTGCTGACGCTGCGGTTCTACGGCAACCTGACCCAGTCCGAGATCGGCGACCGGCTGGGCGTGTCCCAGATGCAGGTGTCCCGGCTGCTCCGCCGGGCTCTCGGCTTCCTGCGGTCCCGGCTGGCCGGGACCGTCCCGGCCCCGGAAGCCAGCCCGGTCCGGCGGGGCGCGGGCGGCTAGCTCACGGAGCCCGGAGGAGGGAGCAGGGATATCACCGGGCAGGCAGGCGGCAGGACGCCGGGAGCGGCGAGTAACGGGCGAGCCGGTTACCGGGCGGCCAGCGCCGCCTCCCGTACCTTCCTGGCCGCGGTGGCGTCCCTCGCCACCCGGACCAGCGCGGCGGCCAGCCGGGTCAGCTGGGGCGGCGAGCCCGCCAGCTCGGCCAGCGCACCGGGCTGGCGCGGCAGCCCGACCCGCGCCGCGCCCTCGAGAACCTTCAGGTCCACGAACGGCCCGGCCTCCGGCCAGACCACCTGGACCTCCCGCCGGAAGATGCTGGCCCCGGCGGGCCCGATCCCGGGGAGGCCGGTCAGCAGCGATTCGATCCGGTCGCCGTCGCCGCCCGCCTCGTCGCGCAGCCGCCGCAGGTCGCCGCGCCAGCGCTGGCACAGCAGGCTGGCCTGATCCCCCAGCTCCGTCGCGGTCCGCTCGTCGTATCGCCGGTAGTGGCCACGGCCCAGCGCGTCGACCCGGTCCTGCCAGCCCGCGTCGCGCATCGCCCGCGGGGTCCGCAGCCCGGCGGCCCACAGTTCCCTGGCCGCGGCCGCCGCGGTTTCCGCCGTAACCGGCGCGCTCGCCAAGGTGGCCGCGACCAGCATCTGGTACAGCGGAGAGGGCCGGTCAGCTAACTTGATCCCGGCCTGCTCGGCGTAGGTCTGCCCGTACCGGTCCAGCAATGCGGCCAGCACGGCACGGTGCTCCGTTCCGGTCACGATTCCCCTCCCGGGCTGTTTCGCCAGATCTGGCCGCCGGCGCTGACCTACCCGGCGCGGGGCGGGCTCAACCAGGGCGCTCAGGCGGCGGGCCAGGGCCCTGGCGTCGGCTCGGGCTCGGGCAGCCGCTCGTTCAGCGCGTCCAGGGCGCGGCCCAGCAGCTGGGCGACCTGGCCCGGGGGGATCCCGAGCTGGCCGCCGATCTCGTCCTGGGTCATGTTCCCGAAGAACCGCATGAGGAGCAGCTTCTGGTCCAGGCTGGACAGCTCGCTCCAGTGCGCGCGCAGGGCCTCGAGCACCAGCGTGGGCTCCGGGCTGGCCGGCGGGTCAGCGGAGGGCGAGCAGGCGGCGGGTTTCCCCGCGTCACCGGGCGGATCGGCATGATCACTGCGGTCGTCGAGGGCCATCCCCCAGGCTCCCAGTCCGCGGCCCGCAGCAATAGCTCGCAGGCGAACCGCAGACGCCGGTCAGTGCACCGATAGCGAAGGCGGCGCCCGGTGCCGGACGGTAACGGCCATGGTGAGCGGTTCGGCCGGCCCGGCTCAGGCCACCTGCCCGGGCTCGGGCTCGGTGAGCCGCTGGCGCAGGTAGTCGAGCGTGCGCCGGAGCAGGCGGGAAACCTGCATCTGGGAGACGCCGAGCTGCTCGCCGATCTCGGACTGGGTCATGTTGCCGTAGAACCGCATCAGCAGCAGCTGCCGGTCCGGCTCGGCCAGCTCCTCCCAGTGCGTGCGCAGCGCCTCCATGTTCAGCGTGTGCTCCAGGCCCGGATCCTCGTCGCCGATCAGCTCGCCGATGCTGGCCGCGCCCTCATCGCTGGACACCGGGGCGTCCAGCGAGGCGGCCGTGAAGGCCCGGGCCGCCAGCCTGGCCGTGACGACCTCGCCCTGGGTGATCTGCAGGTGGCTGGCCAGCTCGGTGTCCGACGGTGTGTGGGCGAGCTGCTGAGCCAGGTCATCGGTGGCCCGCCGCAGCTCGATCCGCAGCTCCTGGGCAGGCCGGGTAACCCGGAGCTGCCAGCGCTTGTCCCGGAAGTGGCGCTTGATCTCGCCGGTCACGCACGGCTGGGCGTAAGCCGCCAGGCTGCTGCCCACCTCGGGGTCGAAGTTGGTGATCGCCTTCATCAGGCCCAGGTAGCCGACCTGGGCCAGATCCTCGGCGAGATCAGGCGCGGCCCGGTGCCGCTGCACGGCCGCCCGCACGATGTGGCCGTACCGGGCCATGAGCTCCTCGCAGGCCCGGTCGCGGCGTGCGTCGCCGTGCGGCAGGGTCTGCACCAGCCGGATCAGTTCCTCGTCGCTGGCGTGATGTCCTCCTCCGTCGGTTCCGTTCCGGCGGTCCTGACACAGGTCCATACCTTCACGGTGCGCGCTGCCCGGCTGCCGGGGAAACACCTCACGCGAAGGCCGGACCGGGGCGGGACACCGATAACGAAGCCGCCCGGGCGCACGGTCTGGCCTGCTCACGGGGCGCGGCCGCTAATTCACGGTTTCCCGTTTCGCGGGACACCGGACGGGGAAGCAGAGTGCGGCACCGGGCGGGCGCCTGGACGCCACTGCCCGGACGGCCGGCTTTCAGGAGGACCCATGGCCGAGAGCGCGTCAGCCCGCCCGGAGAACCCGGCAGCTGATGATCAAGGTCCGCGCTGGCGCTGGTCAGACCGGCCCCGGAAGCCGGCAAGCCCGCCTCAGGAGCCGGGCAGCCGGCCTCAGGAGCAGGTCGCGGGCCCATCCGCCGGGGGCCGGGGCGCTGTTTCCGGGGACAGTCTCCTGGCCGGGCCCGCGACCGAGCGGTGCTGGCTGTGCGGCGCCCGCCTGGCCGTCCAGATGATGGTGCCCGACGGCGGCAGCGGCTGCGCCGACGTGCGCTGGTACTGCCGCAACACCCGGGTCTGCACCGACCGCTGGACCTCCCAGCGGACCCGGCGGCTGGAATCCGGGGAGCCCGCTTCGACGCCCTGAGGGCCCGGGTTCCGCCCGCCGTCAGCCGGGTCCGGCGACCGCTCGCCGGGCCCGGCGTCCGCCGGGCACCCCCTTCCAGCGGGGCACGGGGTGCTATCCCGGCCTGCTGGAATGGGTGCTGTCCTGGGCGCGGGACGCCAGCAGCGTGGCGACGGCCGAGTCGTCGGCCTCGCCCAGGCCCGCGGCCTGGGCCAGCAGGTAGAGCTGGTGGGCGGCGGCCGCGACCGGCAGGGCCACGCCCGCGGCGGCGCCGGCCTCGGCCACGATCCCCAGGTCCTTGACGAAGATGTCGGTACGGGACAGCACCGGCGGCGGCTCGCCCGCGAGGGCGGCGGCGATCCTGGGCCCCCGGTCGGCCAGCATGAACGAGCTGGCCGCGCCCGCGCCCAGCGTCGCCACGGCGGCCGCCGGGTCCAGGCCGAGGGCCCGGGCCAGGGTCAGGGCCTCGGCCGCGGCGGCGATGTGCACACCGCAGAGCAGCTGGTTGACGGTCTTCATGGCCTGGCCGTCGCCGGGCTTCGCCCCGGCCCGGGCGGCCGTGCTGGCGAGCAGGCCGGTCACTGGCCGGGCCGCGGCAACGGCCCGGTCGGAGCCGCCGATCATGACCAGCAGATCGCCGCGGCGGGCCCGCGCGGGCCCGCCGCTCATCGGCATGTCCAGCAACTCGGCGCCGTGCTCGCCGAGGCCGGCGGCCAGTTCCCGGGCGCCGGCCGTGCCGACCGTGCTGGTGAGCACCACGACGGCGCCGGGGCGCAGGCCCGCGGCGGCGCCATCCGGGCCGAACAGCGCGTCGCGCGCCTGGGCCAGCGTGCGGACCACGATCAGCACCACGCCGCAGCCGGCCGCGGCGCCCGCGGCCGTGGCCGCCACGCGGGCGCCGGCCTGGGCCGCCGCGGACGTACGGCCGGTGTCGGGGTCGAAGACGGTCACCGGCAGGCTTTCGGCCAGGCGCTGCGCGATCGGCAGGCCCATCGCGCCCAGGCCGATGACCGCCGTCTGGTCCATGGGCCGTTCCTCCTCCGCGGTGCTCATTCCCGGCCCCGCAGCCGGGTCACGGTCCGCGCGAGCGCACGGTCGTCACCGACATTGCCCGCGAAAACGACGAACGGCACGGGAGCAGGCGCCCCGGCACCGTCCCCAGCAGGCACCGGATCCCAGAGCGAGATGATCCCGGGCAGCATCGGGCCGCGGACCCAGGCCCGGGTGATGCCCAGGGCACGGGTGGCGATGTCGCTGGAGGTGATGCCGCCCTTGCCGATGATCCAGGCTGGCCGGATCCGCGCGGTCACCGCCCGGACCACGTCGACCAGCGCCGCGGACACCGCCCGGGCGATCTCCAGGTTGCCTTCCTGGCCCGCGGTGGTGACCAGCTCGCGGCTGGTGCACAGGGCCACGTCGGCGCCGCCGCCCAGCGCCGCGGCCACCCCGTCAGCGGCCGCGGCGACGGCGCCGTCCCTGGTTCCCGCCGCCAGCACGGCCGGCACGCTGAGCTCGGCCCGGTCTACCCCGTCCAGCGCCAGCAGGTGCTCCAGCTGGCGGGTCGTGCGCGGCACGTGGGACCCCACGACCACCAGGCCGGGCCGGCCCGCCGGCTGGGTCAGCACCGCCAGCTCCCGGCCGGCGACCGGCGGTACCGCGCCGAGGCCCGCCCGGGCGCGGGCGAACGACGGGCCGGCCCGGTAGAGCAGCGCGGCCCCCGACGCCTCGGCCGCCAGCGTGCCCAGCACGGTCAGCCGCAGGTCATCGTCGGTGACCGCGTCCACCACCGCGGGCCGGCCGCCGGCCAGCCCGCCCAGGATCTCCGCCACCCGCGGCGGGCCGCCGGCCCGGATATCGGCCAGCGTCACCCGCGCGACCTGGTCCGCGGCCCACCGGCCGCCGGTCTTCTCGGCCACGTAGCCGCGCAGGTCAGACGACGTGTAGCCGAACGCCGGGTCGCGCGCGAACTCGCTGTGCCCGACCGGGATGAAGCCGTCAGGGCCCTGCATCCAGTGCACCGAGTCCACCGTCAGCCGGCCGGCCTCCAGGTAGGCGGGCACGATCACGACCCCGTCCGGGGCACGCCCGGTGCACTCGCGCAGGGCTTCAGCGAGCACGTCGGTCTCCGCCGGGTAGTGGCCGCGCAGGGTGGAGTCGCTGCGCGAGGCGATCACGAAGCCATGGCCGCCGGCCCGGGCGGCCGCCGCCACCGCGGCGACGACCTCGCGGTTGACCCGGGCCATCTCCCCGGGGGCCAGGCTGCGGCTGTTGGTCAGGACGAAGAACGACACCGCCTGCTGGCCGAACGCCCAGCGCAGGTCGTCTTCGGCCCACCGGGTCAGCACGGGCAGGCCGGCCACGGTCTGGGTGCCGGTCGGGTCGTCGTCCAGGACCACCAGGCGGCGGCCCGACCGGGCCACCGCACGGGCGACGCCGGCCGCCTCGGCGGCACGATCCGGCGGGGTCCCGGCGAGCAGCTGCTCGCGGCTGACCGGAGCGGGCGGGCCGGTCACGCGGGTCCGGGATTCTGCTCGCTGAGATAGGCGCGGATGATGGTCTGGAAATCCGGGTCCGGGTGCAGGCCGAGGCCCGCCGCCCGGGCCGCCGCGATGCGCCCGGGCCAGGTGGCCACCATGGCCTGGATCTGCGGATCGGGCACCCAGTCGACCAGCCCGGCCACGTCAGGACCGGCCACCTCGCCCAGCGCGCGGACCATGCCGCCCACCGTGGTGGTGACCGACGGGAGGTTCAGCCCGGTCCGCGGCCCCCACTCCGCCGTGGCCGCGCCCGCGGCCCGCAGCAGGCCCTCGACCGTCCGGGCCGGCGACGACAGCGCCACCTCGGTCTCTGGCCCGACCGGGCACGCGGCCCGGATCCCGGCCAGCGGCTCGCGGATGATCCCGGACAGGAAGCCCGACGCCGCCTTGTTCGGCCGGCCGGGCCGCACGCTGACCGTCATCAGCCGGACGCTGCGGCCGCGGATGAAGCCCTTGCGCGTGTAGTCGGCGACCAGCTGCTCCAGCATGAACTTCTGGGTGCCGTAGCTGGTCAGCGGCGTCGGCAGGGTGGTGTCCGTGATCACGTCCGGCAGCGGCTGCTCGGGCGACTGCCCGAACACCGCCAGCGAGCTGGCGAACACCAGGACCGGGCACGTGCCCAGCGCCCTGGCCGCCTCCAGCAGGCGGTAGCCGGCCGTCAGGTTGGCCCGGATCCCCAGGTCGAAGTCGGCCTCGCACTCGCCGCTGACGGCCGCCGCCAGGTGGAAGATCACATCTGCACCGGCCACCGCCCGCCCGGCCGGCGAGGCCGCCACGCCGTCCGGCCCGGCGCCGGGCGGCTCGGCCAGGTCCCCCACCACGCTGCGCACCCGCGGATCAGCGGCCAGGTCCGGCGGCGCGGGCCCGAGGTCGGCCACCGTCACCTGGCCCACCGGCTGGCCCGGCGCCCCGTCGGCGGCCGCCTCGCCCGCCGCCAGCAGCGCCCGCGCCAGCCGGCTGCCGAGAAAACCCGCCCCGCCCGTGATCGCGATGTTCATGCCGGCTGCCTCCGTCGTCCCGCCGGGATTCACCGCCATTCTTCCGCCCGGCGGGACGACGGCCGCCGCCCGGGGCTTACGGCGTGAGCTCCGCGCGGAACGCGGTGCCCCTGCTCAGCAGCGGGTCTTCCCCGGCCGCCGGGCCGTGTACCTGAAGCTAGAAGTCCCCGCCGCCGAAGTCGCCCCCGCCGAAGTCCCCGCCGCCGAAGTCGCCCCCGCCGAAGTCGCCCCCGCCGAAGTCGCCCCCGCCGTCAGAGTCCCCGCCGCCGAAGTCGCCCCCGCCGAAGCCGCCGTCCCCGGAGCCGTTCCCGTAGAAGTTCTCCTGGTAGACGACCGGGTCCGGGGCCAGGATCTCGCCCAGCAGGAACCCGGTGAACAGGCCGCCGCCGAAGCCGTAGCCGCCCCAGTACGACGGCGCGAAACCGGAGTTCACATACGCCACCGGGGCGCCGCCCGCGACCTGCACCGTGCGCATCTCCGGCTCGATGCCCTGCTCGATCTTGCGGGCGTCGTCCGCGCATACCGGGACCATCCGGGCCGGCGAGCCATCGGCCGGCGTCCAGTACGCATCGGTGACCGACATTCCGTGCCGCGGGTCGAAGAAGCACGACGGGCGCCGGTCGGGCCGCGGCTGCCCGGCCGCCAGCGCCTCGGCGCAGGCCAGGTGGTACTGGCCGGAGCCGATGGCCCGGCTGACCGCGATCATGTCCGATGGGCGCCGGGCCGCGTCCAGCGCCGCGGTCCCGCGCTCGTAGTCGGTCAGTGCGGCCGCCTGCTCGGCCGCGGCGTCCGGGTTGGCCTGCACCGACACGTCGGTGCGGATGCCGGTCAGCCGGTTGCTGAGCGCGATCAGGTCGTCCTGGGCGGCCGTCTTGGCCTCCTGGAGCTCCTGCCGCTGCCGCCGCCGGGTCCGGCGCTGGACGACGAGCAGCGCGCCGATCGCGGCCACCGCCAGGCCCGCCGCGAGCACGATCAGGACGATGACGACGACCGGCGGCCCGCTACCGCTGTCCCCTGAGGAACCAGATTGCTGCTTCACGCCGCTGACGAAGTCCGTCAGCGCCGCGAAGATATCCCCGTCCCCCCGGTGCTGCCGCACCACCTGGGTCGCCAGGCCGGCGGCGGTGCCGGTCGGCATCATCCCCCGGTTGTAGGCGCCGAAGTGCCGCTGGCTGACGTCAAGGAAGCCGACCGTGAACTTGTCGTGCCCGCCGAGGTCGCTGATGAGCTGGCGCATCGAGCTGGCGTAGCCGGCCGAGCCGGACGTTGCGATCACCAGGTAGATGGGCTCGGTGCCGATCTGCTGCTCCAGCTGGTCCTGCTGGGCGGTGGAGATTACCTGGCGGCCGCTGTCACTGACGCAGACGTGATGCTGGGCCAGGCACGAATTCAGCGTTTCCGCGCCGGCTGGGGCCGCGCCCAGCGCGGCCACGGCGAGCACACCCGCGATGACGATCAGCAGCCTTTTCATCGGCACACTCTCCCGCATTTCCCGGCAAACCGGTCACCGGCCCACCCGCCCGGCCCGGACGCAATCTACCCGCGGGGTCAGCCCCGTTTTGACGGAGTACGGATGGCCGGGCGGCGGAGCCGCAGCGCCACGGTGATCACCGTCGCGGTGACCAGCAGGGCCACGGAGTTGGGGACGACCAGCGCCAGGTTCCGCAGCGAGATCCCGTAGGCGATCCAGAGCAGGAACCCGGCCAGCAGGATCAGGAAGTACCCGACGGACACCTGCGCGGAGGACCGCTCGCGCAGCATCCGGCGAATCTGAAGCACCGGGGCGAGCCCCATCAGAACGCCCGCGGACGAGGCGGCTATCGCCAGGCTGGTCTGGGTCACGGCGCGTCCTTCCGGTCCAGCGCCCTGACCCTTCGGGCCGTGCTCGCCAGTTACCTGGAGAGGGGCGCAAGCACGGCCGCATCCAGGATATCGGCGCGAAATTCCGCCCGGCCAGGGCGGTTTCGCATGATCAGCGGCCCGCCGCCGGCCCGCGCAGGATCTCGCCGGCGGACCGGCGGCGGAGGCCGGCCCTGAGGATCTTGCCGGCCGCGTTGCGTTGCGGGGCACATCGCCGGCGAGGTGGATGTCGCGGGGGACCTTGAACGTGGCCAGCCGGCGCGGCCTCGGCCACGGCGGGATGCTGGTACAGCACATCCTCGGTCCCGGCGGGGTACACGTTTCTCGCCGCCGCTGATGTCCATGGCCCCATCAGATGGGCCCCATCAGATGGCCGCGGACGGGGTGATGACGCCCGGGGGCGGCGGGTCGGCGTAGAGCAGCTCGATGAGGGCGGCCCGGCGGTCAAGCACACGCCGCTGGTTGATGTACCCCTTGTCGGTGATCTCCCCCGCGTCCAGGTCCGGCGGCCGGGTCAGGACCGCCAGCCGCTCGATCCTGGCGGCCGACCCCGCGCCCGCGTTATGCCCGGCCAGGGCCTGGGCGAGGGCCGTCGCCAGCTCCTCGCTGACGACCAGGTCGCCGTCCAGGGGTGCGCCGGCGTCGAGCAGGGCGCGGGCCTCTGCCGCGTTGAGCCAGGCCAGGGCGCCGGCGAAGGGCCGGTCCTGGCCCGTGATCACCGCGTCCGACAGCACCGGCGCACACGAGAGCAGCGCCGTGCGCAGCGCCCCGACCCGTACGAACGTGCCGGTGGCGAGCTTGAAGTCCTCGGCGATCCGGCCGCGGAAGACCAGGCCCGCGTTCGGGTCGCCGGGGTCGGCCAGCGCGACGGCGTCGCCGGACCGGTAGAACCCCTCGCTGTCGAACGCCTCCGCGGTCAGGTCCGGGCGGGCGAAGTAGCCCGGGGTGACGTTCGGGCCCTTGACCCGGATCTCGTAGGCGCCCTCGGCCGGGACGAGCTTGATCTCCGTGCCGGGCAGCGGCACCCCGATGCACCGCGCGTCGGTGTACGGGAAATGCGCCACGGTCGCGGCCGGCGCGGTCTCGGTGGCGCCCCACGCGCCGGTGACCGGAATCTGCTCGCGGCCCGCCCGGGCGGCGACGGCGGCGATCCGCTCGCGCAGCGCGGCGGGCAGGGCCGCCCCGGCGTTGAAGATGAGCTGCAGCCGGGAGAAGAACCGGGCGGCGAACGCCGGGTCGGCCTCCAGCGCCGGCACCAGCTGTGCGTACCCGGCGGGCACGCTGAGGAAGATGGTCGGCGGCACGTCGGTGAGGTTGGCGAGGGTCTGGGCGAACAGCCCCGGCACCGGCCGCCCGCCGTCGATGTACAGCGTCCCGCCGGTCGTGATGATCATGTTGATGTCGTGGTTGCCGCCGAACGTGTGGCTCCACGGCAGCCAGTCCACCAGCACCGGCCGGCCTCTGGTCAGGAACGGCCACACCTGCAGCATCATCTGCATGTTGGCGGTCAGCATCCGGTGCGTGTTCAGCACGCCCTTGGGCATCCCGGTCGAGCCCGAGGTGAAGAGGATCTTCGCGATCCCGTCCGGCGCCAGCCCGGCGAACGCCGCGGCCAGCCCGGGTCCCGGCGCGGTCGCGGCCAGGTCGCAAAGCCGCCGGGCGCCGGGGCGCTCCCCCGCGGCCACGATCGCGGGCACCTCCCCGATCGCGTCCAGCGCGGGCCCGAACCGCTCCGCGTCATCGGCGAGCACCGCACCCGGCGCGATCAGGTCCGTGACCGCCCGGATCCGGGCGTGGTCGCGGCTCTGCAGGGAGTACGCCACGCTGACCGGCGCCACCGGGATACCCGCCGTCATCGCGCCGAGCATCACCAGCAGGTGATCGACGCTGTTGCCGGACAGGATCAGCAGCGGCCTGCCCGGGCCCAGCCCCAGGTCCAGCAGCGCCTGGCCGATCGAGTCCGCCGCCGCCACCGCCGCGCCGTACGAGCAGGCCCGCCAGGACCCGTCCGCGGCGCGCTCGGCCACCAGCGGGACGCCCGGGTCACGGCCCGCCCACTCCCGCAGGCTGTGAATCACCGTCACCGGATACCGGCCCAGCGGCTGCGCCGACGACAGCAGCAGGCACCCGTCCCCGGCCGGCCGGGAAACGACCTCCGGCGCCGCGAACAGCGCCGCTCCCGTGCTGGCTGCCCCGGTGCTGGTGGGTCCCGAGCTGGTGGGTCCCGAGCTGGTGGCCCCCGTGCTGGTGGCGCCTGTAGTGGCTTCCATGCCTCTCCTGCCTGGCCTGCCTGCGCTAACGCGGGTCGATGGGGGTGAAGACGCCGGCCCGGGCCTCGATCACCCCGGCCGCGTCCAGGATGCCGTCCTCGTCGAACCGGCGGCCAGCCAGCTGGACCCCGGCCGGCAGCCACCACAGCCGGTAGGCCTCGGCCCGCAGCGACTCCTCCGCCCGCACCTCGACGAGCGCGTTCAGTCCCGGGTTGACCGCGTCGATCCGCGCCAGGCAGCTTTCCGTCACCTCGCGCGCCGAGACCTGGCCCGTCGCGACCGCCCGGGCGATCTGCGTGGCGGGCCAGCGCCAGAACTCATCGTCCGTGCCTGATCCCAAGGTCAGCCCCTCTCATGGGCACCGCAGGCGCACGGGCGCGGGGCCCGCTGCATCAGCCCGGCCATGACCAGCGAGAGGATCGTCTCGAAGATGGCGTCGTCGGCGACCTTCGGCAGCTCGTCCCGGACCGCGAAGATGTGCGGGAACTCCTCCTCGCCCGCGGCCAGGTAGGCCCGGGTCCACGCGGCCCGGTCGGTCTGCTGCGCCTTCTCGTCCAGGGCCCAGAAGGCCGCCTCGCCGCCCGACCAGAACAGCGAGAAGTCGCCCAGGGCCCGGTAGACCACGGCCGCCTCGGCACCTTCGAACCCGGCCGCCCGCACCGCGCCGATGATGACGTTCACGATCCGCATCTCGGCCGGGCGCTGCGTGGTCCGGCAGGCGGACAGCGCCGCGGCCGCCGGGTGCGCCAGGTAGGTGCGGCGCAGCCGCCGGGCCAGTTCCCTGAGCGTCTCGACCCAGCAATCCCGCAGCGAGACGCCGGCCGTGGCCTCCTCGATGAGCGCGTCGGCGATGGCCAGCACGAGGTCGTCCTTGCTGGGGAAGTGCCGGTACACCGCGGTCGGGTCGGCGCCCAGGGCCCGGCCGAGCTTGGGCAGGCTGAACGTGCCGCTGCTGTCGCTGTCCAGCAGCCGCAGGCTCTCCTTGACGATCAGCTCCGGCGTGAGGCTCCCCCGGCGCAGCCCCCGCGGCGGCGGGGAGTGCGCCTGCGGACGGCGCCCCGCGGCGCTGCCTGTCATCGTCCCTGCCTTGTCTTTCGCCGGGCCGTCCAGAGCGACGTCCTCGGGCGATGGTAACGATTCCACCCCTTTGTCATAGGCGTTGACAGTGGCTTTGTCCACTGGTCTAATCCCCATATTCAGTGCCAGGGAGGCCCATGTGCGATCCGGCGACGAAGTCCTGTTCTCCGGCGGCACTGTGTTCGATGGCCAGGGCTTCCTCCCGGCGGGCACGAGCGTCCGGGTCCGGGCCGGGAAGATCACCGAAGTGGGCCCGGCCGCCGCGGCGGGCGGCGCCGAGGTCGTCGACCTGGACGGCGGCACGCTGCTGCCTGGCTTCATCGACGCCCATGCGCACCCGGTCTTCGCCGGGGACCAGCTGCAGCACTGCGACCTGCGGCCGGCCACGTCCGCCGCGGGCTACCTGGAGCTGATCGCGGCCTACGCCCAGGCGCACCCGGACGAGGAGTGGATCACCGGCGGCGGCTGGTCGATGGACTCCTTCCCGGGCGGGACGCCCACCAAGGAGCCGCTGGACGCGATCGTCGGTGATCGCCCGGTCTACCTGCCGAACCGGGACGGGCACGGCGCCTGGGTGAACTCCCGCGCGCTGGAGCGGGCCGGCATCACCGCGGCCACCCCGGACCCGGCCGATGGCCGGATCGAGCGGGACGCGGCCGGCCAGCCCACCGGGATGCTCCAGGAAGGCGCCACCCGGCTGGTCGCCGGGCTGCTGCCGGAAGTCACCGAGGACGACTGGTACCAGGCGCTGCTGGCCGCCCAGAGCCACCTGCTCTCGCTCGGCCTCACCGGCTGGCAGGACGCGATCATCGGCAGCTACCTGGGCGAGGCCGACCCGCTGGGTGCCTACCTGCGCGCGGCCAGCGCCGGGACGCTGAAGGCCACCGTGACCGGCGCGCTGTGGTGGGACCGGAACCGGGGCCTGGACCAGCTGCCCGAACTGCTGGAGCGGCGGCGGATCGGCCAGGCTGGCCGGTTCCGCGCCACCAGCGTGAAGATGATGCTGGACGGGGTGGCCGAGAACCACACCGCGGCCATGCTCGAGCCGTACCTGGACGCCGACGGGTGCGACAGCGGGCACGCCGGGCTCGACTTCATCGACCCGGCCGAGCTCCCCCGCTACGTGACCGCACTCGACGCCGAGGGATTCCAGGTCCACTTCCACGCCCTCGGCGACCGCGCCGTGCGGAACGCGCTGGACGCTATCGAGGCCGCCCGCACCGCCAGCGGCGCGCGGGCGCTCCGCCATCACCTGGCCCACCTCCAGGTGATCCACCCCGACGACGTCCCGCGGTTCGCGCAGCTGTCCGCCACCGCGAACATCCAGGCGCTGTGGGCCACCCACGAGCCGCAGATGGACGACCTGACGATCCCGTTCCTCGGCGAGCGCCGCTCCGGCTGGCAGTACCCGTTCGGGTCCCTGGTCGCCGCGGGCGCGCCGCTGTGCGCGGGCAGCGACTGGCCGGTGAGCAGCCCGAACCCGCTGTGGGGCATGCACGTCGCGGTCAACCGGAGCCTGCCGGCCAGCGCCGGCGGGACCGGCGCGGATCCGTTCCTGCCCGGCCAGGCGATCAGCCTGGCGGTTGCGCTGGCCGCCTACACCTCGGGCAGCGCCCGGGTGAACGGCCGGGACGACGAGACCGGCGCGATCCGGCCCGGCCTGGACGCCGACTTCGCCGTGGTCGACGCCGACCTCGCGCACCTTCCCGCGGCCGAGATCTGCCGGGCGTCGGTCCGGCAGACCTGGGTCCGCGGCGAACTCGCCTACCAGCAGTGAGCCCGCCAGCCGAGCACGGCCCGCGCGAGTAATAAGGAGAGCAGATGGCCCGCAGACCTCACCGGTGGGCGGCTGTGACCGCCGTCACCGCACTCGCGCTGGCCGCGGCCGCCTGCGGCCGCTCCGCCCCTGCCACCGGCGGCGGCAGCAGCAGCGGCGCCGGCAACGTGTCGCCGACCAAAGGGCTCGTAACCACGTCGCCCGCGGGCACCAAGCCCGTGTCCTCGATTACCTGGGCCGTGTACCGGGACGTGAACTCGCTCGACCCGATCTACGCGTTCGACTACCCGGAGAACACCGCGGTATCGCTGATGTGCGAGTCGCTGCTGCGCCAGGCACCGGACGGCTCCGTGCAGCCCGGCCTGGCCACCCTCGCGAACCCGAACCCGACCACGTTCGTGTTCACGATCAAGCCCGGCGCCAAGTTCTGGGATGGCCACCCGGTCACCCCCGCCGACGTCGTCTACGGCCTGAAGCGCAACATGGACCCGAAGCTGGGCGGCTTCTACGGCCAGGTGTTCACCCGGGTGTCCTCGGTCAAGGCCACCGGCAGCAACCAGGTGACGATCACCCTCAAGCAGCCGGACTACTGGCTGGAAGGCGAGCTCGCCTCGATCCCCGGCGTGGTCATCGAGAAGAGCGTCGTCCAGCAGCAGGGCAAGAACTACGGCACCCCGGCCGGGAAGATCATGTGCACCGGCGCGTACGAGCTGAAGTCGTTTGCGCCGGGCACCGGGGTGGTCGCGACCGCCAACCCGGACTACTGGCAGGGCAGCACCAAGCCCCTGGTCCAGCAGATCACGCTCAAGGGCGTGCCGGACACCTCGACGTTCACCTCGGGCATGCTGACCGGCGGCATCCAGGGCTCCTACGCCGTCGGCATCGCCACCCTGGACCAGCTGGAGAAGAGCACCAACGTCAAGGTCTACCAGGGCCCGGGCTGGCTGACGGACGCGTTCATCGTCTCCAGCCTCAAGGGCGCCCTCGGTGACGTGCGGGTCCGCCGGGCGCTGTCGATGGCCCTGGACCGGCAGGGCATCATCGACTCGGTCTACAAGGGCGCGGCGCTGATGCCGCGGTGGCTGTCCAACCCCGGCACGTTCGGCTACGGCAAGAGCGTGTTCGACGCCGCCTACGCCAAGGCGCCGGTGATGACCCAGAACATCCCCGCGGCCAAGAAGCTCGTCCAGCAGGCCGGCGCGACGGGCAAGACCATCACGATCGGCACCTCCAGCCAGCTGTCCGACATCGCCGCGGTGACCGGGGCCTACCAGGCCGCCGCCGAGGCGATCGGGCTGAACGTCAAGCTCAAGTCGGTGTCGGCGCAGAACTTCATCAACTTCTTCATCGACCCCAAGGCCCGGGTGGGCGTCGACGCCTTCCTGACCGTCAACTACGGCGACTACGCCGACCCGGCGGCCCTGCTGTCCACCCTGATCCTGCCTGAGGGATCGCAGAACTTCGACCAGTACCACAACCCGGCCATCATCTCGGCGCTGGAGCAGGCCCGCAGCACCGCGGACCCGGACAAGCGGGCCGCGCTGGTGGTCAAGGCGGAGCAGCTCACCGCCCAGCAGCTGCCGTGGATCCCGAACGTCCAGCCGACGTCCGTGCTGACGATCAGCAAGAAGCTCACCGGGGCCACCGTCTCGTTCGCCTACATGTTCGCGCCCTGGGCCAACAGCCTGGGCGGGACCGGCTGAGCCGGCGCGGCTGACACGGTGCGCTGGAAGTTCTTCGCGCGCAGGCTGGCCATGCTGGTGGCCAGCCTGCTCATCGCGAGCTTCGTCATCTTCGCGGCGATGTACCTGGCGCCGGGCAACCCGATCGCGGCGCTGTCCGGCGGCCGGTCCCTGTCCCCGTCCAGCATCGCCGTGCTCGAGCACCGCTATCACCTGGACCAGCCGTTCCTGGCCCAGTACTGGTACTGGCTGAGCGGCGCGCTGCACGGCAACCTGGGCCTGTCGATCACGCTGCGGGAGAACGTGTCCACGCTGATCGCCTCCCGGGTCTGGACCACGGCCGGCCTGGTGCTGTACGCGTCGCTGCTGATCTGCGTGATCGGGATCGGCCTGGGGCTGCTGGCCGGGCTGCGGCCGGGCCGGCTGGACACCAGCACGCTGGTGATCACCGCGGTGTCCGCGGCGATCCCCGCGTTCGTCGCCGCGATCGTGCTGATCCTGGTCTTCGCCGTGCAGCTGGGCTGGTTCCCGGCGCTCGGCAACGGGACCAGCCTCCTGGACAACATCCGGCACCTCACCCTGCCCGCGGTCGCACTGGCCATCTCCTCGCTGGCCATCGTCGCCCGGGTCACCCGCGCCTCGGTCCGCGAGGAAGGCGAGCGGGAGCACGTGCAGACCGCGGTGAGCCGCGGCATCCCCGGCCGCCAGCTGATCCAGCGGCACATCCTGCGCAACGCGGCCATCCCGATCACCACCGTGACCGGCATCACGATCGCCTCGCTGATCGCCGTGGCCGCGGTGGTGGAGACCGCCTTCAGCCTGAACGGCCTGGGCGCCTACCTGGTGCAGGCCGCCGAATCGAAGGACCTGGCCGTGGTGCAGGGCATCTCGCTGGTGCTGGTCACCGCGTTCGTCGTGGTCAACGTGGTCGTCGACGTGCTCTACGCGGCGCTGGACCCGCGGGTGACGCTGGGCGGTGACCGGTGACCGCCACCGGCCGGCTGATGACGCCGGTGACCGCCCGCCGCGGCCGGAGCATCGGATCGGTGCTGCGGGCCACGGGCCCGATAGGGATGATCTCCGCGGCGGTGATCATCGTGGCCACGCTCGCCGCGATATTCGGGCCGCTGCTCGCGCCCTACCCGCCGAACCTGCCCAACCTTTCGCTGGCCTGGGTCGGCCCGGGCGGCGGGCACCTGCTCGGCTTCGACTACCAGGGCCGGGACGTGTTCTCCCGGCTGCTGGTCGGCGCCCGGTCGTCGATGCTCGGCCCGCTGGCCGTGGTGGCGATCAGCGTCACCGCGGGCAGCCTGCTCGCGATCATCGCGGCCTGGCGGCGCGGCCCGGCGGACGCGGCGATCTCCGCCGGTCTCGACATCCTGTTCGCGTTCCCCGGCATCCTGCTCGCGGTGCTGGCCGCGGCGGTGTTCGGGGCCGGCCTGACCGCCGCCGCGCTGGCCCTGTCCGTCGCCTACATGCCGTACGTGGCCCGGGTACTGCGCGGCGCGGCGCTGAAGGAGCGCAGCCAGCCGTACGTGGCCGCGCTGGAGGTGCAGGGCGCCAAAGCCACCGTGATCTGCCTGCGGCACCTGGTCCCCAACATCGCGCCGCTGATCGTCGCGCAGGCCACGATCCTGTTCGGGTACGCCATGGTCGACCTGGCCGCGATCTCCTTCCTCGGCCTCGGCGTGCAGCCGCCCACCGCCAACTGGGGCGTGATGATCTCCGAGAACCAGACCGGCATCCCGCAGGGCTACCCGCTTCCCGCGCTCTCGGCCGGCCTGTGCATCGTGGCCGTGGTGATCGCCGTCAACGTGCTCGGTGAACGGCTGTTCGACCAGGCTCAGGCGGTGCGGCGGTGACCGTGCCGGAGCCCGCACCGGGCGGGATGCTGCTCGAGGTCGAGGGCCTGACCGTCCGGCTGACCGTCGAGGGGGCCCGGCGGCCGGTACTGCGGGACGTCAGCTTCGCCATGCGGCCCGGCGAGGCGCTCGGGCTGGTCGGCGAATAGGGCTCGGGCAAGTCGATGACCGCCCGCGCGATCGACCGGCTGCTGCCGCGCGGCGCCGAGGTCGACGGCCAGATCCGGTTCGGCGGCCAGCCGGTCGGCAGCCTGTCCGGCCAGGCGCTGCGCCGGTACCGCAGCGAGGTCGCGATGATCTTCCAGGACCCGCGGGCGCACACCAACCCGGTGCGGCGGATCGGCGACTTCATGACTGAGGCGCTGCGCACCACCGGGTCGGTGCCGGTCCGCGAGGCCCGCAGCCGCGCCGTGGACATGCTGGGCCAGGTCGGCATCGAGGATGGTGAGCGGCGGCTGCACCAGTACCCGCACGAGCTGTCCGGCGGGATGCTCCAGCGGGTGATGATCGCCACCGCGCTGCTGACCAGGCCGCGACTGCTGCTCGCCGACGAGCCGACCACCGCGCTGGACGTCACCACCCAGGCCGAAGTGATGGCCATCCTGGACGAGCTCCGCCGGGAGTTCGGCCTGGCCATGCTGTTCATCACGCACGACCTGGAGCTCGCCGCCGCGATCTGCGACCGGACCGCGGTCATGTACGCCGGGCAGATCGTGGAGATCCGCAGCTCCGCGCTGCTGCACGACGACCCGCTGCACCCGTACACGGCGGCGCTGGCCGCGGCCCGGCCGGACGTCACCCAGACCGCGCACCGGCTGCACGCGATCCCAGGGCGGCCGCTGTCGGCGTTCGAGGCCCCGGCGGACGAATGCGCGTTCGCCGCCCGGTGCGACTGGGCACAGGACGGCTGCCGGGCGGCCGCGCCACCGGTGGCCGAGCTCGACGGCGGGCTGTCCCGCTGCGTGCGGGCGCACGAGCTGCGCGGGCAGCTGGCCGTGGAACCGGCGAGAGAGGGCACCGATGCCTGAAACCGATGGCGCGCCCGTGCCCGGAGTGCCCGTGCTCGAGGTGGCCGGCCTGCGCAAGGAGTTCGGCCCGCTGGTGGCCGTGGACGACGTGTCGTTCACGGTGCCGGCCGCCGGATCGCTGGCCATCGTGGGCGAGTCCGGCTCGGGCAAGACCACGATCGCGAAGATGATCGTCGGCCTGGAACGGCCGACCCAGGGCACGATCGCCGCCTGCGGGCACGACCGGTCCCGGCCCGCCCGGTCCTCGCGGGACCGGCGCCGCCGCGGCCGCGAGGTGCAGATCGTCTTCCAGGACCCCTACACCAGCCTGGATCCCCGGCAGACCGCCGAGCAAACGATCGACGAGGTGCTCCGGCTGCACCACGGCTGGGCCGCCGCGCGCCGCCGGGAGCGGACCGCCGAGCTCACCGACCTGGTCGGGCTGGACGACCGGCAGTCCCGGGCACTGCCGCGGGCGCTGTCCGGCGGGCAGCGGCAGCAGGTGGCGATCGCCCGGGCGCTGGCCGCCGAGCCCGAGGTGCTGATTTTGGACGAGTCCGTGGCCGCGCTGGACGTGTCCATCCAGGCGCAAGTACTGAACCTGCTCGCCGACATCCGGGCCCAGACCGGCGTGTCCTACGTGCTGATCAGCCACGACCTGGCGGTGGTGCGGCAGTTGACCGACCAGGCGATCGTGCTGTACCGCGGCCGGGTCGTGGAGCACGGCCCGACCGCCCGCATCCTGGACGACCCGCAGGACAGCTACACCCGGCGGCTGCGGGCCAGCGTCCCCCGGCCGGGCTGGAAACCGGTCCGCCGCCTGCTGGCGGCAGCGACAGAGAACGGGGAAACCGCGTGACGGACCTGCCCTACCTGACCGCTACCGAGGCCCTGGCGCGGTTCCGCGCCCGCGAGCTTTCCCCGGTCGAGCTGCTGACCGCGGTGATCGAGCGGGCCGAGGCCGTGGAACCCGTGATCAACGCGTTCGCGGAGACCCGCTATGACGAGGCGATGAAAGCGGCCCGTGCCGCGGAGGCCCGCTACGCGGGCAGCGGCCCGCCGCCCCGGCCCCTGGAGGGCCTGCCGGTCGCGGTCAAGGAGGAGGCCCCGATCGCCGGGCAGCGCAACACGCTCGGCTCGCTGCCGCTGCGCGACGTGGTCGCCGATCACACCGCCGCGTTCGCGCAGCGGATCCTGGACGCGGGCGGCATCGTGCACGCCAGGACCACCACGCCGGAGTTCAGCTGCGCGCCGGTCACCTGGTCGAAGCTGTGGGGCGTGACCCGCAACCCGTGGCAGACCGCGTACTCGCCGGGCGGCTCCAGCGGCGGCTCGGCGGCTGCGCTGGCGGCCGGCACGACCACCCTGGCCACCGGCTCTGACATCGGCGGGTCGATCCGGATCCCGTCCTCGTTCTGCGGGGTGACCGGGTTCAAGCCGCCGTACGGCCGGGTGCCGGAAGTCGAGATCTTCAACCTCGACCACTACTGCCACGAGGGGCCGCTGGCCCGGACCGTGGCGGACTGCGCGCTGCTGGAAAACGTGATCGCCGGCCCGCACCCGCACGACGTGGCGTCGCTGCGGCCGAAGCTCGAGATCCCGGCGCAGCTCGACCCGGTCGCCGGGCTGCGGATCGCCCTGTCCGCGGACCTGGGCTGCTACGAGGTCGATGCCGACGTCGCGGCCAGCACCAGGGCGGCCGCGGACCGGCTGCGGGACGCCGGGGCGGTGGTGGAGGAGGTTGCCCTGCCCTGGCAGCTGGCGGACATCAGCCGGGCGGCCAGGATCCACTTCGGCCTGATCTTCGGCCCCTCGATCCAGGAGATCTACGAGCAGCACGAGGCGGACCTCACCTCCTACGCGCAGCGGTTCTACCAGGAGGGCCTGGAAATCCGCAAGGAGGACTTCGTGGCCGGCCTGGCCCTGGAGGCGCAGATCTACGCGCCGCTGGGCGAACTGCTCGACGATTACGACGCGCTGGTGTGCCCGACGTTCGCGGTCCCGGCGCTGCCCGCCGAGTACGACAACGGCGGCACGGTGCAGGTCAACGGCCGGTCCTTCGACGACTGGCTGGACGTGCTGATGACGGTGCCGTTCAACATCGCCAGCCGGTGCCCAGTGATGAGCGTCCCGTCCGGCCTGTCCCGCGACGGCGTGCCCACCGGGCTGTCCATCGTCGGCCGCAGCTACGACGACGTGACCGTGTTCCGCATCGCCGCCGCGCACGAGGAGCGGTACGGCTGGTACGGGACGCCGGACCGCCGACCGGCCCTCTGATGGCGGACCAGGCCACCACCGGGCTGATGTCCGGCGCCCCGCCGTTCCGGGGCCAGGCGCAGGTCACGCTGGCGAACTGGCAGGACCCGCCGTTCAATGCCTGGGCCTTCCAGCACATCCGCGAGCTCATCCCCACCGCCCGGATCGCCCCGGCCAGCGACCCGGCCCCGCTGCCCCGCGCCGAGCAGGATCTCTCCGGGCTGGCCTTCCGCGACGGGGACCGCGACTGGACGGTCGGGGACGTCCTGGCCGCCAGCCACACCGACGGGTTCCTCGTCCTGCACCGCGGCCAGGTCGTGGCCGAGCACTACGCCAACGGCATGACCCCGGGCACCCCGCACCTGCTGATGTCGGTGTCCAAGTCGGTGACCGGCCTGATCGCGGGAGCACTGGCCGGGCGGGAGCTGCTCGACGTCACGGCGCCCGTCGAGGCCATCGTGCCGGAACTGGCGGGCACCGCCTTCGCGGGCGCGCTCGTGCAGCACCTGCTCGACATGCGGGCCGGGATCAGGTTCCGCGAGAACTACGACGATCCCGAGGCGGAGATCGCCGTCAGCGACCAGGTGTACGGATGGCGCCCCGGTGACGGCAAGCCACGGCCCGCCGCCGCGCACGAGTACTTCGCGACGCTGGCCGCGGAAGGACCGCACGGCGCGGAGTTCCGGTACCGCTCGATCCTCATCGACGTGCTCGCCTGGGTGCTCGAGAAGGCCGGCCGGGCACGGTTCGCCGACCTGGTCGCGTGGCTGCTGTGGCAGCCGATGGGCGCCGAGCACGACGCGGACATCACCCTCGACGCCCACGGCAACGCACTGGCCGACGGCGGGATCAGTGCCACCCTCAGGGACGCCGGCCGGCTCGGCCTGCTCGCGCTGCGGCGCGG
>DASVBE010000336.1:0-24765 GCA_036375995.1 Streptosporangiaceae bacterium | reverse complement strand
CGGTGCTCGGCCTCGTTGTCGGCCTCGATCGTGAACGCGACCAGCGCCTGGGACAGCAGCCTGCTCAACGGCCCCTGAGCAGGGCCTCCGTCCCCGCTCACAGCAGACCGTGCTCCGCCCGGCGGCCCGGTCATGACCCTCCCGTCAGCGGCTGCTTCCCACCTGCCAGCACCCTACGAGCGGAGTCCGGCACCGGCAGCACCACCGCGCCAGGACACCAGACACACCGCGGCAGACGGCAGCCAGACCAGCGCGTCCCGGCCGCGGCCATACACGCTGCGCTGAGCATCTGTTCCGGGCACCCTTTACCCGGCTGACGACGTGCTGACGGCGCGGCCCGGGCGACCGGGTGGAGGCTGCGCAGGTAGTCCTCAGCCCGGCGGTCAGCCGCTGCCGGCGCGGCCCGGGGCGACGCGGCGGAGGTTGCGCAGGTAGTCCTCGCGGTGCAGGGGGTTGTGGTCGGTCCGGGGGCGGACCGGGACCGGGCCGCCGGTGACCGGCTGGTAGTGGCTGAACTCAGATTCGAGCACGCCCTCGCCGCGGGACAGCCCGGGCAGTTGCCGCTCGAGACCGGAGACCTCGCCGGCCGGGATCTCGCCCTCGAGCAGGCAGGCCGGCCCCTTCATTACCGGCGGCCGCCACGTCGCGCGCAGGCGGCCGAGCACCGGCAGGACCGGCCCGCACACGTCGGCCGGCACCTCGAGCCGGAACCGGTGCACCGGCTCGTGCACCCGGGTGCCGGCCTGCGCCAGCGCGGCCATCAGCACCAGCGGGGTCAGCTGCCGGAAGTCGCCCGCCGTGCTGGACATGCTGGCGTCGAAGGTGCCGTGCGCGTGGCTCTGGCGCGGCCAGTAGCCTGACCGGGTCAGCGTGACCTCAGCGTCAGCGACCTGCCAGCCGCGCAGGCCCTGCCGCAGGGTCAGCCGCACCGTCTCCTCGATGGCGTTGAGGAAGGCCAGCGGCAGCGCGCCGAGCTCAATGCCCAGCCGGAACGTGACCCCGGAGCCCGCCGCACCGGGCCGGACCCGGAGGCCGACCGTGGCCAGGAACGGGTTCGGCGGCGTGTCGATGAACTCCGCCGCTTCGCCGGTGCCCGCCGGCCGCTCGATGCAGATCACGGTGGACTCGCGGAACGTCACGTCGAGGCCGAAGTCGGCCGCCAGCGTGGCCTGGATGACCTCCTTCTGCACCTCACCGTACAGCGAGACCATCAGGTCCTGCCCGGGCCCGTCCTGCCGGAGGCTGATCAGCGGATCCTGCTCGGCCAGCTGGGCCAGCGCCAGCCGCAGGGCAGCCTTCCCGCCCGGCTGGCCCGGCACCACGGCCGTCTCCAGCGCCGGCGGCGCGAACTGCAGCCCGGCCGCCGCCCCCCGGCCCACGGCACCCTGGCCGGCCGCACCGGCCGCGTCCCGGCTGATGGCGTCCCAGCCACCCGGGTCCTGGCCCGCGGCCACCTGGTCACCGATCTGGATCCCGGCCAGGCCCCAGAGCCGGCCGATCTGGCCCGCGGTCACCGCGGCGGACGGCGTGCTCCGCCCCGCCTGGCCGGCCAGCGCGACCGCGGTCACCTTGCCCCGCCCGGACGGGACCCGGCCAGGCGGGCCAAACCGCACCCGGTCCCGGACCGACACCGTGCCGGAGAACATCCGGACCCAGGCGATCTTCTCCCCGGCCGGGCCGCGCTCGACCTTGAACACCCGGGCGGACACCGGGCCGTCAGCATCGCCGCCCGCGGCGGGCAGCAGCCGGGTCAGGCCGGCGGCCAGCGCCCCCGTGCCCACGCCGGTGATGGCCGAGCCGAAGAACACCGGGTGCACCCGCCCGGCCCGGGTCAGCTCCGCCAGCCCGGCCCGCAGCCGCGGGTAGCTGGCCGTCGCCTCGTCGGCCAGGTAGGCGGCCAGGAACCGGTCGTCGTGGTCGGCCAGAAGATTGGCCAGCGCCACGGCGAACTCCGCATCGCCGGCGCCGTACCGGCGGAAACCGGCGTTGCGGGTGCCCGGGCCGTGCACGGCTCCCATCGGCACCACGGCCGGGGTCAGCTTCACCGCGATGTCGCGCAGCACCCGCTGCGGCTCCGCGCCGCCACGGTCGATCTTGTTCACGAAGATCAGCGCGGGCAGCCCGAGCCGGCCCAGCGCCCGCATCAGGATCCGGGTCTGCGGCTGCACGCCCTCGGCCGCGGAGACCACGAGCACCGCGCCGTCGAGCACGCTCAGCGCCCGCTCCACCTCGGCGATGAAGTCCGGGTGGCCGGGCGTGTCGATGAGATTGACCGTGGTGCGGCCCACCGGGAACGAGGCCACGGCGGCCTTGATCGTGATGCCGCGGGCCCGTTCCAGGGCCAGCGAGTCGGTTTGCGTGCTGCCCTCGTCCACGCTGCCGATCGCGGTGATGGCCCCCGCGTTGTACAGCAGGCGTTCGGTCAGGCTGGTCTTGCCGGCGTCAACATGGGCGAGAATGCCCAGGTTCAGCGTGCGCACGGAACGTCAGGTCCTCTGGGTAGGCGGTCATGGCCGGGAAACGGGACACAGACGCACCACGCATGCCGTGACCACCTTCCTCGGGAGACCTGACCGCCGGACCATCCGGCGAGGGGAGTACAGCAAACCCGCAGCCCGGCGGGCAACTGGTTTTGCCGGCCGCCCAGCCGGCCGGCCGGGCGGGGCGCCTGCCCGCCGGTGACGTAGATTCCTGAGGTGCCCACGCCCGCGCCGGTAATCGCCCCCGACGACCCGATGGCCGACGACATCCGCGCTCTTCTCACCCAGCACCTGAACTTCGCCCACTCCAACGGCCCGCCCGAGTCCGTGCATGCGCTGGACGTCAGCGGGCTGCTCGACCAGTCAGTGAGCTTCTACAGCCTCAGAGACGGTGGCGAACTGCTCGCCGTCGGCGCGCTGCGCGTGCTCGACGGCGAGCACGCCGAGATCAAGTCCATGCACACCGCGCAGGCCGCCCGCGGCCGCGGGCTCGGCCGGGCCATGCTCCGCCACCTGCTCGGCGTGGCCAGGGAACGCGGCGTCCGCCGGGTCAGCCTGGAAACCGGAACGGTGCCCGCGTTCGCCCCGGCCCGGGCTCTGTACGCGTCGGCCGGGTTCCGCCCGTGCGGGCCGTTCGGCGACTACCAGCCGATGGAAACCAGCACGTTCATGACCCTCGAACTCGGCCCCGAGGGCCAGGGTGCTGAGGGCCAGAGCCCTGAGGGCCAGAACGCGGACGGCTGAGCGCCAGCCGGGACCGCGGCGGCGGCCCGGCCGGCGCCCTGATCAGAAGGCCCTGATCAGAAGGCCCTGATCAGAAGGCCCTGATCAGAAGGCTCCGATCAGAAGCCCCGGTCAGGAGCCCTAGCTGATCCCCGCCGCACGCAGGCGGCCCAGCACGAAGCGGCCTGGACTGGTGAACCGGCGCAATGCGCTGGTCAGCAACGGCGGCATGGGCACGGCACTTCCCTTCGTCTCCGGCCGTGCCGGGCGGCGGCTCCCGGCGGATAGCGAACAGCAGACAGCCACCTGCGGTGACTTGCCTGGGTGATGGGGGCCAGCCCGGCGGGGCCCGCCGGGTCTGGTCAGGGCCGCTGGCCAGCAGGCCGGCCCGGCGAAACGGGACGCGCGGAAAGCATAGGGCAAAGGCCTGGCAAAAGGGGCGAATCGCCGGGTCCGCGATCAGCGGGCGGCGGAACCTACCCCGGGACCCAGCCCGGGGCCCGCGCCGGAATCCCCGCCGGGGACCGCGCCCAGCGCGCCGGCGTGCACCTCGCAGAGCTCGGCCAGCGCGTCACCGCGGTCCCGGCCGCCGACTGTCCCCGCGGAGTAACCGCAGACCAGCCCGAACGGGTAGTGCGCGGCCAGCTCGTTCCACAGCGCCTCGAGTTCGAGGGCCGCGCCGAGCTGAGCGGACTCCCAGAGCAGGGCAACCATCTCGCCGAACACGCGGACCGGCGGCGCGGTCGCGGCGGCCCGCTGGATGAGCGGGTTGATCGCCTGCCAGAAGCCCGCCGGGCTCGGCCATCGGCCGATCATGAACGAGGCCAGGGTCTCGCGGGCGTCCCTGGTCAGGTAACGGCCGGCGGCCGTGGCCGCGGGGAGGTCGGCCCCGGCGGCGGTCAGCCACCGCCCGATGAGCGCCCCGTGCGCCGGGGTGGCGATCACGATGGCGGTCCCGCCGCCGGTCAGCCCGGCGAGCAGGGGCTCGCCCGCGCGGGCCGCGAGCTCGCTGTCGTCGCGGTAGAACAGCACCGAATGGGCGCCGGCGTGGCGGCCAGGATCGCCCCCTGGAGCCATGACATTCCCCCCGGACTGCGCGATGAACAGCACGTTACCGGCCAAACGATACCGTGCGTTCACCGGCCGGCCGCGGGCCGGCAGCAAGGAGCAGGCCCGGGCCTGCCCCGTGCGGGGCACGTCCCGGGCCTGGTCAGGGCCTGCGGTCAGCGGGTCAGTGGGTGCAGGAAACGTAGAACTTCTCCCACGACCCGACCCGGGTCGCGTCGGTGTGAATCGTGTCGGTGGTCCGGCCGCCGCCACCCACCGCGGTCACAAAGTGCCCGTCGATGGTCTGGATGTCATACCAGCCGTAACCCAGCGAGTTGAAGGTGAACTTCTCCCAGTCGAGCAGGTGCGTGGCGTCCGAGTGGATGACGTCGGTAATGCGCCCGCCGCCGCCCACGGCCGTCAGGAAATGACCGTTGCTGGTCACCAGGCCGTAATGAATGTTCGCCGCGCCGTCACCGGAATCGACCAGGGTGAATCTCTCCCAGGAGCCGACCCGGGTCGCGTCGGTATGAATCACGTCGGTGGTCCGGCCGCCGCCGCCGACCGCGGTCAGGTAGTGCCCGTTGTAGGTCTGGATGGTGCAGGTCAGCGGGCCGTTGGTGGCCGCGGCCACGGCGGCCTGGCTGGTGCTCGCGGACGCCACGCCGGTCATCCCCAGCGCGGCCAGGCCGGTGGCGGCCACGGCGATCCCCGTTATACGGCCGAGTGCGTGCCTGATGTTCATGGCTGCTCCTTGTTCCCCCGATACGGTTTCCCCCGGATATCGGTGACTGTATGAGGGGCGCTGCGTGCGGAGCATCGGTCGGATGACCTATTTGCCGGTAACCGTGTTCCCTAACCATGTTGCTAAACCCGCCCTGGCACCCGGGTATCCGGCCATTCGGGCGTATTTGCGTGACACTTCCGTCAGGTAAACACGCGCTTGATCCCGGCAGTGCCGCGCTAATTCGGGCGCCTTCCTGCGCCGCGTATGCGGCCTTCCGGGGCGGCCGCCCCGGGTTGCGCCGGGCAATTAGCGGGTCATCGGCCCCCGGGCGGGCTGGGCCTGGGCTAGCGTGGCCGGGTGCTCGGGGCGGGCTGGACCCAGGTCGCGGCGCTGGCGGCGGCCTTCGGCGTCGCGGTCGCGGCCACACCGGCCGGGGTGTCCGGCGCGGTGCTGCTGCTGCCCTTCCAGGTCAGCGTGCTGGGCACGCCGAGCCCGGCGGTGACCCCGACGAACCTGCTGTACAACGTGGTGGCCACGCCCGGCGCGCTGTACCGGTACTGGCGGCAGGGCCAGGTCTCCCGGCGGCTCGCCCTGGTGCTGATCGCCGGGACCACTCCGGGAGTGGTGGCCGGGTCGATCATCCGGGTCGAGCTTCTGCCCAGGCCGCGGGGGTTCGCGCTGGTCGTCGCGGCGGTGCTGATCCCGCTCGGGGTGTGGCTCGGGCTGAGCCGGCCGCCGGCGGGTCGGCAGCCAGGTCCCCCGGGCAGAACTGAGCTGGACTTTTATTTAGGAATACGGAAGGCCGCCTGGCTGGTCGCCCTGGCCGCGGCGGTCGGCTGCGCGGGCGGCATCTACGGCATCGGCGGCGGGTCGATCCTGGCTCCCGTGCTGATCGGCACGGGGCGCCCGCCCGCCGTGGTGGCGCCGGCCGCCCTGGCCTCGACGTTCGTCACGTCGGTGGCGGGCACGGCGACGTTCGCCGTGCTGGCGGTTCACCATGCCGGGCCGGTCGCGCCGGACTGGCCGACCGGCATTGCCCTGGGCCTCGGCGGCCTGGCCGGCGGGTACACCGGGGCGCGGATCCAGGCGCGGCTGCCGGACCGTCTGCTCCGGCGGCTGATCGCCCTCGTGGTGCTGGCGATCGGCGTGCGGTACCTGGTGATCGGCCTGGCCTGACGCGGCCGGCGGGCCGGATTACCGGGCCGCTTTACCGGGGCAGCCAGAGCAGCTCGCTGGTCAGGCCACGGTCGGCCAGCTCCCCGACGAGCCGCTCGGCGGCGCGCTGCGTGCTGGTCAGCGGCTCGTCCAGCGGGACCGGCAGCATCTCGGCCGGCATCCGGAAGTGATGGCCCGTGGTGCAGCTGACGGCCACGTGCTCGACCGGGCCGTCGGTGCTGGCCAGCCAGAACCGGTCGGTGACCTCGGCGGGGTCGTGGCACTGCGGGCAGCTGGTGATGATGATCATGATTGGCCCCCTGGCTCGGGCGGGCCGCGCCCCCACGGCCCTCATTGCTTACCAGGACAGTGCGCCCAGGACGGCTCCAGATACATGCGGCGGGGCCGGGCCGGCCGCAATGTTGACTTGTCTTGCGTGACAAGACATCATGTCAGGCATGGCGAGCGAGAGCGGGCTGACCGAGCTGCGCCGGGGCGTGCTCGGCCCGTGCGTGCTGGCCCTGCTGGAGCTGCGGCCGCGCTTCGGGCTGGAGCTCGTCCGTGAGCTGTCCGCCGCCGACGGCCTGCTGACCAGCGACGGCACGGTCTACCCGCTGCTGAACCGGCTGCGCGACGCGGGCCTGGTGACCAGCGAATGGCGGGACAACGAGGGCGAGCGGGCCCGCCGCTACTACTCGATCACGCCGGCCGGGGAGCAGATCCTGGCCGGCTTCCGGTCCGACTGGGACCAGTTCTCCGCGACCGTCGGGGGAGTGCTCAATCACACCCTGCGGCCCGGGCGCGCCGCGGCCGCCCCCGATTCAGCCTCCGCTGCCGCTGTGACGGCTCCTAGCACGAAGGGACACCGCCATGACCGGCACCATCATTGATCACCCGCTGGTCCGCGATTACCTGCGCGAGCTCGACGTGGCCATGCGCGTGCTGCCGGCCGCCCAGGCGCACGAGCTCAGGGAGCAGATCACCGGGCACCTGGACGAGGCGCTGCCGCCCGATGCGAGCGACGAGGAGATCGCCGCCGCGCTCAGCCGGCTCGGGCCGCCCGGCAGCCTGGCCACGGAGGCGATGGCCAGGGGGTCAGGCACCGTGCCCGGGACCGATGCCCCGGTCACGGCCGGGATCCTGATCGGGCGGCGGCTGGAGCGGGTCCGCGGGCGCACCTGGCTGATCGCCGCGGTGGCGGTCACCCTGGTGGTGATCGCCGCCTTCCGTACCGTCACGTTCCTCACGGCCGGCTCACTCGAAAATGGCAGCTTTAACTATGGCCGCTGGTGGTACGCGCAAGACACCCGGCACAACGTGGAGGCGTCGGCCAACGACTCGACCCAGAGCACCGCGCCCGTCCGCTCCGGGCAGCGCCAGGGCTATGTCGTGGAGGTCTACAACGGCACCGGTGTGGCCCAGGCGATCATCGGCGACGGCTCCGGGCCCAGCATCGGCTGGAACAACCCGGGCGGCACCGACGAGCAGCTTGCGGTGTCACAGGGCCCCTTCACCACTCACGATCCGCAGAGCTACCGGTACGCCCCGACCGGGGTGATCCCGCCGGGCCATTCCCGGCTGGTCCGGGTGCTGTGGACCTCCCGGATCTGCCTGCAGAAGGGTGAGAGCCAGGGAGTCACCCGGCTCATCCTGCGGGTCCGGGTGGGCTGGTTCACCCGGACCGAGGTGATCCCGCTGAGCGACGGCTTCTACCTGATCGGCCCCAGCCAGGGTCACTGCGTCGCCTGAGCCGGCTGGCGCCAGCGGGCCGTAATCCTAAGAAATCTTCCGCCATCCGCCACCGGGGCGGGCCTGGAAGCCCGGGATACGGCTCCTAGCAGCTGCCCGGCTCCGGCGGGCTGTGCGTGGCGATGTGCTGGACGGCCCGGGTGAGCAGGTCGTTGAGGCTCTGCCGCTCGGCCGTGATCCTGGTCCCCGAGACACTCGGCTTCTGAGCGGCGCGGGCGGCGGGCGGCGGCGCGGGCCGGCCCCGGTCAGCCGCCGCTGCCGTACGGGCGGGTGAGGATCTCCAGCAGGTGGCCGTCCGGGTCCTGGAAGTAGACGCCGCGGCCGCCGTCCCGGTGGTTGATCTGCCCGGGCTGGTTCCGGCCGGGGTCGGCCCAGTAGGTCAGCTCCTGCGCGGTGATCCGGCCGAACGCGGCGTCGAACTCGCCGTCGCTGACCAGGAAGGCGTAGTGCTGGGCGGCGATCTCGCCGCTGGTCTCGGCGTAGTCGAGGGAGACGCCGTTGTCCGCCTCGGCGACCAGGAACCGCCCGTAGGGTGACGCGTCCGGCAGGCCGAGGATCGTGGTCAGGAACGCCGCTGACCGCTGCTGGTCGCGGCACCAGACGATGGTGTGGTTCAGCTGAGGGCTCATGCCGGTGTTCCTGCCCGGCCCGGCCGGCCGCCAGACCTGGCCGGCCGCCAGACCTGGCCGGCCGGGCGGGTGCGGGCCGGCCGGGCCGGCCAGGCGATTCGCCGGCGGCGGGCCGTCAGGCTCGCTGCTGACGCGCGGACTTGACCGCCTCGCGCTCGGACCGGGCGCCCGCGGTGGCCAGCGTGCCGTTGGGCTGCTCGAGGTGCGCGCGAATGAACCAGTGGAACTGCTCGAGCTGCTCCGCCTGGCCGATGAGCATGTCCTGGGTCACCAGGTCCAGCTCGTCGGTGGTGTCGATGGCCGCGCGGTGGCCCTCGATGATCCCGCCGAAGACCACGTTGAGGGCGGCCAGGTGCTCGATCGTGTCCGCCCGGCCGATCGAGTAGTCGTCCCATGACCGCTGCTTCACCAGCGCGCCGGGAGTGCCGCACGGCGAGCCGCCGAGGGTCGCGATGCGCTCGGCAACGTCGTCGGCCATCGCGCGGGCCGCGTCGACCTGCGGGTCGAGCATGGTGTGCACCGCGATGAAGTTCGGCCCGACCACATTCCAGTGCACGTGCTTGAGCGTCAGGGCCAGGTCGTTCAGCGAGTTGAGCCGGTCCTGCAGCAGCTTGACGACCTTCTCGGCGTCGCCGGCCTTCATGCCCGGCACGGTGTAGGACACCAACGGGAACACCTCCTCGGGATGGATGAGCAACGGTCCCTACCCGGGAAGCACCGTTTACACCCCGGGATCCTGACTCCGCCGCCCGCGGCCGTTTCCCCGGCGACCGGGTCCGGCAGCCGGCCCGGGAGCGATGACTTCACGTCCGCGTACACGGCCGCGCCGGTCTACATCCATTCTGCGGCGGAGATCCGCAGCTTCTTCGGCGGCCTCGAGCTCGTGCCGCCGGGCGTGACCCCGGTGCTGGAGTGGCCCGGCGACGACGAGGCGCCGGGCGGCGATTCCCGGACCGCGACCTTTGCTGGCGGGGTCGGCCTTAAAGCTGCCTGGCGCGCCGTTCAGGGCACCGGTGACGGCCGTGGTGGGTGGCCGGCGGAGCGCCGGACTGCCGGTCGAGCGCCATCTCGCCGAGGCCGACGACGCAGACCGAGAGGTAGGCGCAGAAGCCGCCGATGACCAGCATGGGGGCGGCGGGGTAGCCGCCGCGGTCCGGGGCCAGCAGCACGTACGCCCACACGGCGGCGTACAGCACGGTGGCGACCGCGATCCACCGGCGGGGCCGCAGGCCTGACGGCTGGCGGCGGGCCCGGGCCGGCCAGGGCCAGGGCGGCGGGCCCGCGCCCAGGTCGGCCGGCAGGTCGGCGGTGAGGGCGGCCAGGTCCGCGTAGGTCCGGGCGGCCAGCGCGTGGCCTACCCGCAGGGTGAACTCACCCTGGTCCAGCAGGCCGTGCACGAAGGCGGTCTTGAGGGTGCCGACCATGCGGTCGCGGTCGGCGTGCGAGGCCCGCAGGTGACCACGGCCGGCCTCGGTCTCGTCTCGCGGTCCCGCCATCGCTGCACCTCCGCCCCGGCGCTCCGGCCAATTGTCTCCCCGCATCCGCGCCAGCACCACCGGCGAAGCTCATACTCCGAGGGTGAGCTTTGATCCGCGGGCGCCGCTCGCTCTGTTACCGAGCGCCGCCGGGGGCCGTGCGGGCCCGTTTTGTGTCTCAGCTTGGAACAGGCGGCCGCGGCTGGCCGGGGTACGGTCGGCGCAACGGCTCCGTCCCGGGCACCGGAGGGCTTCATGTCAGCAGGCACCGGCCAGGCCAGCGGGTCACCGTCCGCCCGCGGGCCGGCCGGGGCGGACTCGGCTGCGGCGGCGGATGGGGCGGCGGGCCAGGAGGGGACCTGGCATCACCGGCTGGTCGAGCTCGCCGACGGCTGGGCCTGGATCCGCACGCTCAACGACCAGCTGACCGCGGTTCTCGGGCCGTGGCGGGAGAAGTACCAGGGCCACCCGGTGCTGGAGCTCATGCACGGCGGCCGGTGGCTCGGCCATCCGCTGCACCCGGCGCTCAGCGACCTGCCGATCGGGCTGTGGGCGGGCGCCCTGATCCTGGATCTATCCGGCCGCGATCCGGCGGGCGGTCAGGAGAACGGCACGGACCCGGTGGCGCTGTTCACCGCGGCCGGTGTCGTGGCCGCGGTGGCGACCGCGGCCACCGGGATCGCCGACTGGACGGTCAGCGACGACCAGGATCGCCGGGTCGGGCTGCTCCACGGGGTGCTCAACACGGCCGCGCTCGGGCTGCAGGGCCTGTCGCTGACCGCCCGGCTGGCCGGCTACCGGCGCACCGCTCGCGGGCTGGGCGTGACCGGCCTGGGCGTCACGCTCGGCGCCGCCTACCTCGGCGGCCATCTGGTGTTCGCCAGGGCGGTCATGGTCAACCGGGTCGCCGGGGCGGACGGCCCGCGCCGCTGGGTCAGGGTCCTCGACGACGCGGATCTGCCGGACGGCGTGCCCACCGGGGTGGTGGCCGACGGCCGCCAGGTCCTGCTCTACCGGCACGACGGCACCCTCTACGCGCTGGACAACCTGTGCAGCCATGCGGCGGGCCTGCTGAGCCGCGGCACCGTCGAGGGCCTGACCGTGACCTGCCCGCTGCACGGCTCGCAGTACTGCCTGGCCGACGGCTCGGTCCGCCGCGGCCCGTCGCATCAGCCGCAGCCGGTGATACGCACCCGGATCCGGGGTGGCGGTATCGAGGTGCGCGGCAACCAGCCCGCCCCGCGCCGCCGGGCCAACGGAAGGAAATAGTCATGGCCTACGAAATCGTCGCCAACCTCGACGACCTCGAGCCGGGCGAAACCCTGTTGGTCGAGGGCCTGCGCGAGCCGATCTGCCTGGTGATGCTGGACGAGGACGACGTCCGCGCGGTCCACAACACCTGCACCCACCAGCAGCAGCCGCTGCACGAGGGCACCGTCCAGGACGACGACACGCTGGTCTGCGCGTCGCACAACTCACGGTTCGACCTGACCACCGGCGAGTCGATCGGCATCCCCGTGGTCCCGCCGCTGCCCGTCTACGCCTGCAAGATCGAGGGCGACGCGATCCTCGTCGACCTCGACCAGCAGCTCAACGACGCCCCCATCCCGCACCGCCCCTACCACTAACGGGCCGGGTGCCTGCCGGGGCGGCGCCGCATCCGCAGGCCGGCCAGCAGAAGGGCGCCAAGGAAGACGGCAATTCCGATGAACAGCAAGTAGAGCAGGCCTTTGACGACAACGCCCACGAGGCCCAGGATTATCGCCACGATCAGCAGCAGGAGGAACAGGGCAATCATCGGATCCTCCGATCATCAGGGCTCAGCGGCGGGCTAGCCGCCGCTCACCACCCGCGCCTGGCTGGTAGGTCAGGCCGTAATGCTTGAAGACCGCCTCTTCGCCAGACGCGGGCAGCTCACCGTCGGTCTCGATTGACGGGGCATCCTTCACTTGTTTCTTGGCGTAGCGGATCTTGAGATACCCCGGGCCCACGGTCGCCTGGTCGAGAGGAACGAATACGAGCCGGCGCCGGGTTGGCAGCCCGACCGTGACCGTGCCGAACGACGGCAAATCGGTGCCGGTGTCAACGTAGACGGCCTCGAGCTGGCCGATCTTGTGACCCTCGGCGTCGACCACGTCGTGGCCGCGCCATTCCCGGATGTTGGCGGCCTCGAACACGCTGGCCTCCCTCCGCAAGCGCCTGCCGCGCGCTCTTCCACGGTCCTGCCCGCAACCAGGCCCTGGCAACCGCGGCCGTGGCCTGCGCAGGCCGGCATCCTGGCCAAAGCGGGTCCTGCCTGCTATGGCGATGGAGCGGGGGGTGAGACGGGCAGCGGGCGCCGGCGGGGCTTGTCCTTCCGGAGTCCCCGCCAGCGCGCTGCTGCCCGCCCCGGTGATCTGGTTACCGGCCGGTGTCCCGCGGCGTGGTGCCGGGCTCGCCGATCTGCTCCTGGCGGGGGACTCGCTGGTCCCATGATCACCGGTGACGTTGCCCGGCCAGCCGCCTGGCTTGCGCTAGCTCCCTGGCGTTGCGCGCTCCCGGCCAGATCGGCCCGATATCCGGCCCGGCGCGGTAAAGGTTCCGCTGCTGCGGTACGACTTACCGGTGTGGCTCAATCCCCTCCCGCTCGGGGGTTCGGCCGGCCGCCCGGGGGCTGCGGCCGGCCGCGCCTGCCCGCATGGCTATCCGGCCTGGCTGCCCTGGCCGGCCGCAGCCAGGCCGCCGCTGCCTCGCCTCGCCGGAGCCTGCGGTGAGTGCGGGACGGATCTCCGCCCAGGAGGCCGATGAGCTGGCCGCCTGCTTCACGGCTGACGCCCCTGGCCTGTTCGGGTACGCCTGCGTGCTGACCCGCGGGGACCGGGCGCTGTCCGACGACCTGGTCCAGGCTGCGTTCGAGGCCGCGGGCCGGGCCTGGCCCCTGCTCCGCTGCCTGGCCGATGAGCAGCGCCGGGTCTGGCTGCGGACCACGCTGGCGAACACCGCGGTGAGCGGATACCGGCGGGAGGCCGCGTTCCGCGACCGGCTGCCCCGGATCGAGTCCCGGTACCGCGTGACCCCGGCGGACCCCGCCGAGCACGCGTTCTCCTCGGTGGTGCTGGAGCGCTGCTGGAAGATCATCCAGGCTCTGCCCGAACGGCAGCACGTGGTCGCGATGCTGCGCTGGCAGCAGGACATGAAGGAAAGCGAGATCGCCGCGGCCCTGGGCATGGCCGAGAAAACGGTGGCCACGCACCTGTACCGGGTCCGGCGCAAGCTGATCGCCCAGCTCGGGCCGGATTACCCGTTCACCGCCGAGCCGGAAGGAGCATCGTCGTGACCCGCATCGCCGGCCCGGCCGCCAGCTCTGCCGAGAACAACGTGCTCTGCGGGCTCTACCAGCAGGTCACCGAGCAGCAGGGCGGCTCGCTCGGAGCCGGTTACGACCTGACGGCGGGCCTGGCCCGGTACCGGGCCTGGCTGGGCGAGCGCACCCTGGGCCCGGATCAGGGCGCCGACCGTGCGGTGCAGGTTCTGTTCGATCAGCACTACCGGTTGCTGGTCCGGCTCGCCGCGTTGCTGCTGCCGGACGCTGGCGAGGCTGAGGACCTGGTCCAGGACGCGTTCGTCGCCGTGCACGATGCCTGGGGCCAGCTTCAGGACACCGGCCGGGCTCTCGCTTACCTGCGCCGTTGCGTGGTCGCCGGGTCCCGCTCGCGGCAGGACAGGCCGGTCCTGGCCAGGATCGCGCCCGGGCCTGCGCCTGGACGGCCGGTCACCGGCCGGGCAGGCCCGGCCCAGCACAGTCCCGAGCTGGTGGCCGCCCTGCACGCCCTGCCCGCCCTCCAGCGCGAGGCCGTCGTCCTGCGCTACTACGCCGGCCTGGCCGAACCCGAGGTGGCGGCCGTCATGGGCATCAGCCGCCGGTCCGCCGGGAAGCACCTTGCCCGTGCCCGGCCGGCGCTGCGGGGCCGGCTGCCGGCCGCCCGGGGGCTGCGGCCCGCCGCGAGCTAGCCCGCTGGTGCCGCTGCCGTGATGGTCACGGCCTTCTCATCCAGGCCGGGTTTCCGGCCAGATCCTCAGGGTGCGTAGGCGATGGTGGCGAAGTCCGACATACCGGGGTTGCCGAGGACCAGGAAGCTGTCCCCGGTGACGATCACCCGGGTGGCCGAGGCCACCACCGCGCCTGCCCGGTCGAGGGAGCTAGCGGGGCCGTTGTAACGGCGGCCCCACAGCCAGGCCCCGGTCGCGGCGCGGTAGGCGATCGTGAGGTAGTCGCCATCCTGGCCAGCCCGGGTCACAGTCCCGGTAACGAACACCTTGCCCCCGTCCGGGCTGGTGGCGATGGCGCTGCAGGCATCCGTGCGGCTGCCGGGCCCGGTATAACGCTTCGCCCACACCTGCGCGCCCGTGGCCGTCCGGTAGGCGACCGTGGCGCAGTCCCGGCCCGAGGTCCTGCCCTCGCTGAAACCGGTCACATACACGCGCGTTCCGCTCGGGTTCACCGCCAGGGACGAGGCACCGTCGGTACCGTTTCCCGGCCCCGTGTACCGGCTGACCCAGCGCTGGGTGCCGGTGGCGGCCCGGTAGGCGACCGTCGCCCAGTCGCTGCCCGTCCCCGGGCCGCCGTAGCTGGTCCCGGTCACGAGCACCGTGCTGCCGTCGGGCGTGACCTTCACCGCCGAGGTGATGTCGTCGCCCTGGCCGGGGCCGTCGTAGCGGGCGTGCCACTCCGCCTTCCCCGTGGCGGCCCGGTAGGCGATGGTGACGTAGCCGGCATGGCCGTGCGGCGGGAACGTGTACCCCGTCACGAATACGGCCTGGCCGTCCGGGCTGACGGCGAGCGCCGCGGCGGTGCTGTCACTGCGGCCGGGCAGGCTGTAGCGCCTGGCCCAGAGCCGGGCGCCGGTGGCGGCCCGGTAGGCGACCGTGGCGTAATCCCGGCTGGAGGCAGTGCCCTGGCTGAAGCCGGTGACGAAGACGATGTTCCCTCGCGGGCTCACCGCGACCGAGGTGGCCGTGTCGTCACCGCCAGCAGGCCCGTTGTACCGCGCGGCCCATGCTTTCGTCCCGGTGGCGGCGCGGTAGGCCACGGTCGCGTAGTCGGTGGTGGTCCCGCTGCGGGTGCTCCGGCCGGTGACGAACACCAGGTTGCCCGCGGGGCTCACCGCGATCGAGCTGGCCGCGGTGAAGAACCACTTGCCGGGGTAGCGCGCCGCCCACCGCCTGGCTCCGGTCGCCGCGCGGTAGGCGACTGTCGCGTATTCCTGCTTGCCGGGCGCCGAGCTGGTCCCCGTGACGAAGACCGTGGCCCCGTCGGGGCTCAGCACGGCGCCGGCCGGGGAGTTAGCGGGCCGCTGCGGACCGTGATACCGCTGCACCCACAGCCGCTGGCCGGGCGCAGCCGAGACGCGCGGCTGGCCGGCTCCGGCGGCCTGCGTCGCGGACAGGGCCGGCGCGATCACCCCCGCGGCCAGCGCCAGCGCAGCGGGCAGGGTCATCAGCGTGGTCCGGGTCATGGTGTGCCTCCCATTCCGGTGCGGAGATCAGCCGGCCGGCCGGGGGGCCACGGCCGGCCGCACGGGCGGTCAGCGGCCGTAGGCAACCGTGGCGTAGTCCCAGCTAGAGGTCCTGCCGAAGCTGTTTCCGGTAACGACCACCGCTCCGCTGACGGGATTAACGGCCACGAACTGGGCCACGTTGGTGCCGACGGGGTCGTTGTAGAAGCGGACCCACCGTCTCGTGCCGGTGGCCGGGCGGTAGGCGACGGTGGCGAAATCACCCTTCTCGGTGAAGGCGCCGACCACCCCGGTGACGTACACCTTCCCGCTGGCGGGGTCGACGGCCAGGGAGTTGGCGACATCGAAGGTGTTGCGGGGGCCGTTGTAGCGGCTGACCCACTGGCGCGCGCCGGTGGCGGCGCGGTAGGCGACGGTGGCGTAATCATCGCCGGTGCCGCGGCCGAAGCTGGTTCCCGTCACGAACACGGTGCGCCCGCCGGGGCTCACCGCGACCGACCGGGCGCCGTCCCCGTTCTTGCCCGGGCCGCTGTACCGCTCGGTCCACAGCCGGGTGCCGGTGGCGGCGCGGTAGGCGATGGTGGCGTAGTCCAGCCCCGAGCCGGCGCCGGTGCTGTGACCGGTGACGAAGACCCGGTCCCCGGCGTGGCTGGCGGCCACGGACATGGCGCCGTCCGGGCCGTTGCCCGGGCCGTTGTACCGCTGAACCCAGAGCCGGGTGCCGGTGCCGGCGCGGTAGGCGATGGTGGCGTAGTCCAGCCCCGAGCCGCTCCCGGTGCTTTGCCCGGTGACGAAGACCCGGTTACCGGCGGGGCTGGCGGTCACGGACATGGCGCGGTCGGCACCGTTGCCCGGGCCGTTGTTCCGCTGAACCCAGAGCCGGGTGCCGGTGTCCGCGCGGTAGGCGATGGTGGCGTAATCCAGCCCCGAACCGGCGCCGTGGCTGACGCCAGTCACGAGCACCCGGTCGCCGCTGCGGCTGACGGTGACAGACATGGCGCGGTCGGTGCCGTTGCCCGGGCCGTTATAGCGCCTGACCCAGAGCCGGGTGCCGGTGTCCGCGCGGTAGGCGATGGTGGCGTAGTCCGGTCCCGACTTGGTGCCGTGGCTGAAACCGGTCACGAACACCCGGTCGCCATCCGGGCTGACCGCTACCGACGACGCGAGGTCGGTGCCGTTACCCGGGCCGTTGTAGCGGCTGGCCCACAGCCGGGTGCCGGTGCCGGCGCGGTAGGCGATGGTGGCGTAATCCGCTTTCGAGCCGGCGCCGTGGCTGAAGCCAGTCACGAACACGCGGACCCCGTCCGGGCTGACCGCCGCAGAGAGGGCCTGGTCCGGGCCGTTGGCTGGCCCGTTGTACCGCTTGACCCACAACTGGGCGCCGGGAATGGCCGCCGAATGGGACGGGCTGCCCCCCTGAGCAGCGCTCGCGGCCTGCGGGCCAGCGGGCGCCGCGTCCGCGGCGTATCCGCCCGTGACCGCGGCTGCGCTGAGCGCCGCCACGCCCGCCGTCACGGCTGACATGCGCATGAGTTTTCTGTGCATTTGAGATCACCCCGGCTCAACATCCGCACCCGCTCAGGCCAGCGGCCAGGGACATTGGCCAGCCGGCGACGGGACAAACGTCACTGACTTCGGCCAGCGCGGTGCGCGGCCCGCCACACCGGCGGATCTGGCCGCCAGTTCGCGCCTATTTGCCGGGGATGATGGTAGGTTCCGGCGCGATAAAGGAGGCCGTCATGACCGCAGGGGGATACGTACCCGGCCGTTTGCAGGTGGGCGCCGACGGCCGGGTGACCGGCCCGGCCAGCATCAGCTACAACAACCCGTTCCCGTGCGTGAACGGCACGTTCGGGTCCGGTGCCATGCAGGGCGTGGTCATGCACACGATGGTGTGCAACCTGCCGCACTGCATCGACCTGTTCAACAACCCGGCGAAACAGGCGAGCGCCCATTTCGGCATCGCTCAGGACGGCCACATCCACCAGTTCGGCCCCATCGGCAAAGGCTGGATCGCATGGGCGCAGATGGCGGGCAATAAGGCCTGGTACTCCATCGAGCACGCCGACAACCGCAACCCGGACAACCCCCTGACCGACGACCAGATCGCGTCGTCGGCGCAGCTCGTGGAGCTGCTCTCGCGATTCGCCGGGTTCCCGCTTCAGGTGACCGACAGCGTGACCGGGAAGGGCTACGGCGTCCATTCCATGGGCGGAAAGGCCTGGGGCGACCACACCTGCCCCGACCTGCCGCCGGGCCACGTCCGGTCGCGCCAGCGCCCGGCGATCATCGCGCTGGCCAGGCAGATCAGGAACCAGCGGACGCCGAAGGCCTGACCGTCACTCCCGTTGCCCGCTTTGCGGTGATGCTTCGGCGCGCGCCGAAGCAAGGTGATCCACCGTTGGGACCGTGCGAGACGCGGGCGGCAGGGACCGTGCGGCGCAGGCAGCGGCTGCCGTCACGATGGTCCAATGGGCATCGGCGTTCGTGGTTATCCGGGATGCCGGGCGTTATTTCGGGCCGGGGCCACTGGCGCTTGGCCGCATGCTGGCAGGGTCGGCGGTGCTGGCCGGCATCGCAGCGGTTCGGCGGGAGGGGCTGCCGCCGCGCGCCGCATGGCCCGGCATCGCGGGATTCGGCGTGCTGCGATTCGGCGTCTACATGGTCGCGCTGAACCGGGGCGAGCAATTGGTGGACGCCGGCACCGCGTCGATGATCATCGGCGTCGGCCCGGTTCTCGTGGCGGTGCTGGCCGGCCTGCTGCTCGGCGAGGGATTCCCGCGCCGCATGGTGGCCGGCATCCCGGTTTGCTGTGCTGGCACGGCCCTGGTCGGATTCGCCGCTTCCGGCGGCGGCCGCGCCCCGTGGGATGGCGTGCTGCTGTGCCTGCTGGCGGCGGCCGGCTCGGCCGGCAGCCAGATCTGCCAGAAGCCCGCGCTACGGCATGCCTCGGTCCTGCAGGTCACCGCGTTCGGGTGCCTGGCCGGGACGGTTCTCCTGCTGCCGTTCGCCGGGCAGTTCGGGCGGCAGGTGGCCGCCGCGCCACCTGGTGCGGTCCTAGGTGTGCTGTACCTGGGAGTTATCCCGACCGCGCTGGGTTTCACCACCTGGACCTACGCGCTGGCGCGCAGCACGGCCGGGCAGATGGCTGCCGCCACCTATGCGATCCCGGCCGTCGTGATCGTGCTGTCGTGGCTGCTGCTGGACCAGGTTCCCGTGCCGCTGGCCTGGCTGGGCGGTGCGGTCTGCCTGGCCGGCATCATGATCGCCGGTCGCACCAGCGCCCGGCGATCATCGCGCTGGCCAGGCAGGTCCGGCGGGCCGGGCTCGCGGCTGGTCTCATAGTGGCGTCCTTTCCCGCGATTCCCTGAATCCTCAGCGGATCTCGGCCGAACGGGCGGCGAGGTGCGGGCTGCCGAGGACCTGGCCGGATAGCGACGCTCCCGCCAGAATCGGGGTCCCGGCCCCGGCGGCGATCACAGCCAGCAGCAGCCACTGGCCAGCCTGGCCGGTCAGGTCGGTTCGGAAGGACACCACCACCGGGGCGGCCGGCCCGACCGAGACGGCCGGGGCGTCCGGCCCGACCGGGGCCGCCGGGCGGCGGACCTCGACGCTGGTGTCGGCGGTTTGCCAGCCGGCCGGCAGCGCGATCCCGAGCGGGCCGCCGTCTGCGGGCACCCCGGCCATCGCGTCGCCGAGCCCGGCCACCGCCAGGGCCGGCATCCCGGCCCAGGTGGCCGCGTTGGGGTCAAGCTGCGTGCGCAGCAGCAGCACGGTCAGCCCGTCGCGCCCGAGCGGCTGGAGCGCCCGCCGGTGCACGCACACCTCGACGGCCAGCGGCCCGGCCGGCACCGCGCAGCTCGCGGCGGACACCGTGGGGGCGTCCACCTCGGGCTGGGCCCCGACGACCGGCCGGGCGGTCGTCCGGTGCACGATCCGCTCGACCAGGTCAGCCTCGGACGGCGCACGCCCGTCCCACGGATTCGCCCACCAGCCGGCCGCAATCGCGGCGTGATTCCACAGAGCGGCATCTACTACGGCTCTGTGATCCACTAGCCCAATGTCCTGGCGCAGCGCACTCAGGCGCCGGCCGAAGAGCGCCGTCCACCGGCCGTCGGGGACGATCAGCGGGTCATATGCGTGCAGCGCGGTCTGCAGGGCCCATAGCGCGTACCTGTCGGCCGGCTTCCTGGTCCACGGCAGCGACGCCGGGGCCGGGAAGGCCGGGCTGCCCGGGACGGGCCGGACCCGGAGGTCCGGGCTGGCGTGCCAGGTGAAGCTGCCGGCCGGGGTGCCGTCGGGCGACGGGGCGGGCCGCCCGGCCGCGTCCCTGAACGCGCGGGCCCGCACGTCGGCCCAGTCCAGGTGCCACTCCCGGTCGGCGCCGCGGGGCGGCGGGAGCGGGTCGGGCAGCGCGGTGGGCAGCGACCGGCGGGTGTCGTACGGGTGGACCCGCAGGTAGGTGACGTCCACCAGGTCGGCGTCGAGCTGGCACTCCCACGCCCCGCGGGATTGCAGGGCGGCCCGCAGCAGCCGCACCTGGCCGCCCTGGGCCAGCGGGTAGCGGACCACCGACAGGTCCTGCACGGCCGCCTCGGGCAGCCCGTTGGCCAGCGCCGTCCAGTCCCAGGCCGGGACGCCCGCGGTGATCGTGAGGGCCCCGCGCCAGACCCCGACCGCGGTGCCCAGGTAGACCACGCCAAGCTCGAGGGGGTCGACGGTGACGCTGTAGGCGGGCACCCGTACGCCTGGCCCGTCCGGCGGCAGCGTGCCGAGCCCGGACGGGAACCAGACGCCGGTCCCGTCGAACCACCACAGCGGCTCCCGTGGGTTGCTGGTGGCCACGTAGAACGAGCCGTGCGGCCCGGCCGTCTGGTCGTGCACGGCCAGGTCGTTCAGCATGCCCTCGGGCGGGATCGCCGGCCCGGAGGCGGCCGGGGCCGGGGCGCCCGCGGCTACCGCGCGCCGCATGATCCGGGTACGGTGCCAGCTGGCGGTGCCGTGGGGGCGATCCAGCCGGTGTACGGCTCCTGGCATCAGGGCGTAGAGCCGGTCCGGGCCGGCCCAGCGCAGAGCCCGCACCCCAGTGTGATGGGGGTCCCGCGTCCCCGGCGGGACCGGGCCGGGATCAAGCACGTCGGTGTGCGCATCGTTCGCGTCCCCCGCCCGCGGGTCGGTGGCCGACGGCAGGGTCACCGCCTGGACCCGGATCACGAAGGTGGCGTCGGTGAAGGTGCGGAACCACTGCTCGGAGTACCAGACGCGGCTGGTGCCCAGCGCCAGCTGGGTGACCTGGGTGTCTCTGCCAGCCCTGGTAACGACGGTCTTGATAGCGGCGGCGTTGGAGTAAAACCGGGTGGCATTGTCCTCGGCCGTCTCAGGGGCCTCGTTGAGGCCGCGGAAGGACGGCTTGATGAGAGTGCCGGCATCGTCGGCCCAGCTACCTCCGTTGGCCTGGCCGATGAACCGGCCGCTCCCCGACGGATCGAAGGCCACGCCGCCGCCGTCGCCGTTGGAGGTGACCCGGCGCCAGACCGACTCGGAGATCCGCAGCTGGGTGCCGTTGTCGTTCACGCCGATCAGCACCGGGCCGTCGCTGACCGGGTGGCTGTCCAGGTAGCCGGCCTCGGTACTGCCGAGCCCGGTGTTCCTGGCAGTGAACGTGGTGGGGTCACCCCCGGCGGCGGACACGAAGAGCCCGCCGTCGCAGGCCACGTGCAGCCGGGTAGCGCCGCCGCCGGCCGCGGGCAGCCAGCGCAGCCGGTGCACGTCAGCGTGCACGCCCTCGCCAATCCAGGTGCCGTCGGAGCCCTCGTTCCCGGCGTAATCGGTATGCCAGGACGCGGTACCGGTGGGGGCCGGAGTGCGCAGGGTCAGCCGGAAGAGCGCCGCCGCGGCCGTGCCCGGGGTCAGCGAGCTGTCCGTGGCCGCGCCGCCGACGACTACCCGCAGGGGCTGGCCCGGGTCCACGGCCACCGCGAGGTCGTACTCGCCCTGCCCCGGGTCGCTGTCCGGTGGCCTGCCGAACAAGCCCCTGGGCAGTCCAAGCACCCGGCGCACCGTGGTGTCCCCGTCCACCCGCCACAGCCGCGGCCCGGTCGAGAGCACGTAGAGCACGGTGGGATCCGACGGCGCCGCGGCCAGCCCCAGGTTGAGCAGCGTCCGGCGCTGCGCGTTAGTGGCCACGCCGGTCAGGTCGACCCGGACGAAGGGCCCGTCCAGACCGTGGTCGCTGCGCCACAGGCCGCGTACGGCCGCGTCGGTCACGTCGCCAGAAACCGCGACCCACAGCCGGGGTCCGGCCGCGGTGCTCACCCAGGCCACATCGGTTACGTGCACCGCGTTGCTGCTGCCGGCGCCGAGCAGCGCCTCCCAGGCGGCCACCGTCACCAGGCTCCACGGCTCGGTGAGGGGCCCGGCGCCCGGATCGAAGCTGTGCAAGCCGGCGCTGGTGCCGGCGATCACCGCGGACGGGGCAGCCGGGTCGGCCGCGAACGCGTATACGCCCTGGCCGCGCAGCGCCGGGGCGCCGTGCTCCCACGGGTCGGTGTCCGGGTTCTGCAGGACGGTGTGCACCGGCTGGTTCGCGTGCAGGATCCCGATGCCGCCGTAGTCGCCTTGTTCGCCGAAGTCCTGGGGCGTGCCGTCCGGGTACGACTCCCCGGTTCCGGCCCAGACCTCGTCCTGGTCGGGACCGTCGCCGAAGCGGACGTGCAGGGCGCCGATGGCCAGCGTGGTGGACGACGGGGCGTCGGTGGTGACGTCGCCGCCCAGCGTGTAGGCGCCCACGGGGAGCCAGCTGAGGCCGCTGTCGCCGGAGTACCAGACCCCGCCGCCCGCCGTGCCGGCGTAGATCCGGGTGCCGTCGTCACTCACCGCCAGGTCCCTGATCCGCCCACTGGCCCGGGGATCGGCGTCGCTCGCGCCGCGCAGGGTGGCGGCGGGCCCCATCGGCAGCCACAGGTCCTTCGCGGGGTCCGGCGGCTGACCAGGGGCCAGGCCCGGCCGCACCGCCTGGTCGGCCCGGCGCCGGGCCAGCGCGTACGGCCGGGCGGCCGGGTCGCTGCCCGCGGCCTGCCCGGCGATGTCGGCCCGGCGGGCCCGGGACCGGCCCCGCGGGCGCCCGGCGGCCGGCGGCCACTCGTACCTGGTCATGACGCTGCCGCCGGCGACGTGGACGCGGTCCCGGAGCCGGTCCCTGGCGGCGGCGGTGGCGACGGGTCGACCCGGATCCAGCCCTCGCGCAGCACGGACGCCCGGTCTGGCAGCAGCGCCTCCTGGGTGGCGGCCAGGATCGCGTCGTCCTGCCAGCCCAGCGGGCCCTCCCGGTGGGTGAGCACCTGGCGCTGGCCCAGCGCGGTCACGGCGGGCAGCCGGACCTGGCCGGGGTCGACCAGCACCGGCCCGACCCGGACCGACGGCGACAGCTTCTCCAGGCCGGGCGCGTACCAGGCCCGCTGCAGCTGGATGGTGGCCCGCGGGACCAGCCCGCAGGTGACGCTGGCCGTGGACCCGGGCAGCATCAGCACGGTCAGCAGCCGCGGGCTGCCCGGGTGGACCACCACGGTGTCGGCGGTGTCCAGGTAGGGATGGTCGATCGGCTGCGGCTCCGGCACGACCGGCGTGGTGCCCCACGGCCCGAAGTGGCCCTGGCCCGGCCCGGCGGCCAGGGCCTCGTCCCTGACCAGCTTGTCCACCACGTGCATCCGGGAGTAGTCGTCGTCGGCGAACCAGCCGAGCACGCCGTCGTCGGTCCGGGTCAGCTCGCCGATCCTGACCGGCACGCCGAGCCGGGTCAGGTCCGCGTAGGCCTGCGCCCTGACCGCGCGGCCCGCGTCGTCCAGGGTGAGCGCGTCCAGGTCGTCGGCCACGTCCACGGACAGCACGGTGCGCACCACGGCCACCGGCCGGCCGACGATCGAGGCCACCGCGGACGAGCCCGCGCCCGCGATCGGGTCCACGGTCCACAGCGTGGTGTCGATCGCGCGCAGGAAGGCGGACAGCGCCGACTCGGCGGGGCCGCCGGCCGCGCCCGCGGGCTGGCCGGCCCGGGCCGCGGCGTCGGCGGCGACCATGCCCGAGGCGAGCAGCCCGAGCGGGCGCTGGGCCGTGGTCAGGCCCTCGCCGGGCGCGGCGTCGGCGCGCAGTGGCCGGCCGGGCGCCGGCTCCCAGACCACGCCGCCGCCGGCGGGCTCGGTGATCAGCTCGCCGAGCGGTGCGCCGTCGGCGCCGAACACCTGGACGCCTTCGTCCACGTGGTTCGGCAGCAGGAAGCCGATCACCGGGCTGACCTGATGGCTGGCGTCTACCTCGTCGACCACCGCGTCGGCCGGGGCGGCTGGGTCGGTGGTCTCGGCGCCGACCAGGCGCAGCCGGCAGCGGGACGGCGCGGTGATCCGCGGTGTCCGCAGCATCGTCGCCTGCGCCCCGGGTACGGTCACCCGCTCCGGCACGACCGTGCCCGCGGGGTCGAGGTCGAGCAGCCGGCCAAAGGCGTCCACCACCCGCAGCCGGGTCAGCGTGACCGTGCCGCCGGCCAGCAGGGCCGGCGGGCCGGCCGGGGCCGGCGGCGGGACCGTGCCGTCCGCCTGCCGGGCCGCCAGGGCCGTCTGCGGCAGGCCGAGCAGCACGGTCCGGACCCCGTCGCAGGACGCCGAGAGCAGGTCAAGCCCGGCGGCGGCGGCCCCGAGGGCGGCGATCTGCGCGGCGGTGGTGTCGTCCACCTCGCCGGTGCTGACCCGGTCCCTGGCCTGCTCGGCGGTCAGCCAGGTGGCCACCGCCCCGGCCAGCCGGGTGCCGGGTGCCGTGGTGAGGTGGGCCCGGCCGGACACGGTGACCGGCGCGGGACCGGCCGCCGCCCCGCCGGGACCGGGCCCGGCCTGGTCCGGGCCGGCCGGCTCGTAGTCGACGGGGCCGAGCTGCCAGCCGGACAGGTCCGCGGCCGGGGTGACGGTCAGCTCCCACTCCAGCCAGGCCGGCACCCACGGCTGGGCCCAGGAGGTCAGCGCGACCAGGTCCGGCTCGACCCCGTCCAGCAGGCTGTGACGGCGAAGCAGCTCCAGGGTGGACGAGCCGACCGGGTCCAGGTCGCCGCGGCCGATGGTGCGACCGGGAGCGGCCTTGCCCAGGTAACCGCCGGCCGGGTCGAAGCGCAGCGCCAGTTCGGCCCCCAGCCGGGTCAGCGGCGCGGCCGGGGGCGGCGGGCCGCCGGGGGCCGCGGCCGGCCCGGCGGCCCCGGCCGGCGCCGGGCCGCCCGGGGTGGCCCGGGCGGCCAGCCAGCTGAGC